>CANRBX010000055.1 GCA_947628955.1 uncultured Lachnospiraceae bacterium | reverse complement strand
GCGGCCATATGGCCGCGAGAGACGCAGCACGGCTCGCCTGTTTGCTATTTTTAGGGCGACAGCCCGCGCTCGAGCGGTCTTTTGACCGCGAGAGACGCAGCACGGCTCGCCTGTTTGCTATTTTTAGGGCGACAGCCCGCGCTCGAGCGGTCTTTTGACCGCGAGAGACGCAGCACGGCTCGCCTGTTTGCTATTTTTAGGGCGACAGCCCGCGCTCGAGCGGCCATATGGCCGCGAGAGACGCAGCACGGCTCGCCTGTTTGCTATTTTTAGGGCGACAGCCCGCGCTCGAGCGGCCCCTGGCCGCGAGAGACGCTGCACGGCTCGCCGCCCCGGATTCAAACAATTCATAGAAACGGACATATCAACGGTCAAAATGTCCTCTTCTCTGTCCCTTCCTTGTCCCTTTCTTGTCCTCTCCTTGTCCCTTCCTTGTCCTCTCCTTGTCCCTTCCTTGTCCTCTCCTTGTCCTTTTCTTGTCCCTTCATCCCCTGAATGTCTCTTGCCACCGTTTTTTGACTGCTAATTATGAAGTTTCTCAGAAGGACCCGCTTCGCCCTCCTGCGCTTCCTCCGCCTCCCGGCGCGGAGTGCGTCATGCTTCCTCCCCCGCCGCCTCCGGACGGCGCGTGCTCAACCCGGCGCTTCGTCACGGTGCGGTACAGGAACAGGTCGTATGCGCGTGTGACACGAAAGCTTCCGCTTCTCACATAGTCTCTGGCCTCCCGGCCGGTGCGGACGGAGCGCAGCTGCCGAATCAGAACTGCCAGTGTGCCTCCGGCCGCCGCGAGACCGATCACGGCCGCGATCAGGATGCGCAGCCAGGCGTTCATCGGTTCCCGATAGGTGTGATTCGTGTCATACGGCATGTCCTCCGCAGCTTCCTCCAGGAACTCCTCCGTCAGATCGGCAAATGTCTCAAACGCCTCCGCATATGCTCCCTCGCTCAGGCTCGGAGTGATCGCATCGTCGATCACCTCCAGCCCGTAATCCGTGAAGGCGTCAATCACGCTTCCCCGGGTCGCCAGGTGGAAGCGCCGGTCCCCGATGCTGACCAGGAGCATGATCCCGTCGATCTCCGGGCCATATCCGTAACCATTTTCGTAGTAGTACAGATCTGTAAACCTCTGCACGTCCATCCCGCCGCAGGACTTCACCGTAACCACTGCCGCATCGCACTGAAATCTTTCAGCGATCTCAAAAAGCCGGTTCTGAAGGGCTTCCTCCTCGTCCGGCAGCAAAAGTCCGGCCTCGTCGACCACCTTCACATCGTTGGCGGCCCGCGCAAAAAGGCCGGCACAGGAAGACAGAAACAGGGACAGAACCATCCCTGTCAGGACACAGGAGACAGCCAGAGACAGCCGGACGCGCCCGGATACCCGTTTCTCTTTCATCCTGATTTTCATTCTGATTTCCATTCCGCCAGCCTTTCTGCTGCGCCACAGGCGGCAGCAAAACCGTCATCTTTCACACGACTGCCTCTTAGCGCCGCGTTTTTCACATAAATCTCCATTCCGCTTGCCTTTCAGCCGGCGCCACAGGCAACAGCAAAACACTCATCCTTCACACGACTGCCTCTTAACGCCGGAGCAGCGTCAGAACATCAGCATGACAAGCCAGGCGATCAGGGTCACGGCCGCAAATACGCCGCCTGCGATCCCCAGCGCCTTCCCCCTGTCCATGGGCAGGTCTCCCACGAACTTCCCGGTCTGGCCGTTCATGGCAAACGTGTAGGTCTGCCCCTTATATACCGTATTCAGCAGCCACACCGGGAGAAGCGCATAGCGGATGCTCCCCTGGCGCAGCCGGATATTCATGTGCTCCGGCACGCAGGATGCGTATCCGATCATTGTGCTCATAAAGGAATTTACCGTGCTCGTGCGCATGCGGCTGTTTACCCGCGGCGCGCAGTCTTCCGCGCTTTGGTCATATTTATCCGCAAAATAGCCTGCAAGGTACGCGGTCTGGAAGTCAACCGCCTCGGAATAATCGAATGGCTCCAGCGAATCCATCAGCGCGTCGTCCATCTTCAGGGAGCCGTCGGCCGGCACCTTGTCAAAGGCGATGTCCCCGCTCCTGCAGAGCAGAAAATGCTGAGTTTCCAGATAGTCATAATCTCCGCTTCTCCAGCTTCTCAGCCTCGTCGCCCTGCAGCGGATATCTGCCTGCGCCTCGCAGTCATACAGCCAGAACGGCACATAAATCCCCTTAACCTCCCTGATCCGGTTTTCCCGCTTAAACAGGGAGGGGAGCAGCACCTTTCCCTTCAGGTGTTCCCTGAGGCGTCCCTCTGCCTCCTTTTTGTCGAGCTTAAAGGGGATCACGAGATCCGGTCGCAGCATCCCGGAGAGCTGCTTCAGCACGATCACCGGATTGCCGCAGTAGGGGCAGCTCGACGCCGCCATGGTGCTGTCTGCGACAATTTCCCCGCCGCAGGACTCGCACACATAGGATACAAGGCCGTCTCGCTCCCCGTCCAGCTCTTCGCTCCCCTGTGTCACATTGTCCGCCTTCCATGCAGGATCCTGATCCTCTTCCAGGTTTTCCTCGTCAAACTGTTTCAGCGTATCGAGATCGAACTCCGTATCGCAGTAGGGACATTTCATTTTCTGGGCGGCGCTGTCAAAGCGGATGGCCCCGCCGCAGCACGGACATTTGTATTCCAAAATTCCTGACATCTTTCCCTCCGGTCATACACAGCTCATGTTAAAAACTGCCGTCCGCCTCAGGGCCGCTTCGCACCGCACTGCTGACAGAATTTTCCTGTGTTCACTGCCCCGCAGGAGCACGTCCACGATGCCTCCGGGCGTTTTGCCCCGCATTCTGAGCAGAAATTCCCGGTGTTCACCGCTCCGCAGGAGCACGTCCACGACGTCTCCGGGCGCTTCGTCCCGCACTGCTGGCAGAAGTTTCCGGTGTTCACCGCCCCGCAGGAGCACGTCCAGCTCCCGGCAGGCTGCTGCGTCCTCTGTGCCTGCTGCCCCATCGCAAACAGCTCCTGCGCGTTCATTCCGCCCGCGCCCGCCGCCATATTCAGGCCCATGAAACCGTTCATCGCGCCGGCCGCGTTAGAGGCCGCAGCACGCATCGCGTCTGCCTGCGCGCCGGCCAGCGCCGCGGCGGCCATGGACGGATCCCGCATCACAGCGCTCTTCTGGATCTGTTTGATCATATCCTCGTCCTCTTTGGACGCAGACACAGAGTTGATGCCAAAAGAGGATACCACGATCCCGCGCAGATCCTTCCACTTTCTGGAGAGGACCTCATTGAGCGCATCCGCAAGCTCCATCGTGTGTCCCGGCAGCTCGCTGTAGCGCACGCCCTGTTCGGAGATCCTTGCAAAGGCCGGCTGCAGAGCCGTCATCAGCTCCGACTTGAGCATGCTGTCCAGGTTCGAGCGGTCATACACGTCGTCGATATTGCCGCAGACGTTCGTGTAAAACAGGATCGGATCCGCGATGCGGTAGGAATACTCTCCGTTGCAGCGGATTGAAATGTCCACGTCAAGCCCGATGCTGCGGTCGGTCACACGGAACGGAACCGGCGTCGCCGTTCCGTATTTATTGCCCACGATCTCCTTCGTATTGAAATAGTAGATCCTCTGGTCGCTGGCCGGCTCCCCGCCGAACACGAAGCGCTTTCCGGCCGCCTCAAAGGTTTTCTGAAGCATTTCGCCGAGGCCCCCGCCCAGCACGCTGGGCTGTGAGCCGCTGTCATACGTGTATTCCCCCGGCTCCGCGCAGACCTCTGCGACCCTGCCATTCTCAACGATCATCATGCACTGCCCGTCGGCGACCGCGATCACAGAACCGTCCGTGATGATATTGTCGCTCCCGCGCCGGTTTGAAGAGCGGCCTGAGACGCGCTTCATCCCCTTCTGCGCTAGGATATCCGTATCCATCGCCTCACAGTAAAAATATTCCTTCCATGTATCCGCCAGAACTCCGACTGCGGAGCCCAGCGCCGCTTTTATCAGTCCCATCCAGCACCTCCTGTGATCCCGGTTAAACTATCTCTACTTCACGCTCACAGATCGGATCCGGCTTCTCGGTCCGATCCTGGAATTGCCCTGCCGCGTATCCGTGTAAGCCCTCACTGAATAATAATACTTCGTCCCGCTCTCCACCGTCCTGTCGACATAGCTCACAGCGTCTCCGCCCTTTATGAGCTTCAGCCGCTCAAAATCTCCGGCGTTCTTTGTCAGGCTTCGGAAAATCCGGTAACCGTCCGCGCCCGGAACCTCGTCCCAGGTCAGGCTCACTTTTCCGGTTCCTGTGGCCTTCACCGACAGGCCGGACACTCTCTCAGGCCGTGTCTTGAAGCGGAACGCGTTCGATGCCACACCGTACACGGTATTGCCGTTCTCGTCGTGCGCGTACGTGCGTATCTTGAATTTGTACACCTTCGCATAGCTGAATTCTCTTGAAGGCGTGCAGGAAAGCACATTTTCATTTCCGCCGCGGACCGTCGCCAGCTTCACGTATTTCTTCTTTACCGAATTATACATGTACAGTCTGTACCCTTCCGCGCCCGGGACCGCATCCCACTTAAATGTGATATGCGGGTCGTCAACCTCGCTGGACGCCCGGAGGACGGCCGTCTTCTTTCTGTCGAAGGATGCCGCCTGCGCCTCTGCCGCGTCGCTGTAGCGGCTGTAGATGGTCTTCCCGTCCTTCTCCTTCCGGAAAGCGCGCACCTTAAAGCGGTACGTCATCCCACTCTCATATTCCGCCGAATAGGAGGTTCCGTTTCTGACTGTCTTGAATTTTACGTACTTCCTGCTGCTGCTGTCGTAAAGGAACAGCTGGTATCCGTCTGCCCCGGACACCTTTTTCCAGGAAAACCGGAGCTTCGATGAGCCTGCCACCGCGTTCACAGTGAGCACCGGTTTCGCAAGTCCGGCTTCCGTCTTTTTCTCCGTCTGAACCTGCGTCTCTGTCTGAGCGGCCGCCGGCTCTGTCTGCTGCTGTGGCTGTGTCTCCGGCTGTGCCGGCATCTGCTGCGGCACTGTCTCAGGCTGTACCGGCGTCTGCTGCGGCTGCGTCTCCGGCTGCACCGGTGCCGGCTGCGGCTGTGTCTCCGGCTGCACCGGCGTCTGCTGCGGCACTGTCTCAGGCTGCGCCGGCGTCTGCTGCGGTACTGTCTCAGGCTGCACCGGTGCCGGCTGCGGCTGTGTCTCAGGCTGTACCGGCGTCTGCTGCGGCTGCGTCTCCGGCTGCACCGGCGTCTGCTGCGGCTGTGTCTCCGGCTGCACCGGCGTCTGCTGCGGCTGCGTCTCCGGCTGCACCGGCGTCTGCTGCGGCTGTGTCTCAGGCTGTACCGGTGTCTGCTGCGGCTGCGTCTCCGGCTGTACCGGCTGTGTCTCAGGCTGTACCGGCGCCGGCGGTTCTGTCTCCGCCTGGCTCTTCTTCCCGATCGCAACCTGCCGGTCGGCCTTCAGATTCACCGACATCACATCCATTCCGGCATTTCCCACATACTGGAGCACGGACACCGTATCGCTCAGCTGCTCCTTCTGATCGGCCAGAACAACGCCGTCCTCTTCAGCATCCTCCGTCTCGCTTCCGTCGTCCGTCATCACAAGTCCCACTTCTGCATAATACTCGCCGGCCGGAACCGTCAGAGTCCCGATCGCGGCCTTTGTCCCTCCGGCAAAGATATTCTGATCCTCCTTGCCGGAGAGAACAATGTCGATCATATAGTCCGCGGCTTCCTGATTCCATGTCACCCGGGCGCTCTTTTCCATGCTCAGGAGACTGTCTGCAAAGGCAAAGGAAGGTTCCTCCATCGTCCCCTCTTCCACCGAGACAAGCAGCTTAAAGCGGAGCGAAGTGATCTTCTCCGTCGCGCCCTCGGAAAGCTCCAGAGAGACGTTCACCTGATTGCTGCCTTCCGTATTCTCCAGATAAGCCGTCGCCATATTCTTCGCCAGAACCGGAAGAACCGGGAGGGCCGTAAGGAGCAGAACCGCTGCCAATATCTGTTTTATCCATCTCTTCATCTCAGAATCCCCCCCTTATCACCCTTCGGTCTCCTGCGTCTTCTTCAGGTTATCGTCCGACAGCGTAATGGATTTCAGCTCTCCAAAGCTTTCCGGCAGAGTCGTAAACGCGGTATCGCTGACGACGCGCTCCCCTTCCAGCGTATGGGCCTTGTCCACCCGGTACAGCTCCGCGCGCACACGTTTCCCGGAAATGCTGTCATAAACTCTCTGAATGTAGCCCTCGTCGTCTTCCTTCGGCGTTACAAAGTAGACCCAGATCCCCTTTGAGGTCTCCCCGAGATTTCCCTGCTTCGGAACGTCCGCGAAGATCACCTGTTCCGAATCCACCGCATTCGCCTGCTTATCGGCTCCTATCACATTTCCCTCTTCGTCATAGAGCACCACCACGTTGTACGCCGGGTTGCCCTTGTATGTCCCTGCGAAGAGCAGAGAGCCCTTCGGAATCTTCAGGTCGGCAGAACCGCTCTCCGTGTTCTCCTTCGCGTACACGTAATCTTCTGCCACGATTCCGGCCGCCGGAAGTCCTCCCTCAGACCCCTCAGCGCTGAAGAACGCAATGTCGTCCCCGGACGGTCCGCAGATATCGATCTCGTTTATGCTGACAGTCCCGCCGTCTTCCCCGCCTCCGGAAAGAACAAGCATCACATAGCGTGCGTCATAAGTGCCGATCCACTTCTCCTTCTCATCCGGCTGGACAGCGTCAAACCAGATCGTTGAAAGCTCCTCCGCACTCTCAGGAATATGATAGTTCTCCTTCACGGTCACCCATGTGCTCCCGTTCAGGCTGACCCTGATCGTGACGTCTTTCAGCTCTCCGCCTTGGTATCTCAGGGAAGTGACCTCCATCGGCTTTTGCATGTCTATCACGATCTGGCCTTCCGTTCCCTGGATCGTACCGTTGTACTGAGTACCAGGCTTATCGTCGATGATCCTGACGATCGAATACACCCTGCCGGGGCCGGTGATATCGTCCCCGTAGCCCGCATCCGGGTCGTCGTGGCCGTACGTGACATTCGTATCATCGTCAGAAGCGAGCGTCGTCTCGACCGTCCAGGAATGCTTGCCCAGCGCGCCTCCGGTGGAAATCCTTGTGCCGCTGGCTCTCGTCACCGGCGAATAATTCAGGAACTTGTCAACCGCACGCACTTCATAGTACAGCACGCGGTTGTCAAGCGCGGAGATCGTGTCCGTGTACACAGCGTTTCCGTCCTCTCCGGCCAGCTCAAATCCGACCACAACAGCCGGCTGTCTCCTGCCGTTCACATACATGCTGCGGCTCACTTCGTATCCGAGGATCGCGTCGGTCTGCACACCGCTCGTGCTCAGGTTCAGCTTTACCCTGTTGCCTTCCGCAGGATTCATCTGAATGGACACCTCCGCATTTCTGACATTGAGGGTATCCTCCTGTCCGCTGTGATCCACTCTGTAATTTCTCACATCATCATTCACATAATAGAGAGCCTTCTCTGTCGGCTCGCCGTACTGTCCGGCAAATTTCCGTGTGTCTTCATCCGGCACCATGCCCCAGCGCTCGAAGAACGGAAGGATATCCTCCTTCGCCGCGGCGCAGGACAGGCGCATCAGGTTCTGATCCACGTCCTTCGTCAGCTTCAGCTCTACCGCCTTCGACTTGTCCGGATTCTTCGGCGCGGCGCCCGGATTCCGCGAATACGTGTCCACCCGCGCAAAGAACAGGTTGTCGAACATCGTCTGGTAATCGTCAAAGATATACCGGTCGTCGCGATAGCCGTCATCTCCGTACGCAGCGGTATAGTCGTCAAACGCAAGGTGGAGCTGCCAGTAGAGCGCAAGCTGTACCGCCCCGTTCGGCGAACGCCCGACGGTCCCAGAGGTTACCTTCCTGTAGACATCCTCGTACTTAAAGCGCGTGCTGTGGCCCTCATTGGCCGCCTTCGTCAGCAGCTGCGCAAAGTAATTGTTTGTGATCTCCGCGATCGCATATGCCGGGTCATTAATATCATGGCCGATCTCATGCGCGACTCCCCAGCCGAAGCCGTCCCAGCTGGCCGACATCGCAAGCTTCGTCTCCGGATACTCGACGCCGATATGATTCCCCGACGCATACATGAATGCTCCGGTGAACATCTGCATGTAGCGGATATTCAGGTGGCGTGACGGGGTTTCCTTATTGCCTCCCGCCCCCTTAAACAGGCCCTTATGCTGGTAGAACAGCTTCATCGTATTCTCGATCGCATCCAGCGCGTTTTCCATCGCCATGATCTTCTGCTCACTGGACGAATATTTATTCAGTGCAGCCTGGATCTGGGATGCCGGCACGGAGTACATCATGTAGTCCATCATCAGATCGGTCGCGTTCAGGATGCAGTTCTGCACATCGTAGCCCATATCCACATACCGGTTCCCGCTGCCCGCATGCTTCTGTCCGTGCAGCTGTTCGATGCCGGCCGCATACGTCTCCAGCTCGGAGATATATTCGCTGATCGCGCTGCGTCTCGCCTCCGCGGACATATTGTGAACATTCAGCACCGGAATCTTTACACCGCCGTTGATGCGGACGACGTACTGGTCGTTCGGGTTGTTTCCCGTATAAGCCACATAGAGCTGTCCGCCTCTCTCCTGCCCCGGATCCGTGGTGATCTCCGGAAGCGTGATCTTGTTCGCGCCGACCTTCAGAGAGATCGACTTCGCCAGCGTGCTCGATTCCGCATGGTACTGCGTGAATATCAGCTGCAGGTTCGTGTTCTCGCGGATCTTCTTGAAATTGTGGCCGACATAGACCGTCAGCGCGTCGCCGGACGCCGCGACTCTGCCCAGCGGCTGCCATTCGTTCAGGCCTCCGAAATTGATGTGGCCGTCCTTTTTGGCCGTGATCCCCGGATCCACGCGGACCGGCTCATCCAGCCTGAGCTCCAGGAGCTCTCTCGCCGCCTCGATATCCAGCAGGAGGAACGCTTTCAGCGGATGATACTCACCCGTGATCTCATCCGGCGTGTTCACCACCGCCTCTGCCTGGCTTATCATGGCCAGTGCGGCCTCCTTATCGACAGATGTCAGCTTCTCGCTCAGCATGCTGTGCTCAGCGTCCGCAAACAGCGCTTCCACGACGTCGTCCACTTGCTCATTGTACCTGTGGAAATGGATCTCGGCGATCTTCAGGTCGATCTTGTAATAGCCGGTTCCGATGTACAGCTGGATCTGCTTCGCCTCCACTGTCTTGTCAAACTTCACAACGTAGTACGGGCGTTTCGTGTCGTCCAGGTTCCGGATCACGCTGCAGCCTACTTCCTCACCCTTTCCGTTCTCCGGGTCCTCCCAGTACACGATCTTTGCGGTCTCCGGATTGCCCTGCATGTCTGCAGCCGTAAAGGTGAGATAGTTCATTTTATATTTCGCGTCGAAGGTAACGGTAATTCCCTTGCTGAAATCCGATATCGGGTAGGCGACGCCGTCGTCCCAGTCGTGCTTGATCCAGTAAGAGGAATAACTGTTGTCCACCGCGCCGTATGCCCAGCGTGCGTACTTCCGCTGCGCGCCGTTCACGGTCGGATATCCCTTTGCGTCCTCCGCCTGGTCCAGCGGGCTCTCCACCATCTTCTGGCCGTTGTGCGTGCCGCACACCGCGCTCACGATATGGTCCGTCACCCTGCCGACGTTCTCTTCCGCCTTGTCGTCATAAGTGCCGTTGTATGTATTGAGCAGATGATATTTTGGCAGCTTCGGCGTCTCCCCGCTCTCCGTCATCGCCTCCGAAAGCCTGGATCTCTCCTGGCCCCAGCTTCCCTGCTCAAAGTCATTCCAGCCGATCACGTAAACCTCGTACGTCGCCGCATCCTTCAGCCCGGTAATGGTATACTGGTTTGTCATCAGCCGGCCCGCGCCGTCCTTCGGCAGCGTGTAGTTCTGTATTGCCGGGAGGAAATCGCCGCCGTCCTTCTCGCGGTAATAGAGCATATAGCCGTTGGAGTCGTCCATGTCCTTCCATGTCACATGGAGAGACCGGTAACCGCCCTTCGCGACTACATTGTCTACCCGGCCCGGGCCCTTCTCCGGTTTGGGCTGCGCCGTCACCGGCTGGGACCACGGACTGCTCCACTCTCCGTTGACAGAGCGCACCCGGATTGTGTAATTGTTGTAGTTGATCAGCGACTTGTCGTTGATGGACACGATCGTGTGCGGAGATCCTCCGACACGGACGACCTGCGTGTACGTACCTGTCGCCTTTTTCACCGGGCCGCTCACTTCCACCTCGTATCCGGTCACGTTGGTCTGCTCTTTCCAGCTCACGGCGAGCTCTTCATTCTTAGACTGCACCTCACTGATCGTCGGGATGCTCAGATCCGGAGCAGGGATCCTGCTCTCCATATCGTTGACAAACTGTACTCTGGCGATCTCCGCCAGCGCCTCTTCCTTCTTCGTAGTCCCGGTGATCCTGATCGTGACGCGCTTCACCGCGATCTGCCCGCCAAAGTTCAGGACGAACGAGCCGTCCGGTTCCAGCGCGGCCGGCGGCAGAGTCTCGGCCTGGTCTTCCGGCATCTGGAGGTTCGCTGCCGGGTCGGATACAGGCGGGGCTGCCGTCGGCGATGCCGCGTCTGCATAAAACTCGTCCATATAGAACTCATCCGTATAGAATTCTTCCACAATGCCGTTCCCGGCCGCCTCCTCCTCCGCAGCCTGAGCCGCCTCGGAGACCTCCGCCTCGTCGATCTCTTCGATGGATTCAACCGGAAGGATCTCGAGCGGGGCTCCCGTCGTCAGAAGCATCAGGGACTGCGGCAGCTCCTTCAGAGATGCCGATTCCATCACTTCCTGCGGGTTTTCTTTTTCAAGAGGGATCTTGTAGTATTTTGTCTCTGCGTCATCGAGGTACTCCACCAGCGCATAGCCGCTTGCGATGTCGCTGGTGACCGCACCGGTGCTCTCGTCTCTCGTCACCGGCGCCTGAATCGTCATGCCCTCCAGGGCGGGCAGCTCTTCCGACTCTCCCTGTGTCTGGAAGTCAAAGGTCATGGACACGGGATTCTCCGCGGATATCTCCCCTGCGCCAACCGGCTTCAGCGTTGCGCTTCCGCTGTTTGAAAGGAGGTTCTCGGCACCCTCGATCATCGTATTTGCATCCTGTTTTACCTCTCTTGGAACAGAGAGCAGGGAAACCGTCGCGGCCTGGCCATCGTTCAGGCTCTGCACCGCCAGCTGCAGGTCAGACAGATCCACGATGCCGTCTTCGTCCAGATCGCAGGACGGATCCATCGACTCCGAATGCACCGCATCCAGAAGTTTATTGATGTCGTTTTCCGTGATCTGGGTGTCCCCGTCGACGTCGCCCAGCCGCAGCCAGCCGCTCGTCGCCTTAACCTCTTCCGGATGCTGCGCATCCGCGCTCAGGCTCTGCACCCTGGAGGTGCAGATTTCAAGCCGGGCAGTCTGCTGTGTGCCCACGCTCACCGTCTCTGTAAAGTCAGCGAACTGATCCGCATGAACCGTCACAGTGTACTCTCCCGGCGCCACAGAAAACGTCTCCGTAGCGCTGACCCTGCCTGCATTCGGCAGATATACGCTTCTTGGCTCCGTCATAATCAGAGAGGATCCGGAAAGTGTGATGTCGATCTTCTTCATATCGAGGAACGGCAGCGTGGAAACCACCTTGACCTCTATGCAGGAGCCGTTCCACTCGCCGGCTGAGAGCAGCCGGTACTCATCGGCAGCGCCCTCTTCCGTCACCAGCTCAGTCTCCGCCATCATTTCCATGTCAGGTTCTGATTCCGTCTCTGATTCGGATTCGCTCTCCGGTTCCAGGGCAGCACCAGTGTCTGACCCCGGCCCGCTCAGGCCCGCATCGTCGATCACTTCAATATCTTCAAATGTCCAGTCTCCGTCCACCGTCAGATCATCCAGAGAAATCCCGTTTTCCCCCGCCCAGTCCAGTGTCGGCATCTCCGGCTGGGGGCCCTGTGCATCCGGCGTCTGCGGCACATCCGGGGCAGGCGCTGTATCGGATCCCTGCGCCGTGTCCGGCGTCTGGGTTGTACCCGGCGTCTGCACCGTGTCCGACGTCTGGGTCGTATCCGGCGTCTGCACCGTGTCCGATGTCTGGGTCGTATCCGGCGTCTGCACTGTGTCCGATGTCTGGGTCGTATCCGGCGTCTGCGCCGTATTCCCGTCCCCCGTCAGACTGTCTTCCGGATTTCCCGCCGGAGCGCCATCCGTGCCGTCCTGCGGGGCAGACTCGTCCCCGGAAACCGGAACATCCGTGTTATCTGCTGAAGAAGTATCCTGTGTCTCCGGCTGCGGCGTCCCGCTCACTTCCGGCTGTGGTGTCCCGCCTGCCTCAGGCTGCGGTGTCTCACTCACCTCAGGCTGCGGCACCACACTCACCTCAGGCTGCGGTATCTCGTTCACTTCCGGCTGCGGCGTCCCGCTCACTTCCGGCTGCGGTATCTCGCCAGCCTCCGGCTGCGGCGTCACATCCACCTCCAGCTGCGGTATCTCAGCACCGCCCGCATTCTCCATTCCCGCGCCGCCGTCCGTTCCCGCGCTGCCGCTGTCCTCCAGAACAATGATCCCTGGCTCAGCCCCTTCTGCTGCCAGAGCATAACCGGACAGCGACTGCACCGCCAGACATCCGGCAAGCACTGTCGCCCAAAACTTCTTCATGTACATCCCCTCTCTTATTTTTCCCCTCTTGTTATCAACTCTTTCCTCAATCGGCAAAGAGTCACCCTCATCGCTCAATCGCGAAATAATTTTACCATATTCTGTGATTACAAAGCAATTACAATTATGTTAACTTTATATTTCCTGAGCCAGTGGATTTTGGGAGTGCGCAGCATGGAAAAACCGATGGCAGGCTCATTTTTGACGCCAGGGGACAAATGTTCAAAAGTTCAAATCCGTGAGAACAATCTGAAAGTGAAAAGAAGGGGCTGCCATTTTGACAACCCCTTCCTGTATATTCTGCAAAAGCCCCGTATGTTTTACTCCGATGCTGCCAAAGACCGGTGATGCTCCGGAGAGTTAAGTATCTGTGGATCAGATCGCGAAGTCTGCTGCTCTGCCGTCATTTCACAGCTTCCGGGGACTGTCCTGTCCGGCTGATCACTCCTTCACACCGCCCAGGGCGACGCCCTCGACGATAAACTTGGACAGGCACAGATAAATGATAATGATCGGCACGATGGCGATGGTGATCATCATGTAGATCTTTCCCATGTCGAAATTCATGTAGTCCGCGCCGCGGAGGGTCGCGATCATGATGGGAAGCGTCTGCTTGTTCTTTGACGTGATCACCAGGGCCGGGATGAAGTAATTGTTCCAGGAACCGACAAAGGTGAAGATCGCCTGCACCGCGATCGCCGGCTTCATGATCGGGATGACGATGCGGTTGAAGGTTCCGTACTCGCCGGAGCCGTCAATCCGGGCCGCCTCCACCAGATCCTTCGGCAGAGAGGACTGCATGTAGCTGAACATGAAGTAGAACGTGGCCGGCGAGGCGATGGACGGCAGGATCAGCGGAAGCAGAGAGTCGTCCATGTGCATGTTGGTGATCAGGCGCAGGAAGCCAAGCGCCGTCACCTGCGTGGGCATGACCAGGATGGCCATAATGAACGTGAATGCCAGCTTTTTCATCCTGAAGTCATAGGCGTAGATACCGTATGCCGTCAGGGCGGAAAAGTAGGTCACGATCGCCGCGCAGCAGCCGGAAACGATCAGGCTGTTGATGATGCCCTTCACGATCGGGATCGCCGGGTCGTTCAGGACGTTGTTCAGATTCGTCAGCAGGCTGGAGCCCGGCAGCGCCGAGAATCCAAGCTGCAGCTGCGCATGGGAACGCGTCGCGTTGATGATCAGTATGTAAAAGAAAAACAGACACAAAAACGAGAGAAATACCAGTACAACGTGTGCGATCACGGAGCGCACCTTTACACTCTTATTCTTCATCAGGCCAGGCCTCCTTTCTTTGCCCGCTTCGCCCGCTTTGCCGCGGCCTTTGAACCGTCAGGGTCGCTGTCCGTATTCATCTTGAACACGAAGAAGCACAGGACAGCGCTGATCACAAAGAGGTACACGGACAGAGCGCCGGCCATGCCGTAGTTCTTGGCCTGGAGGTGCTTGTTGAGGAACATGATCAGCGTCATGGTGGTGCGGTCCGGAGCGCCCTGGCCGTTGGTCAGGATCTGCGGCACATCGAACATCTGCAGGCCGCCGATGAGGGATGTGATCAGAGTGTAGGTCAGCAGGGGCCTTATCTGGGGAAGCGTGATCTTGAAGAACTTCTGCGACTGTGTGCAGCCGTCCAGCTCCGCCGCCTCAAAGACGGACGGATTGATGCCCATGATGGCAGCCATCAGCATGATGGTGCTGTTGCCGAACCACATCAGGAAGTTCATCAGTGCCACCAGGGAGCGTGCTCCCAGCGTGGACTCCATGAAACGGATGGGCTCTCCCGTCACGCCCATGCTGACGAGGATGTTGTTGACCGGGCCGGTATTCGAAAACAGGGCAAAAAACAGCATGGCAAACGCGGACGCCATGATCAGGTTTGGCAGATAGATGACTACCTTGAAAAACTGTTTTCCCTTTATCTTAAAGCGTGCGTCCGTAAACCACGCGGCCAGCAGCAGCGCCACACAGATCTGCGGGACAAAGCCCAGGATCCACATGACAAAGGTATTCCACGCGTACTTAGGCAGGTCGGCGGAAAGAAGCTCCTTGTAATTGCCGAGGCCGGCCCAGGTGGGGCCAACAACTTTCAGGCCGGAATAGAAATACGTATAAAAGCTGTTCCGGATGGTGTCCACCAGTGGAATCAGCGAAAATATGGCATACGTCAGGAAGAAGGGCAGAATAAAAATATACCCCCATTTCGCATAGCTGACGCCTTTATGTTTTTTCATGGGAAGTCCTCCTTTCATGGTGCTTTTTCAGACGCTCCCCCGCACGAAGCATTCGCGGGCGGCCTTATATCAGGGCCGGGGCGGCCGAAGCCGCCCCTTCGCAGCGCCCGTCCGTCCGCTTACTCCGGCCACTTCACAGCGCCCATCGCCAGCTCCGGATAACGCTCATGAATCGCGGTCTCAAAGTTTGCCTTGGCCGTATCCAGATCGATGACACCGTTGAAGTAATCGCCGAACGCGTTCTGGAATTCCTCAGTGCACCCCTGATCGTACGGGGAGACGTTTGCAAGGCTGATGTTCGCAGCCGCCTCAGACAGAACGCCGATGTAGTTCTGGCCGCTCAGCAGGTCGATACCAAAGTCAGGTGATTCTGCCAGCTCCTCCATCAGCGGCTGGTCATTGCTCATCTCACCGTTGTTCACGGCAAGACTGCGCAGGATGTCGGTGTCTGCCGTCATCTTCAGCATGATGTCCCTGAGGTGCTCCGGGTTGTCCGTGCCGCGGCAGGCGATGAGCCATGTGCCGCCCCAGTAGAAGCTCTGCGGAGCCGGGCAGACCGCCCAGTCCTCAGCCGCGTCAGTGTCCGTCACGTTGGGCTTGATGCACACATCCAGGCCCCATGCCGGAAGGAAGAAGCAGAACACCTTGGAGTCCGGGCCCATGTCCTTGTTCCACTCGTCGGTCCACTGGCCGCCCACCTTGTGGTTGATGCCGTTCTCGGTGTCCTCCATGGAACGCTCCACCCAGTTCATCATGTTCGGGTCCACCACAATGTCAAATCCGTCCACCCAGGGAGCGGAGACGTTGTTGGAGTACACGCGGTAGGTGTCTGCACGCCCGGAATACATATAGTAGCCGGCCTCTTTCATCTTGTCCGCGGTCTCGTAGAACTTGTCCCAGTCGGCAACCGCAGCGCCCACGGTCTCGGGATCGTCGCTGCCCAGAACTGCCTGCGCGATGGAGCGGCGGTAGACCAGCATGCCCGGCGTCGCCTGATAGCTGAGGCCCCGGATCTCGCCGTCCGCGGTCGTCACGGCCTCCTGCGTGTACTTGTACTGGTTGGCGATGTCGTCCGCAGTGATGCCAAGCTCAGAGATCGGCATGGCCACGTCCACGTCGGGATCGATGTACTTCAGGGCATAGTCAGCCTCCACCAGGAAGAGGTCGATCTTCTCATCTGCGCTCGCATCCGCCTGCTTGACCAGCGCCTCGTCCAGCTTCTGCTGATAAACGCCGTCCTGGTTGGGATTGATGATCCAGTGAACTTCTGTCCCGTCCTTTAAATAGGTGATGGACTTGTCCTTGGAAGTGCTGTCTACCTCGGGATAGTTGGCGTTGAACTTGTTCTGCCACTCATCGTTCCACACGTAGATGTTGATGACCTTTCCTTCCTCTTCTGCCTGAGTGACTGTGCCGCTTCCGAGACTGCCCAGAAGACCAAGACACAGCGCGAGGCTTACCGTTCTCTTTTTCATTGTACTTCCTCCTTCTGAAATTTTTAATACATTCTTCTATAACACTTCTGTCGTGTTATTGCCTATATTGTATTTTTTTTGCCGGGGAGAGTATATTAATAATGAATAAAAAATATCAGATTCATGCTGTGTTTTCTCAAAACCGTCACAACGCCGTTCTGCAAAAATCCCTGCCGGAGAAGTCTTGAAAAATTCCCCTGCAGCGTGCTATACTCTTCCCGGAACGTCTGGAATTACTGCGTGAGACAGCACTGACACAGGTGTGTAAGGTACTATTACAATGCCAGGAGGATCAGTCCATGGGAACAGAGAAAGACTGGAAACCGATCGAACCGGATCAGAATGAAGAGCTGATGCCCCACCGTGACCCCGGTGAAGAAATGATGTTTTATCACGACGTTGCGGCCGGACACATCGACGCCGTCCAGGACAACTGCACCCGCGGCGTCTTCAAGGACCCGAGGGGCGTCGGGCGGCTGTCCGACAACCCGGTCAGCAATCTGAAATACCACTTTGTGGTCACCGTCGCCATGATCACCCGCTTCTGCATCGAAGGCGGGATGCCCCTGGAAGAGGCCTTCGGCCTAAGCGACGCCTACATCCAGAGAATGGACCGCTGCGCCAACATGGCTGAGATCGTGCTGCTCCACGACCAGATGGCGCTCGACTTTGCCGGGCGGATGCGCACGCTGAAAAAGTACGCGGTCACCTCCAGGCAGGTGTCGGACGCCATCGACTACATTTACAGCCACATCAGGGAGCGCATCACCGTCAACGATATCGCCGACGCCATCTGCATCTCCCCTGCCTACCTCTCCCGCATTTTCAAGCAGGAGACCGGGATTTCCATCAGCGAGTACATCCGGCAGAGAAAAATTGACATGGCGAAAAACCTGCTCCGCTACAGCGATTACGATCTTTCCTCGATCGCATACATGCTGTCCTACTCTTCCCAGAGCCATTTTATCCAGCACTTCCGCAGCCAGACAGGGGTCACGCCCAAGGCGTACCGTGCCAGCAATTACATGTCGAACTGGGACGTCAACAAGAACGCGGCGGACGGGGACGTCAACAAGAGCGCGGCGGACAGGGGCGTCAACAAGAACGCGGCGGACAGGGACGTCAATAAAAACGCGGCGGACAGGGACGGGGCAGAATAAAATTCTGAGGCTGCCGCAGAACAGGCGTTTTGCGGCAGCCCCATGTCTACATAAGAAGCGTGATTTCCGTCACGTCCGTGAGCTGCTCCTCCGGCACGTAATTTCCCGCCGCCTCTTTTCCGTTTACCGTGAGCATCCTGCAGCCCGACTCCCTGCCCTCCGGATTCCGGATCGTAATGTGCAGCGTTCTGCCGCGGAAACTCTTGCGGATCTCCAGTGCTTTCCACTCCTTCGGGATGGACGGCGCGATTTTTATGCCGTGAGGGTCCGGGCGCATGCCGAGGATCCCCTCCACGCATCCCACCATAACCGTCGACGCCGTCCCGGTCAGCCAGTGCACGTGCGAGCGCCCTATGTGCGGACTCGCGCTGCCCTCCGTGAACTGCCCGTAGCAGTAGGGCTCGATCCCCCGGATCTCCGCGATATCATTCTGCATCGAGGGTGCGTTCTCCTTAAAATAGGAAAACGCCCGTTCCCCATGTCCCAGCAGCGCCTCCGCCAGGATCAGCCAGCCCTGGGACTGGGAGAAAATGCCTGCGTTCTCCTTTGTCCCGGCATTGTAGATCACCGCCAGCGCCCCGTCAAAGGCATGCGCGTGATACGGAGGATCCATGAGCACCGCCCCGTACGCCGTGTTCAGACGCCGCCAGACATTGTCCATCGCCAGTCCTGCCTGCTGCTCGTCCGCCAGCCCGCTGATCACCGCCCAGCTCTGCGGGTTCAGCCACAGGTTCGCCTCCGGCGCCGTGCGCGCTCCGATCGTCTCGCCCGCCTCGGTGAAGCCGCGGATGAAGCGGTCTTCGTCCCAGCAGAGCCTCTTCAGCCGTTTCCCCAGCGCCTCCTGCTCGCTCTGCAGCCAGGCGCCGTACGCCTCGTCTTTCTGATAACCGGCAAATATCCGCAGGATAGAAAACGCATAGTAGAACTGAAACGCCACAAAAGAGGATTCCCCGTTTGCGCCCAGCCGCAGGCAGTCGTTCCAGTCCGCGTGCAGTCCGGCCGGCATCCCGTGCGGCCCCAGGTGCTTCATGGAAAAGTCCAGGGCCCGCTTCAGGTGGTCGTAAACGCTTCCCTCATCCCGGTTCGCGTACGGGACCGTCTCGTCGAGGAACGCCAGATCCCCGGTCTCCGCGATGTATTTGTACACCGTCGGAAACAGCCAGAGCGCGTCGTCCGCGCGGTAAGCCGGGTGCCCTGTCTCCCGGACATAGGATTCGTCCTCCGGCGTGTCCTCATGGCCGGGATTGTGCGTGAATTTCACCAGCGGCAGTCCGCCGCCGTGATCCACCTGCGCGGAGAGCATGAAGCGAATTTTCTCCTGCGCCTGCTCCGGGGCCAGATGGATGATTCCCTGGATGTCCTGCACCGTATCGCGGTAGCCGTAGCCGTTGCGCAGGCCGCAGTAAACAAAGGAAGCCGCCCGCGACCAGGTAAATGTGATGAAGCTGTTGTAGGCGTTCCAGATGTTGATCATCGTGTCAAATTCCGGGCACGGCGTCTTGACCTGAAAACGGGAAAACTTCCGGTGCCAGTCCGCGGCCACCTCCGTCTGCTCCCTCCGGCAGACGGTTTCCGCCTGCTTGTAAGCCTCCACGATCGCCGCCCCCTCCGCCGGGGATTTTTCCCCGAGCAGAAACGCGATGGTCTTTGTCTCACCCGGCTTCAGTGCGACGACCGCCGACAGGGCCCCGCAGCTGTTCTCATTGTAATTGCCCGCGCCGCCCAGATCGCCGCTCTCCACGCCGACGGGATTCCCGTATCCGCGGTAGGCGCCGAGAAACTGCGCCCGGTCGCCGCACCAGGAGGAAACCGGCGCGCCGGCCAGGCCGAAAAACCGCTCGGTGACCGCCTTTTCGTCCACCGTGCTGTCAGCCGCATCCAGGTTCCCGTGAATCTGCTGGCGGACCCGATTGCGGTCAAACAGCGTCCTGGTGATGAACTGCGAGTACTGGAGGTTGACCTGGTCCTGCTCATAATTTCCGCTGCAGGTAAATTCGGCATAGCCCGTCAGCGTCAGCTCCCGCTGTTCCTGCGAGCGGTTTTCCACGGTGAGCGCCCACACCTCGTGCGTTTTCCCGAGCGGCACATAGTAGGCTGCCTCGCTGCGGATGCCCCGGTACTCTGCCGCGATTTTCGTATAGCCGGTTCCGTGGCGGCACTCGCTTTTGTATTCCTTCAGATCTTTTCCGACCGGCTGCCAGGATGCGGACCAGTAGTCTCCGGAATCATTGTCGCGGAGATAAATATAGCGCCCCGGCTGGTCAAACTGGTTGAACACGTAGCGCAGGATGCGCCCGTTCGCCCCGGATTTTACAAAGCTGTAGCCGCCGGCGTTGTTGGAGATCAGCGCGCCGTACTCCGGCGAGCCGAGATAATTTGCCCAGGGCTTCGGCGTGTCCGGCCTTGTGATCACATATTCCAGGTTCTGGTCGTCAAAATATCCGTACTGCATAATAAATGGTAACTCCTCTCCTGCTGATTGATGTCTGGCAGCCTGATCAGCGGCGCCCATCCTGCGCCGGATGCCGGGCTACATAAGATCTGCCTCAATTTCCAGTTTTCCGTCCGGCAGGGAAAGAAGCTGCCTCCGCCGAAGCAGCACCCTGCCCTCCTTTATCTCCGGCTGCACCTGCGTCAGAGAACCCGCCTGCGCGAGGGAAGCCCCTGCGATCCGGTACGCGCCGTAATCCCTGCCTGTCAGGTTGCGGTAACAGATGCCGAAATCCCTGCCGGCAAACGTCAGCTCCAGCCGGGCCTCTCCGTTTTCGTCAAACTGTTCCCGCACGAGCTTCGGCTGCAGGACCAGATCGCCGCCCTCGCCGCGCACGCCAAAGACCTCCGTGATCAGAGTCAGCATGTACCAGCTTGCCGCGCCGGTCAGATAGCTGTACATGCCCCGTCCGTCCGCGTTGAAATACTCGGGGATGCCCGGGTAGATCCTGCTCGTCTCAAAGTCCAGAGCCGCATCCGCCAGCGTCTGCAGCGCGCGGTATCCCTCCCGCACAAAGCCTCTCTGATACAGGGCGCTGGCATACATGACCGTCATATGGGAAAACACCGCTCCGTTCTCCTTCTCGCCGTAGGCGAAGCCGAACATGCGCCCCATGTCAAATTTCAGCTCGTGGAAATCCGTATTCAGGCGGTAGCCTCCGGCCTCCCTCCGGTAGAGGTAGCGGTCCGCGCTGCGGATGATCGCCCCGGTCTGCTCCCGGGTCGCCGTCCCGCTCATGACCGCAAAGACCTGTCCGGTCAGCATCATGCGGACTCCCGTTTCGGAAAATCCCTCCACGCGCCTCTGATGGTTGTCATAGTAGCTGTTGAACCAGCCCTCGCTCTTCCCGTCCTCCGTCTCTTTGCCGTCAATCCATTCCTGGCCGCGGATATGCGCCGTCAGCCAGTCCGCCTTGTCCCGCAGATTCTCTGCCAGCAACAGAAGCGGCACGGAAATAGTGCGCCCGCTGACGCTGTGCCTGCAGCGCTGTGCATACCGCTCCAGGACCGCATTTTTCCGGCGCACATCCTCGTAAACCGCGCGATCGTCCTCCAGCAGCTCCTGAATCTCCCACAGGAGGTCGGCGCTTCTGTGCTCTCCCGTCCCGGCCATGGTCTCCAGCAGCTCTGCCATCTCGCGGAGATTTCCCGCGTAAGCGCAGGCAAAGGCCACACTCTCCCCATGCTCCGCCGCCATGTCCAGGGCGTCGTTCCAGTCCGCGCCCCGCAGCCGGCAGATGTTGTGCGCCCCGACCTCGTAAAACGCGGCAAGATTCTGAATCAGGAGATGCTCCAGAATGCTGCCCAGGTAAAGCTCTCCTTCCTCCGTCCTCTGGCAGTTTCCGTAAGCATCGCTCCACTGCTCATCGATCTGCGTCCCCCGCATCGCCTGCGGGTCCTTGAAATAGGGCGCTTTTTCATACAGGATCCCGGAATCCCCGGTCTGGTCTATGTACAGCTTTACCGTCCTGAACGGCCACATCGCGTGATCCATCCACACGCGGGCGATTCCGTTGCGGTCCGCGATAAAGCTGCCGTCGCCCTCCCCGATGATGGTCGCGTTCGTTCCGTCCACGCGCACGCCGCCGAAATTCGCCCGGATCATATCGCGCACCCTCCCCGGTTCCATGAGCAGCAGGGAAAGGCAGTCCTGCCACAGATCCCGCCAGCCTCTTCCGCCCCGCCCGTAATCATGGTGCGGCAAAAAAGAGCAGCCATAGATCCTGCGCAGGAACGGCTGGAAGCTGATCCACCGCATCAGGCTGTCAAACTCCCGGTCTCCCGTGTGATAATGGACGTTCACTTTTCTCTGCCAGTACACCTTCGTCTCATCCAGCGCCTGCTGCACCTTCTCCGCTGTATCATAGGCGGAGTAAACGCGCGCCGTCTCCTGCGCGTCCTCCGCGATGCCCAGCAGAACGATGTACTCCGCGCTCTGCCCCTCCTGCAGCGTCACCTCCGGAAAGCGGATTCCGCCCATCGCCTCCCGGCCGTCAATCCGGACACCGGCCGGAACCTCCCGCGTGGCTTCAGCAGGAGTATCTGGTTCCTTATCCGGGGCGCCCGCCTCCATCTCAGAAATCGCCCGGGGATGCAGAAACGTGCCGCCCTCTCCGAGAAAACGCTCCACGGTCGGATAAAACGCTTCCGGGCACGCTCCATCTCCCATCGCACCAAACACATAATAGATCCGGTGGTTTTCTCTGTGCCCCTTTTCATCAAAGGACATCGTCGGCTTCACCGCCACGCCGTGCTCCGTCGTATAGATGCGGTGAAGCATGGATGTGACGTTCCGGTGATCCCGGATGTTATCCGCGCTCCGGCCATAGATCGGAACTGCCGCCACCCCGGTCACCGCCTGCAGCCCGCTGTCTGTATTGGTAATCCGCACGCGCATGATCTCCACATTCTCCCGCACCGGAACAAACGAGGTGATCTCGGCCTGAAGCCCAGAACGTTTCGACACACGGCTCACCGTCTGCCACATCAGGCCTGCCCGCAGACCGCTCTCATCCTGTTCGTCAGTAAAGCGAGCTGCCTCCTGCGCGGCGGATGCACCTGTGGCTGACCAGCAGCCGCGCTTTGTCACACACCAGAAATTCCGTGTACTGCGGCTTGAATGCAGGTTCTCCGCGCTGACCGGCTCCAGCAGAAACGACTCCTGATCCAGCTTGCAGTCGCCGCCAAGACCGGGCGTGACGGCGCTCCGCAGCCCGCTCTCGTTCGCCAGCGGAAAATAAAGGCAGCTCACCGCCTCTGGGTTCTCCAGGAAAAAGTCTCCCTGCTCGTTCAGAAATCTGATTTTCCCGCTCTCCGGGTTCAATAGTCCTCTCATCCCCCGACCCCCTTTTCTGACATTGTAAAGAGTTTCGCCCCCGCCATATACAAGATTGAATCGAAAAATATCAGATTCATGTTAAAGCTCACCCCATTCTGCATCTTCCCGCCACGCAAAAAAGAGCATCCCTAAAGTCCTCTGACTTTTGGGACGCCCTCTTGATTTTACTGCATTTTTCGATTCGCCTCTCAACTAAGCTCAATCGTCGCTGTCGCTCGATTTCGCTAAGGTTCGATGCGGACGCTCTCACTGAATTCGTGCTTCGCACTCATTAAGTGTTTACAGTCTCACAATTACTCGATGATCGTCGCAACACGGCCAGAACCAACCGTACGGCCACCCTCACGTTGCTACGATGGGATATGGTATGTCGCAAGCCCCGATAAAATGGGAACTTTTTTATCTATATTATCCGCAATATCCATGTATTTTTGTGGTTTTTGGAAATTTTAGAAGCATTTTAGAAGCATGAATTTGAATTTCATGCAACAAGTACCCTCTCTTTCATAATAATATGATAACATTTATAATACTGTTTTCTTTTTAATATTGGTTATGCTATATATAATATCAGTCAACCTAACATTTGTTTATTTGCACCTATAGCAGTTTTCACACAATTCTGGACACTCATCTAATTGAAACATATTCTCTTTATGTATAATACCTGCATACTTTATATTCTTTCTCCTCGTATTATAGAGTTATACCCACTCTTTACCAACTCTATGGTTTCGGGTATGCTGTTTAAGATGCTGTGGAT
>CANRBX010000054.1 GCA_947628955.1 uncultured Lachnospiraceae bacterium | reverse complement strand
CATACACCTGACAGGAAACGCAGACATCATTGTAAAGAAAAATAAAAAAAGTGCCAACGAGTACTTGACACAAACGTTTAGCAGATTATAGTGGATTTTGTGAAAAGATTTTGATATACTGTTCGTAGGCGCGGGCCGGAGCGCATGGACTCTTCCGGCTTCGTGATATGAGGGAGAAAGGGAGTGCGGAATGAAACGAGTTCTTTTGAAGCTGAGCGGAGAAGCGCTCGCAGGGGATAAGAAGACCGGTTTCGACGAGCCGACCGTCATGAAGGTGGCCCTTCAGGTGAAGACGCTGGTCGGACAGGGAATGGAGATCGGCATTGTGATCGGGGGCGGCAATTTCTGGCGCGGCCGTTCGAGCGAGAGGATTGACCGGACGAAGGCTGATCAGATCGGGATGCTGGCCACGGTCATGAACTGCATCTATGTCTCGGAGATCTTCCGGGCGACCGGGATCCGGACGGCGGTGATGACGCCGTTTGTGTGCGGCGCGTTCACGGAGCTGTTCTCGAAGGACCGGGTGATGCAGTACTTCTCGGAAGGGGCGGTTGTATTCTTTGCCGGAGGCACGGGGCATCCGTATTTTTCAACCGATACGGCCACTGTGCTGCGCGCGGTTGAGATCGAGGCGGAGACGATCCTCCTCGCGAAGTCTGTGGACGGCGTGTATGACAGCGACCCGAAGGATAATCCGCAGGCGAAGAAGTATGACGAGATCACGATCCAGGAGGTCATCGACCGCAGGCTGGGCGTGGTGGACATGACGGCTTCGATCCTTTGCATGGAGAACAGAATGCCGATGCTGGTGTTCGGCCTGAATCAGGAGAACAGTATTGTTGACACCGTGAACGGAACGCTGAGCGGGACGAAGGTGACCGTGCCGTCAGTTTAGCAGGAGGTCAGGCGCAGCGCGTTTTCTGCATGATTTCCGGCATCCCGGCAGATCCGCACAGGCGGACATGCCGCTACGTTAAATCAGGAGGAAAGGATTATGGATGAGAGAATTAAAATTTATGACGAGAAGATGACAAAGACCCACAAAAATCTTCTGGACGAGTTCGCGACCATTCGCGCGGGGCGTGCGAATCCCAACGTGCTGAACAAGATCCGGGTAGACTATTACGGCACGCCGACGCCGCTCCAGCAGGTGGGCAACATCACGGTCCCGGAGCCGCGTGTGCTGCAGATCCAGCCCTGGGAGGCTTCGATGGTGAAGGTGATCGAGAAGGCGATCCTGACCTCCGACCTGGGGATCCATCCGTCCAACGACGGCCGGATCATCCGCCTGGTATTCCCGGAGCTTACGGAGGAGCGCAGAAAGGATCTGGTGAAAGAGGTCAAAAAGAAAGGCGAGGCCGGCAAGGTGGCGATCCGCAATATCCGCAGAGACGCGAACGAATACCTGAAGAAGCTTGGCAAGACGGACGTGTCCGAGGATGAGATCAAGGATCTCGAAGATGCCGTTCAGAAGATGACCGACAGATACATCAGGGAGATCGACAAATCCGTGGAAGAAAAATCAAAAGAGATTCTTACCGTGTAGTTATACATGCAGAAACTGAAGGCGTCCCAGAAACAATCGGAACAGGCAGTCCCCTTCTGATGTCTATGGGACTTTTTCTTTGCGGGACTGGGAGGAAGACAGAATGGTGATACCACAGCATGTTGCGATCATTCTCGACGGAAACGGACGATGGGCAAAAAGCAGGGGGATGCCCCGCAATTACGGCCATGTGCGGGGGGCAAAGAATCTGGAGGTCATCTGTGAGGATGCCTGGAATATGGGCATCAAATATCTGACCGTTTACCTGTTTTCCACTGAGAACTGGAAGCGCTCAAAGGACGAGGTGGACGCCCTGATGAAGCTGTTCCGCAGCTACACAAAGACCTGCATCAAGACGGCGCGGGACAATAATATGAAGGTGCGCGTCCTCGGCGATCCGTCGGCTCTGGCGCCGGATCTGCAGGAGAGCCTGAAAAGCCTTGTGGAGTCCTCCAGAGACAATACCGGCCTGAATTTTCAGATCGCGATCAATTACGGCAGCCGGGACGAGATCGTGCGCGCGGTGCGCAGGGCCGCGCAGGACTGCTTGGACGGGAGGCTCTGGCCGGAGGAGATCACGGAAGAGCGCTTTTCCGGATATCTCGATACGGCAGAGGTGCCGGATCCGGACCTGCTGATCCGCACGAGCGGAGAGCAGAGGCTGTCCAACTATCTGATGTGGCAGCTGGCCTACACGGAGTTTTATTTTACAGAGGTGCCATGGCCGGCGTTTACGAAGGATGACCTGTGGAAGGCCATAGAAAAGTACAACGGCCGGGAACGGCGCTACGGCGGAGTCAGGGAGGAATAGGATGTTTTGGACAAGACTGATCAGCGGAATCGTTCTTGTGGCCATTTCGCTTGTTGTGATCATCGCGGGCGGGCCGGTGCTGGACGCGGCGCTTCTGGCCGTATCCATTCTCGGGATGGGGGAGCTGTACCGCGCGCTCGGGATCGAGGACAAAAAGTTCTCTCCGCTTGCGCTGGCGGGGTATCTGGGATGCTTCGTCTACTATATAATAGTATTTTTCAGCTTTACGGCATATACTATGACAGTGCTGATCGCGCTTCTGATCGTCCTTATGGCGGTCTACGTGTTTACGTATCCCCGCTATGAGACGAGTCAGGTGACGGGTGCCTTTTTTGGATTCGTATATGTGGCGGTCCTGCTGTCGTGCATCTACGGGCTGCGGGAGATGAAGGACGGGGTGTACCTGGTGTGGCTGGTCTTTCTCGGGTCGTGGGGATGCGATACCTGCGCCTACTGCGTGGGAATGCTGATCGGGAAGCACAAAATGTCCCCGAAGCTGAGCCCGAAGAAATCTGTCGAGGGCGCGGTCGGCGGTGTTGCGGGCGCAGCGCTGCTCGGTGTGATCTATGCGGCCGCGGTCGGCGCCCGGATGAGCACGCAGGGCAGGCACATGCTGTATTTTCCCGTGATCTGCGCGGTCAGCGCGCTCATATCCATGGTGGGCGATCTGGCCGCCTCGGCGATCAAGCGCAACCATGGGATCAAGGATTACGGGAAGCTGATCCCGGGCCACGGAGGGATCCTGGACCGGTTTGACAGCGTGATCTTCATCGCGCCGGTTGTGTATTATTTTGCGCAGTATTTTATGCAGTGAGCCATGGGACAAACGGATCTGAAAAACATGCCTGCATGTTTTTTCATGTCTGCGGGGTTCGCAGGCTCATCTGCCGGGCAGCTCATGCGATAAAGGAATCCGGGCCCCGCGGGAGGGGCCCTGCGGGAGGCACAAATGAAAACAATTGCTATACTTGGCTCTACCGGTTCGATCGGGACGCAGACGCTCGAAGTCGTCCGTGCAAACGGGGACATCCGCGTCGCGGCGCTCTCGGCGGGCCGGAATATCCGTCTGCTGGAACAGCAGATCCGCGAGTTCAGGCCGCGCATCGCCGCGGTCTGGGATGAGAAGGACGCAGGGACGCTGCGGACGGCGGTGGCAGATCTCGGGGTAAAGGTGCTCTGCGGCATGGACGGTCTCAGGGAGACGGCAGTCTGTGCGGAGGCGCAGATCCTGGTGACGGCGATCGTCGGGATGATCGGGATCGTTCCGACGATAGACGCGATCCGCGCGGGGAAGGACATCGCGCTTGCAAATAAGGAGACGCTGGTCACAGCCGGGCACATTATCATGCCGCTGGCACAGGAGTGCGGCGTGCGCATCCTGCCGGTGGACAGCGAGCACAGCGCGATCTTCCAGTCGCTGAACGGGGAGGACCGCAGGCAGATCGACCGGATCCTGCTGACCGCCTCGGGCGGGCCGTTTCGCGGCATGACGTCCGCCCAGCTTGCGCAGGTAAAGCTGGAGGACGCGCTGAAGCATCCGAACTGGGCGATGGGGCAGAAGATCACGATCGATTCCGCGAGTATGGTAAATAAAGGGCTGGAGGTCATGGAAGCGCGCTGGCTCTTCGGGACGGAGCTTTCTCAGATCCAGGTGGTCGTACAGCCGCAGAGCATCATCCACTCGATGGTGCAGTTTAAGGACGGCGCGGTGATCGCCCAGCTGGGCACCCCGGATATGAAGCTGCCGATCCAGTATGCGCTGTACTATCCGGAGCGCCGTTTCCTGGCAGGGGAGCAGCTGGATTTCGCGAAGATCGGAAGCATTGCCTTTGAGGATCCGGATGTGGAGACCTTCGCCGGGCTGAAATACGCGTTTGAGGCCGCCGCGCAGGGCGGGTCGATGCCGACCGTATTCAATGCGGCAAATGAGTGTGCGGTCGCCAGATTCCTGAAGCGCCGGATCGGCTTTACGGATATCTACAGGATCATACGCTACTGCATGGACCGCCACACGGTGATCCCGTCGCCGGATGTGGAACAGATCCTGGAGACGGAGCAAAGCGTCTATGAAATGATTGAAAGCAGGTGGTAATTTGAAAATTATTGTTGCGCTGCTCGTGTTCAGCGTCATCATTATCATACATGAACTGGGACATTTCCTGCTCGCCAAGAAGAACGGGATCACGGTCGAAGAGTTCTCGCTCGGCATGGGGCCGCGGCTTCTGAGCTTTGAGGCCGGAGGAACGCGCTATTCGTGGAAGCTCCTTCCGTTCGGCGGCTCCTGCATGATGCTCGGGGAGGACGGGGAGGATGAGAGCGAGGGCGCCTTCGGCAGCAAGTCTGTCGGCGCGCGGATCGCGGTGATCGCGGCCGGCCCGCTGTTCAATTTCCTGCTCGGCTTTGTGCTGGCGGTGTTTATCGTCGGCAACATCGGCTATGACGCGCCCGTGATCCAGGGCGTCACGGAGGGGTATCCGGCGCAGGAAGCCGGCCTGCAGGCAGGCGACCGCATCGTGCGCATGAACGGCAAGCGGATCCGCCTGTACCGGCAGTTCTCCAATTACGCCATGTTCCATGAGGGAGAGCCGGTGATATTTGAGTACGTGCGTGACGGGGAGACCCGCAAGACAAAGGTGACGCCGGTGCTGACGGACGCAGGCTACAAGTTCGGGATAAGCGGGAGCGTGAACTATTACCGGGTGAAGACGAATCCGCTGCAGACGCTCGGCTACAGCGCCTACGAGGTGTACTACTGGATCGATACGACGATTCAGAGCCTGAAGATGCTGCTGCGCGGAGGCGTGACCATCAATGACATGTCGGGCCCCGTGGGGGTTGTGCAGGTCATCGGGGACACGTATGAGGAGAGCCAGTCGGAGGGAGCGCTGTATGTCTGGCTGAACCTGTTTAATATCTCCATCCTGCTGACCGCCAACCTCGGCGTGATGAACCTGCTCCCGCTGCCGGCGCTGGACGGAGGGAGGCTCGTGTTTCTCCTGATCGAGGCCGTCCGCAAAAAGCGGGTGGAGCCGGAGCTGGAGGCGAAGGTGCACTTCGCAGGACTGATGCTCCTGATGCTTCTGATGATCGTCGTCATGTTCAATGATATCAGGAGAATCTTTATGTAGGAGCGGGGATCCGCTCTGGCCCGCGTGTGCGGGAACCGGATTTGGGTATTTTGGAAAATCGGGCAGACGCCGTTTTTGCTGCGCGGCATTTCATCGGGATGTGCGGCAGGAGAACGGCGTTTTTTTGCGGCAGCCATTATACTTCTGTGCATAGAGTGGGCGGGCGCCCTGCGCGGGCGGAGACAGCTGAAAATTCTGCAGATCCCGCAATCAGTACTTGACAAACCGGGATTCTATTGATAATATGAGAATACATACAATTATAATATAAACGGGAAAGACAGGCTTGACAACAGAGGGAAAATGTATTAGGATGAGAATAGAAGCGAACATAAGTTCGGAAGGAGAGGAAACATGGCACAGGAAGATAAGCTGAAGGCATTGGACGCTGCGCTCGCGCAGATTGAGAAGCAGTTTGGAAAGGGCTCTGTGATGAAGCTCGGGGACACCGGGGCCCGCATGAATATAGAGACAGTCCCCACAGGATCGCTGAGCCTTGACATCGCGCTCGGACTTGGCGGTGTGCCGAAGGGGCGCATCATAGAGATCTATGGCCCGGAGTCGAGCGGCAAGACGACGGTTGCGCTGCATATGGTCTCCGAGGTTCAGAAGCGCGGGGGCATCGCCGGCTTTATCGATGCGGAGCACGCTCTGGATCCGGTGTATGCGCGCAATATCGGCGTTGATATTGACAACCTCTATATCTCGCAGCCGGACAATGGCGAGCAGGCGCTTGAGATCACGGAGACGATGGTGCGCTCCGGGGCGGTGGACATTATTATCGTGGACTCGGTGGCGGCGCTTGTGCCGAAGGCGGAGATCGACGGCGATATGGGAGACGCCCACGTGGGCCTTCAGGCGAGGCTGATGTCGCAGGCGCTGCGCAAGCTGACCGGAGTGATCAGCAAGTCGAACTGTACGGTAGTGTTCATCAACCAGCTCCGGGAAAAAGTCGGGGTCATGTTCGGCAATCCGGAGACGACGACGGGCGGCCGCGCGCTCAAGTTCTATTCCTCCATCCGCCTGGACGTGCGCAGGATCGAATCTCTGAAGCAGAGCGGCGAGGTCATCGGGAACCGCACGCGCGTCAAGGTAGTCAAAAATAAGATCGCTCCGCCGTTCAAGGAGGCTGAGTTTGACATTATGTTCGGAAAGGGGATTTCCCGCGAGGGGGATATCCTCGATCTGGCGGCCAGCTGCAATGTGGTCAGCAAGAGCGGCGCGTGGTATGCCTATGCCGGGAACAAGATCGGGCAGGGCAGGGAGAACGCGAAGCTGTACCTGCTGGAGCATCCGGATGTGATGCAGGAGGTCGAGCACAAGGTACGTGTGCACTACGGCCTGGAGAAGGACGGGACGGAAGCGGAGGCTTCCGGGCAGGCAGAGCCCGCCGCCGCGGAGGCTGCGGATCCGGGCAGCGCTGAGGCCTGAGCATGGACGGGCGTGAGATGATGCAGGCGCAGGACGCCGGACCGGCTGTGTGCGGCCCGGTCGCCCGGATAGACCGCCTGGCCGGGGAGAGAGTCCTTGTGGTACTGGAGGACGGCACGGGGTTCCCGCTGTACAGAAAAGAGCTGGATCAGTTCGCCATCCGCGAGGGGGAGGAGCTGGAGCCGGGGGCGTCGGCCCGCATTTTCGGAGAGCTCCTGCCGAAGCGCGCCAGGGCCTGCGCCATGAACTATCTGCTGCACATGGACCGCACGGAGCAGCAGCTCCGAAGAAAGCTGCAGGAGCTTGGCTACCCGCAGCAGGCCGCAGAGCAGGCGGTGGAATACGTCAGGAGCTTTCATTATCTGGACGATGTGCGCTATGCCGTGAATTACATGACCGGGCACGCGGACGGCCGCAGCCTGCGCAGGATGGAGCAGGAGCTGTACCAGAGAGGGATCTCGCGGGAGAGCTTTGAGAAGGCGCTGCTGCAGGTGGAGACGCCGGATGAAGAACAGCAGATCCGGAAGCTGCTGGAGAAAAAGCACTATTCCGGCGCGGAGGCGGACCGCAGAGAGACGGAACGGATCACCCGCTTCCTGCTGGGGCGGGGCTATCGGATGTCTGCGATACAGCATGTTTTGCTTGACATCGAACCCAAAACAGTATAAAATTGAGGTGTTGTTTACGAACAATGAAAATTGAATAAGGAGGTGCTCCTGTGACTGGACCAGTTACGCTCGTTATTGCTGTGATAATCACACTGGTTATTGCGGTTCCGGTATCTGCACTTGCCGCGGTCTGCTACAGAAAAAGAGTAGTGGAAGCGAAGCTTGGCAGCGCGGAAGAAAAGGCAAGACAGATCATCGACGACGCACTGAAGGTTGCAGAGACAAAGAAGCGTGAGGCACTTCTGGAAGCGAAGGAAGAATCCTTGAAGACCAAGAATGAGTTGGAGAGAGAGACGAGAGAACGCAGAACAGAATTGCAGCGCTACGAGAAACGCGTCTTATCGAAGGAAGAAAGCGTCGATAAGAAGGCGGACGCTCTGGAACGCAGGGAATCAGGTCTTACAGCAAAGGAAGAAGAGTTAAAGAAAAAGAGCGCGGAAGCGGAAAGGCTTCTCGGACAAAGACTCCAGGAACTCGAAAGAATCTCAGGACTTACCTCTGAACAAGCAAAAGAATATCTTTTAAAAACTGTTGAAGATGAAGTAAAAATTGATGTCGCCAAGCTCTACAAGGAACTGGAGAGCAGGGCAAAAGAAGACGCAGGCAAAAAAGCAAAGGAATATGTGGTCACTGCGATACAGAAATGCGCGGCGGACCATGTCGCAGAGACGACCATCTCTGTGGTACAGCTTCCGAATGACGAGATGAAAGGACGCATCATCGGTCGTGAGGGCAGAAACATCCGGACTCTTGAGACACTGACCGGTGTGGACCTGATCATCGACGATACGCCGGAGGCAGTCATTCTGTCAGGCTTTGACCCGATCAGAAGAGAAGTTGCCAGGATCGCTCTTGAGAAGCTGATCGTAGACGGCCGTATCCACCCGGCCAGAATTGAAGAAATGGTGGAAAAGGCACAAAAGGAAGTAGAGGCAATCATCCGTGAGGAAGGTGAAGCCGCGACGCTGGAGGTCGGCGTTCACGGGATTCATCCGGAACTGGTGCGTTTGCTTGGCCGCATGAAGTTCAGGACAAGTTATGGCCAGAATGCGCTGAAGCACTCCATCGAGGTGGCGCAGCTTGCAGGTCTGCTCGCCGGCGAGATCGGTGTGGATGTCAGGATGGCGAAACGCGCGGGATTGCTGCATGATATCGGCAAATCCATCGACCATGAGATCGAAGGCTCTCATATCCAGATCGGTGCGGATCTTTGCAAGAAGTACAAGGAGTCGCCGATCGTTGTGAATGCAGTCGAATCTCACCACGGCGATGTTGAAGCAGAATCACTGATCGCCTGCATTGTACAGGCAGCGGATACGATCTCCGCAGCCCGTCCGGGTGCAAGACGTGAAACGCTGGAAACATATACAAACAGATTAAAACAGTTAGAAGATATTACGAACACCTTCAAGGGTGTTGAGAAATCATTTGCTATTCAGGCAGGTAGGGAAATTCGGGTAATGGTAGTTCCAGATCAGGTAAACGATTCGGATATGGTGCTCCTGGCGCGAGATATTGCGAAGCAGATCGAGGCAGAGCTGGAGTATCCGGGTCAGATCAAGGTAAGCGTGATCCGGGAGAGCAGAGTAGTAGACTATGCAAAGTAAAAACAGAAGGGTTGATGCCGGCGACGGCAGCAGCCCTTTTTGGTACAGCGGGGAAAAATTAAGAAAACCTTTCGTGACAAATGAGAGAATAATGATTATACTTGTCTCAAAGAAGAAGAAACGTTGGGCAAGGATGCTTTTAAGGATGCCTGTCAGGCGAACATGTACAGGAGACGATGGAACCATGGAAAGAATAGTACGCAGATTCGGAAAGAAAATTACAGTTGGGATCATGACGGCAGTTTGTCTGGCCGTCTGCACGGGAGCGCTGCAGGCGGAGGAGCTGTCCGGCTATTATGACGAGGCAGGAAACTGGGTGCAGGATCCCCCGGCAGAGAGCGCCCTGGCGGGAGAAGAGCTGCAGCCCGGGACAGACGGGCAGACGGAGGCGCAGGCCCTGACGGGCACTTACTCAGTAGGCGCTGGCTGGTCGGAGGACACCGCCGCAGGCGGGGACGGGAAAACCGTTTACAAGCAGGACGCCTGTGTCGGGATGGATGCCACCTCCACGATCTCGTGCGGCTACATGGATACGAACTATTCGGTTCAGGAATATGAGCAGCTCCGCGATATGCTGACAAATAATCTGCTCTATGAAAATGTGAACGCTCAGATCAGCACGAGCGCGTCCTACACACAGTCTAAGGATTATCTGTATATCATAATTGTGGACGACTCCGCGCAGGATTACAGGGACATTTACAACTATGTAGTCGGGGATTACCGCTGCTTCTGTGTGGAGGTCCGGGAATACCGTTCGGAGGCGGAGCAGGCCGCCGCGGCAGGGCAGAAGACCCCGCAGGAGACGGGGCAGGCCACTGCGGAGGCGTTTACCTGGGATGCATAGAGGCTGTCCGCAGAGACAGGAACCGTCAGACAGGAGAAAACGAAATATATGATTCAGGACATAGGAAAAGGCAGATATCACAATGAATACAGAAAGATAAGCCCGGAGCCGGACAGCAGAGTCCTCGGCTGCCGGGGGAGAGAGCTTCTTGTCAGGAGAAAGGAGGGGGAGCTCTCTTTTTTGCGGTATCAGGAGGTGCAGGAGCTGTTCCCGGAGGCGGGACCGGAGGCGTTTCGCTATCTGTTTGCCATCGACGGGACGTCTTATTTCTGGCTCCCCGGCCTGTCGGAGGCGGGACCGGAGACGGAAAAGGCGGCGGGTGTCTGCTGGGAGCCGCTTGAGAGGCTGCGCGCGGATGTTCCGCGTGTCGAGGCGTTTGCGGGGGTGACGGGTCATCAGCTTGCAGACTGGTACATGAGCCGCAGATTCTGCCCGCGGTGCGGGCATCCGGCGGTGCACGATGAGGCGGAGCGCATGATGCGCTGCCCGGCGTGCGGCCAGATGGAATATCCAAAGCTCTCGCCGGCCGTCATCGTGGCGGTCACGCACAGAGACCGCATCCTTCTCACAAAATATGCGGGAGGAAATTACCGGAGATATGCGCTGGTCGCGGGCTTTGCGGAGATCGGCGAGACGATAGAGGAAACCGTCGCGCGCGAGGTGATGGAGGAAACCGGCCTCCGTGTCAAAAATCTCCGCTACTACAAGAGTCAGCCATGGTCCTTTACAGGGACGCTGCTGTTTGGATTTTTTGCGGAGCTGGACGGCGACGATGCGATCCATCTGGATCACATGGAGCTCTCGGAGGCGAAATGGTGCAGCCGCGAGGAAGTGCCGGAGGACGACGGGGTCAGCCTTACGCGGGAGATGATGCGGGTGTTCCGCGAGGGAACCTTTTTATAAGGACTTCCCATGGGACAAAATGGCTGTATCCGGGGAAATACTTTCCGGCCGGAGGCCGGGGCAGAGTGCTTGCGGGGCGGCCGTACCCGTAGAAAATACTTTCCGACCGGAAGTCAGGGCCGGGCAGCTGCGCGGTGGGCGTACCCGGAGAAAATACTTTCCGACCGGAAGTCAGAGCAGAGTGGCTGCGGGGCAGGACGTGGCGCGGAAAGTTACAGAACGTGTTATTTCTTTACGGATGCAAGATATAGGGAGGCGAAACGATGTACAGAGAAAAGATCGGCGCATACATTGACGGAAAAAAGGATGAGATGCTGGCAGACCTGGAGATGCTTGTGCGGATTGACAGCACAAAGGGGCCGGCGTCAGAGGGGAAACCGTTTGGCGAGGGACCTGCCCGCGTGCTGCAGGCAGCCGAATCTCTGATGAAGAAATACGGACTGATCACGAGAAATTATGAGAATTATGTTGTGACGGGGGATCTGGGTGAAAAGGAGAAGGAGCTGGATATTCTGGCTCATCTGGATGTCGTCCCTGTGACGCAGGACTGGACGGTGACGCAGCCGTTTGAGCCGAAGATCACAGACGGCAGGATTTACGGGCGGGGGACGTCGGACGACAAGGGGCCGGCTGTCGCCGCTCTGTATGCGCTGCGCGCGATACGCGAGCTGGGGATCCCGCTGAAGAAGAGTGTCCGCCTGATCCTGGGATCGGACGAAGAGTGCGGAAGCAGCGACCTGTCCTATTATTACGGGCGCGAGCAGGAGGCCCCGTATTCCTTTACACCGGACAGTGATTTCCCGGTGATCAATATCGAGAAGGGAAGGATGGAGGGCAAATTCTCGGCAGAATTCACGGACGGCCTGAAGAGTCCGGGGATCGTCCGCCTGAAAAGCGGCGACAAGATCAATGTCGTACCGCAGCGCGCGTACTTTGAGGTGCAGGGGCTTGCGCGGGAGGCTCTGGAAGAGGCGGCCGCGCGTGTGAGCGGGGAGACCGGCGTCTCGTTTGCGGTGTCTGAAAAGGACGGCCTGCTCTGCGTGGAGGCGAGAGGGCAGGCGGCCCACGCTTCCACTCCGCAGGAGGGGAAAAATGCGCTGACGGCTTCCCTGCGCCTGATCTCTGCCCTGCCGCTGGCTTCGTCGCAGGGATCGGAGGCGCTGAGGGCGCTTGCGAACCTGCTTCCGTGGGATGATACCTGCGGGAAAACGCTTGGTATCTTCCGCGAGGAAGAACAGTCCGGGGCCGTGACGGTCTGCTTCAGCATGATGGATTTTTCAGCGGCCGCCATGCAGGGCGCATTTGACGCGCGTCTGCCGATCGGATGTACAGAGGAAAACACAAAGGAACCTGTGCGCGCGGCGTTCGCGGCGCGCGGCATCGCGATGGAGGATGAGCCGATGACCCGGCCGCACTGTGTGCCCGGGGATTCCCGGTTCGTACAGATTCTGCTGGACAGCTTCGAGCGCTGGAGCGGGATCCGCGGGGAGGCACTCTCCACCGGCGGCGGGACCTATGTGCACGAGCTGGAGCGCGGGGTCGCCTTTGGCTGTGTGATGCCCGGCACGGATACCCATATGCACGGGGACGACGAGTTCATGGAGATTGATACGCTGCTGATGAGCGCAAAGATTTTTGCGGATGCGGTTATCCGTATCTGCACGGAGCTGGACTGAGGGATCTCCCTCAGTCCTTTTCGATCCGTATCCCGCTGATGTCGGAACCGATCATCATGGAATAATTTGTATAATAGACGACGAAGCCCGGCTTTGCGCCGTTCGGCTTCCTGACGTGTTTCTTTTCTACGTAGTCGATTTCCACCTTTTCGGCGCCCCGGTTGCGCGAGTAGTGCGCAGCGAGCCGGGCGGCCTCTTCGAATGTGCGGTCGGGCAGCTCCCGGCCGTTCGTCTTTACGATCACGTGCGAACCCGGCGCACCTTTGGCGTGGAACCACCAGTCGCTGCCTGAGGCGAGCTTAAAGGTCAGCTCGTCGTTCTGGTAATTGTTTTTTCCCACATAGATATCGAACCCGTCCGAAGAGATGTAATGGAAGGGTTTTGAGGTGATCCTGACTTTTTTGCCGGTGTACCTGCGGCGGATGTAGCCGGCGTCGGTCAGCTCCTCACGCACCTGCACAAGATCCTCTTCCGAGAGGGCCATATCCATGAAGGTACAGATGGATTCGAGCTGTGCGATCTCGGCCTCCGTTTCCTGAATGTGTTCGGAGAGCGCCTCAAAGGTGCGCTTCAGCTTGTTGTACCTGTCAAAATATTTCTGCGCGTTCTCCTGGGGCGTCATCGTGGCGTCCAGGGGGACGGTCATCATCTCGTCTGTGTAGTAGTTCAGTGCCTCGAAGCTCTTCGCGCCGGGCTCTACGCTGTAGCCGTAGGCGTTGATCAGCTCCCCGCAGATCCGGTATTTTTCCCGCTTTTCCGTATCCTTCAGCTGACGGCTCTGCAGCTCGTGCTTTTTGCGGCAGCGGTCGAGCGCGGTCGCGGCGATCCGGCGCAGGTCGGACGACTTCTGACGGATGCGCGTGACCGTGTTTTTCAGGGAAAAATACTGTTCCAGCATCTCGGAGGCGGACGCGCACTCTGCCTGTTCCATATCGCCGTACATGGTAAGCGGCACGGAGGAAAACTCCACCGGCGCATGGTCGCGGTCATAGATGATGGCCGGGCGGAACCGGCCTTCGCGCACGTCCTCCATGAGCAGGTCGAACTGGCGGTACAGGTGGGGCTGCGCCAGCCCCACGATCGTGTTCGCGCTCTGCGCCGACTCGAGGCCTGCGCGGTGGCAGAGTTCCTCCGCGATCACCGGGCTGATGCCTGTGTAGGACTGGTAGAGGGCTTTCGCGAGGGGCATCGGCTTTGAGAATACGGCCGCGCAGAATTCCTGCTCCGAGGTTGCGAGCGGATCGCATTTCTCCTGCGTGACGGCAATGAAATAAGGCCGCCCGGGGAGCACCTCGCGCACGGAGCTTGTCTGCGCGGAGATGTGCTTGATGCTGTCTATGATCATGCCCTGGTCGTCGCAGAAGATCAGGTTGCTGTGCTTCCCCATCAGCTCCAGGATCAGATCCTTGCGGCAGAGGTCGCCCATCTCATTATAATGTTCGATCTCAAAGTGAATGATCCGCTCGAGGCCCGGCTGCCGGATCCGCACGAATCTGCCGTTCCCGATGTGTTTGCGCAGCAGCATGCAGAAGTTGGGCGCGGTCATCGGGGAGGGCTTGTTCTCGCCGGTCAGGTAGATCAGTGGGAGGCTGGCCCCGGCGGAAAGCAGGAGCCGGTACTGCCCGGAGTTCCCCTTTACGGTAAACAGAAGCTCGTCCGACTCTGGCTGCGCGATTTTGCTGATGCGCGCCCCGATGAGCTTTTCATTCAGTTCCGAGACGATATTTGCAATGACAATTCCATCCAGTGCCATGATCATTTCTCCTTCAGCAGACAGAGTTGGTAAAGACAGACACTATCATAGCAGATTGCGGAGAAAAAAACAATGAGCCGATTCAGAAATAGAATTGTCATTGACTGCCCCCGGGGAATCGTTTATAATAATCCATCATGGGTATTTCTGCCTTTTGACTGGAGAAGAAACGGAGAAAAAGACAATGATCAGAAGCATGACAGGCTTTGGCCGGGGAGAACATCATCACGAGAACCGGAAATTCACCGTCGAGATGAAGGCGGTGAACCATCGGTATTTTGATGTCAGCATCAAGATGCCGAAAAAACTGAACTTTTTCGAGACCGCGATCCGCAGCGAGCTGAAAAAATACGTGCAGCGCGGAAAGGTCGACCTGTTTATCACCTATGAGGATTTCAGCGAGGAAACGGCTGCCCTGAAGTACAACGAGGCGATCGCGGGCGAATACCTGAAGTATTACCGGCAGATGGCGCAGACCTTTCAGCTGGAGGACGACATCCGGGTGTCTGTGCTCGGGCGCTGTCCGGAAGTGTTTGTGATGGAGGAGCAGGACATCGACGAGGAAGAGCTGTGGGCGATCCTGGAGACGGCGCTGCGCCGGGCCTGCGCCCAGTTTGTCGAGTCGCGCGAGCGCGAGGGCGCGGCGCTGAAGACAGATATCCTTGACAAATTGGAAAAAATGGAAGAAAATGTGAATCTGGTGGAAGAGCGCTACCCGCAGATCATATCCGAATACAGGAGGAAGCTGGAGGATAAGGTGCACGAGCTGCTTGCCGACACGCAGATCGACGAAGGGCGGCTTGCCTCTGAAGTGGTGCTGTTCGCGGATAAGATCTGCACGGATGAGGAGACCGTCCGCCTGAAAAGCCATATCGGCACGATGCGCGACGCGCTCCTTCACGGCGACGGGATCGGCCGGAAGCTCGATTTCATCGCCCAGGAGATGAACCGCGAGGCGAACACCATCCTGTCCAAGGCGAACGACCTGATTACCTCTAACATTGCGATCGACCTGAAGACGGATATCGAGAAGGTGCGCGAGCAGGTGCAGAATATCGAGTAGGCGGGGGTATTATGGCAAATTTAGTGAATATCGGTTTTGGAAATTTTGTAAACGCGCAGAAGCTGGCTGCGGTGGTCAACCCGGATGCCGCCCCGATCAAGCGGCTCGTACAGTATGCGAGGGAGGATCAGCGGGTGATCGACGCGACGCAGGGCAGGAGGACGAAATCGGTACTCGTGATGGAGACCGGGCAGATCGTGCTCTCTGCCGTGCAGCCGGACACGGTCGCCAGACGCTTTGCTGCGGGCACAGGTACAGAACAGGAGATGAAGGGAGAGGAATAATGGGCAGAAAAGGGATTCTTGTGGTGGTTTCCGGATTCTCCGGAGTCGGCAAAGGAAGACTGATGAAGCTGCTGACAGAAAAATACGGACAGTACGCGCTGTCCGTCTCGGCGACGACCCGCGCGCCGCGGGAGGGCGAGGAGGACGGACGGGAGTATTTTTTCCGGACAAAAGAAGAGTTTGAAAGGCTGATAGCGGAGGATCGCCTGATCGAGTACGCCTGCTACTGCGATCACTATTACGGAACCCCGCGCGACTATGTGGAGGACCAGATCAGCCAGGGACGCGATGTGATCCTGGAGATTGAGCAGCAGGGGGCGCTCAAGATCCGGAAAATGTTTCCGCAGGCGATGCTCCTGTTTGTGATGCCGCCGGATGCGCAGACTCTGGAGGAGAGGCTTCGGGGCAGGGGAACAGAGGAGGAAGAAGTGATCCGCGCGCGCCTGAGACAGGCGGTTGAGGAGGCGCGGGAGGTTGAAAAGTACGACTATATGATCGTCAATGATGATCTGGAAGAGAGCGTTGAAGAAATGCACCGTCTGATCGAAGGCCAGCACAACAGGATCGACCGGAACGGGGAATTTATTCAGCAGATAAGGCAGGAGCTCCTGGAGCTGGCCGGGGTCTTAGGGGAAGACCGGGCGATGGCCCGGCAGTGATCAGTGACAATTATTATTTTATTACGGAAGGAGATTATCATCTATGTTACATCCATCATATTCTGATCTGATGAAGGTAGTCAACAGTGAGGTAGAGCAGGGGGATACGCCTGTGGTCAACAGCCGCTATTCGATCGTCCTTGCGACGGCGAAGCGCGCGCGCCAGATCATTTCCCGCCAGATGAAGGGGGACGAATACGCGAAGACGATCTCCAAGCCGCTTTCCAGGGCGGTTTCGGAGCTGAAGGACGGAAAGATCAGGATACTTCCGGAGGAGGCGGAGTCGGCGGATACGGCGCAGACTGAGGAAGCTGCAGAAGAATAGAAACACGGGCGCTGCGGCGGGACAGCCGCGGCCCTGCGAAAGTGAGGCGAACAGCATTGAAGGAAGTTAAGAATTTCAGCAGGAGCTATATTTTTGTGTCCGCGCTTTACGTGGCGCTCGGCATCGTGCTTCTGGCATGGCCGTCACTCTCCGTGCGGATGATCGGCATCGGGCTTGGCATTGTGATGGTCGTGCTCGGTATCACCTACGGGTTCATCTATTATACGAAGGACACCCCGCAGGGTTTCCTGCAGATGGATCTGGTGATCGGGATCGTCTGCGTGGCCTTCGGGATCTTCATTTTGCTGAATCAGGAATTTCTGACCGAGGTTCTGCCGTTTGCGATGGGCATCATCCTGCTTTTGGGGGCAGTGGTGAAGATCCAGAGCGCAGTGAACATGAAACGTCTTTCCTTCCGGAAATGGTATCTTGTACTTGTGTGCGCGCTTGTGATCATCGCGCTCGGCATCGTACTTTTGTGCAACCCGTTCGGAAATGAGCGCAGGATGCTGCTCTATATCGGGATATGCCTGATCCTGGACGGCCTGACGAATCTTGTCAGCCTTTTCTGCATCCAGACGAGGGTGAGAAAGCTTGCGAAGCTGCAGCGGAAGAATCCGGACGTCGATATAAAGGACCTGCTGGAGGAAGAACCGGAGGACGGCGTGCCGGAGACCGCCGCGCAGGAGAAATCCGCCCGGCATGATCTGGTGAAGCGCTGAACGGCTGCAGCGTGCGCAGGGCAGAAATTCGCGGTATGGATTGAAAGATCCGGGATGAGGCTGTGCGGCCTGCGCAGAATAATAATTTGAGGGGCATGGACCAGGAACCCGAAGCGGGGCTGCGGCAGGGAAGAGGGCGCGGCCGGCGGGCTGCCGGGCATGCCGGAGAGGATACGGGAAAACCGGATGAAGATCATGTTTGTTTCGCTCGGGTGCGACAAGAACCTTGCCGACTCCGAGGAAATGATTGGTTTGCTGAGCAGCAGGGGGTATTCCTTCACGGATGACGAGGCGGAGGCCGACATTATCGTGATCAATACCTGCTGCTTTATCAACGATGCGAAAGAGGAGAGCGTGCAGGCGATCCTCGAGATGGCGGAATACAGAAAGTCAGGAAAATGCCGGGCGCTTATCGTGGCCGGCTGCATGGCGCAGCGGTATCGACGGGAGATCCTGGACGAGATCCCGGAGGTGGACATGGTGCTCGGAACGACGGCCTATGACCGGATCGCCGAGGCCGTGGACCAGGCGCTCGCGGGGGAGCGCGGCGTTGAGACAGAAGAGCTCTCGCGGCTGCCGCTCCCGGATGCAAAGCGTGTCGTGACGACCGGCGGGCACTACGCCTACCTGAAGATCGCGGAGGGCTGCGACAAGCACTGCACCTACTGCATCATCCCGAAGCTGCGCGGCAGCTACCGCAGCGTTCCGATGGAGCGTCTGATCGCCCAGGCGGAGGAACTGGCCTCGCAGGGCGTGAAGGAGCTGATCCTTGTCGCGCAGGAGACAACGCTCTACGGGGCGGACCTGTACGGCGCGAAATCCCTGCACCTGCTTCTGGAAGCGCTCTGCAGGATCAGCGGCCTGCGCTGGATCCGGATCCTGTACTGCTATCCGGAGGAAATCTACGATGAGCTGATCGAGACGATCGTGCGGGAGCCGAAGATCTGCCATTATCTGGATCTGCCGATCCAGCATGCGAGCGATGCGGTTCTGAAGCGCATGGGGCGCAGGACGACAAAGGCCGACCTGATCCGCATCGTCGGGCGGCTGCGGGAGGCGATCCCGGATATTATGCTGAGAACGACCCTGATCGCCGGCTTCCCCGGCGAGACGCAGGAGCAGCATGAGGAACTGATGGAGTTTATCGATGAGCTGGAATTTGACCGCCTTGGGGTGTTCACATACTCGCAGGAGGAAGACACGCCGGCGGCCGCGATGCCGGATCAGATCGACGAGAAGACAAAGCTGGAATGGCAGGAAGAGCTGATGGAGCTCCAGCAGGAGATTGCCTTTGACCACGCGCAGGAAATGGTCGGCCGCACGGTGACGGCGATGATCGAAGGCCAGGTTGCGGACGAGAACGCGTATGTGGCCCGCACCTACGGGGACGCGCCGAATGTGGACGGGCTGCTGTTCATCCATACGGATGAGACGCTGATGTCCGGCGACTTTGCGCGGGTGAGGATCACCGGGGCCGCAGAGTACGACCTGATCGGGGAACTCGCGGAGGAGGCCGGCTGAATACCGGCGGATGCCTGCCGGGAACGGAAAAGCATATATTTATGTAAACTAGGAGAGATTGAGATGAACCTTCCGAACAAATTGACAGTGCTGCGGGTGTGCATGGTGCCCGTGTTCGTATTTCTGATGCTGTGGGACGGCCTTGGCGACGCCGGAAAGTATGCGGCGGCTGTGATCTTTATCCTCGCCAGCATGACGGACTGGCTGGACGGCTATCTCGCCCGCAAAAACAATCTGGTCACAGATTTCGGGAAATTCATGGATCCGATCGCGGACAAGCTGCTGGTCTGCTCGGCGCTGATCTGTCTTGTGGAGAAGGGGCGTCTGGCGGCCTGGATCGTGATCATCATCATCGGGCGCGAGTTTATCATCAGCGGCTTCCGCCTGGTGGCCTCCGACAAGGGGACGGTCATCGCGGCGAGCTACTGGGGAAAGTTCAAGACGGTCTCTCAGATGCTCATGGTGATCCTGCTGATTCTGGATCTCGGGGGAGTGTTTGACACGATCGCATCCGTGCTTGTCTGGGTCGCGCTCGCGCTCACGGTGATCTCCCTGGCGGACTATCTGCGGAAAAACTGGGGCGTGCTCGACGGGCAGATGTAAGCGGGCAGGAAAGGCGGGACAATCTATGGGAAAGAAGAAGGACGGAAATCCGGAAAAGCAGATCGTAAAGCGGCTTGCGAAGCTTGGCCTGACGGTGACGACGGTGGAGTCGTGCACCGGGGGGATGGTTGCCGCCGCCCTGACCTCTGTGCCGGGCAGCTCGGAGGTGTTCAAACGCGGCTTTGTGACCTACTGTGACGAGGCCAAGCATGAGATGGCCGGCGTGAGGAAGAAGACGCTGAAAAAATTTACCGCGGTGAGCCGCGAGACGGCTGCCGAGATGGCGGAGGGCGGAGCGAAGGCCGCGAAAGCGGACTGCTGCATCTCCGTGACCGGGTATGCAGGCCCGGCGGCAGGGGGTTCCGGTTCATCTGTCAGAAGCGTGAAGAAGACAGACGCTGCAGGGAGCGAGGTGACCGGCGGAAAGGAGAGTGCCGGTCAAAAGGAAAAGGATGGCTCCCGGAAGCAGACTGCCGGCGGAAAGGATAAGGACGGCTCCCGGAAGCAGGCGGCAGGCCCGGAGCCGGTCGGGCTGGTCTATATCGGCTGTCATGTCGGCGGAAAGACGAAGGTCAGGGAGCTGCATTTAGAGGGGGATCGCGCACAGATCCGTGCGCAGGCGCGGGACGAGGCGCTCAGGCTTCTGGAAAAGAGGCTGGATAAGAAATACAGGAAGTGACAACGTGGAGGTGCTGCGGGAACCGGGAGAAGACTGCGGCATCTCTTATTGTTATCTGCAAAGCGGAGAAAGCGCAGCACGGAACAATCCGTATGGCATCATTTGTCCCCAGCTTCACTTTATGAGTTGCCCGACAAATGAGCCTGCCATCGATTTTTTTTGCGCTGCCCACTTCCAAAATCGATGAAAACATTCTTTATCATACAGACAGGAAAGAGGCGTGTGAAAAGAGAGGACAGATTGAAAGGAAAGGGCAGATCGAAAGGAAAGGACAGACTGTGAAAAAGAGAAAAACAAGGGCGCGGATGCGCTGGAAGATCCTGGCGCTCTGCCTGGTGCTGGCGCTCTCGGCGCTGGTGCTGCAGACGTTTCTCTATCTGCGGACGTCGTCGGGAATCATTTACCGGCAGGCCAAGGAAGAGAATCTGCGGCTGATGGAAAACATGCAGAATGAGATCGAGAGCTACGCGCGGCAGGTGGAGAACGGACTGCTGCGTCTTTACAATGAGAGTGAATTTATCGCGGATCTGCGCAGGGACGCTCCGGCAGAGATGATGCGGGAGAAGTGGAACCGCCTGGCCTTTAATACGGGGAGCGGGAATTTCGACACCTCTCTGGGGGTGCTTGCCGTCTACCTTTATACGGATGAGCACGAGATCATCAGCACATACCGCCGCGCGATGACGCCGCGGCACAATTATCCGGCGGATCTCTATGACGGCACGCAGGATGCGAACGAGCAGAAGCTGAAGGATTATGTGGCCTCGGATGACACGGTCATGCTGGTCAGCAGCTACTATAATATATACCGGGAGAAAAGCATCGCACGTTTTGCGATCAAGCTTTTTCAGAGCGGGCGGGTGGTCGGCTACGCGGTCTGTGACGTGGATGAGAAGGCGCTGCGCTATCTGATGCGGAAATACACGGAGGGCGGCGAGGGTTATGTCTGGATCCAGCCGGAAGGGGACCGCCCGATCACGGCGACCGGCACGCTCACAGACGCACAGCTTCCGGATTATGAAGAGGTCAGCGCGGCGATCCTTGAGGGGACTGCGGGGACAGAGCAGATCGCAGAGCTGGAAAATCAGGTGTTTTTCCGGGTGCTGCAGGATCGCTATAATATCGGAAGCTATGCCCTGATGCCGCAGAGCCTGCTGGAGAAAAACCAGCGCACGCTGAATGAATATCTGCTGCTGATCGGGATCCTGATCAGCCTGGCTGCGATCATTCTGTCCTTTCCGATTTCGCACAGCCTGACGTGCCAGCTGGAGCGCATCACCGGGACGATGGAGCGGATCAAGGGCGGGGAGACGCAGCTGCGCATCGACCGCCTGCCGGACGATGAGGTGGGAGAACTCGGACGGACCTTCAATGGGATGCTTGACCAGATCGAGGGCCTGATCGCCAGGGAGTATGAGGCGGAGCTTTCGATCAACCGTGCGGAGTATAAAGCGCTGCAGGCGCAGATCAACCCGCATTTCCTGTACAATACGCTGGACACGATGAGCAGCATCGCCCAGATCCGGGACTGCGGGGAGGTCAGCGAGCTCTGCCAGTCGCTCTCCAATATTTTCCGCTACTGCCTGGATACGAGCACCCCGTTTTCCACCGTGGCGAAGGAGATCGCCCACCTGAGAAATTATATCTATGTCATGAATGTGCGGATGCAGGGGGAAGTGGAGTATACGTTCGAGATCGACGAAGAGGTGTTGCAGGACACGCTGCCGCGGATTTCCATCCAGCCTCTGGTGGAAAACGCGATCAATCACGGCCTGAAAAATGCCCGCGGCGAGAAGAAGGTCTGCGTGCGCGCATACAAGGAGCAGGATCATCTGCGCATTGCGGTCAGCGACAATGGAATCGGGATCAGCAGGGAACGACTGGAGGAACTGAAGCATCACTACCGGGGGAAGGAAAATTCGATCGGGCTGTCGAATATCCATTCGCGGATGCAGATGCTGTACGGAGAGAGCTATGGCGTGACGATCGAGAGCCGGGAGGGCGAAGGAACTACGGTGTATCTGACGATCCCGCGCCAGAGCGAGAAAGAAAACCGGGAACACTAAGCGCCGCTTTCCGGATACTGCCGGAGAGTGAGATCCGGGCAGGACGCTGCAGGGAGTGAGATTCGGGCAGGATGCTGCCTGGGATTTAGATCCGGGTCGGATGCTGCCGGGGAGCGGGATCCGGGTTGGACGCCGCTGATGCGGTGCAGTCCTGTTTTTGGAATGCCGCCGGACAATGTGATCCGGGCAGCAGGAGTTTCCGGGGGCGCAGAGCTTTGCAGAGGAAAATACAGGGAATGTTGTGAGGTGAGACTGTGGAGAGCAGGAAATATAAGGTCCTGATCGCGGACGACGAATACTGGACGAGGGAGAAGCTGTGCCGGATGATCCAGTGGGAGGAGTATGCGCTTGTGTGCCTGAAGCCGGCCAGGGACGGCGAAGAGGTCCTGCGCAGAATGGAGGAAGAGCTTCCGGATATCCTGATCACGGATATCAATATGCCGTATGTCGACGGCGTGACGCTTCTGCGGACGGTGCAGGAGCGGTATCCGGAGGTCATCACGTTTGTGGTCAGCGGTTATGACGATTTTGAATATGTGAAGGAATCGTTTCTGGCAGGCTCGGTCAACTATCTTCTGAAGCCGGTCAGCAAGATCGATCTTGTGAACGCGCTGTCGAAGGCGCTCGAGAAGATCAGCGAGAAGCAGAGCCGGAAGCTGGAGCTGCAGAAGGCGTCTTCCCTGATCCAGGACCGGGAATTCAGCCGTCTCCTGGAAAAACGGGATATCCCGTTTGCACCGAATATCATGGGAAACAGCGGGATTGATCCCGGGGCGGCCAGCCTGATGCTGGTCAAATTTCACAATCTGAGCGAATTGATGGGGCTGTATCAGCACGACCAGAATCTGCTGTCCTGGTCGGTCAAGAAGCAGATCCGCGAGATGGCCGGCGATGAGAAGAAGACATTTGTGTTCAACCATATTTATCGTTCGAGTGAGTTCCTGATCGTAACGGAGGCCGGGATGAGCCAGATGTCCTCCCTGGCGGGCCGGGTGGCCGCTCATTTCGGAAGGCTGACGAAAGCCCCGGTGACGATCGCGGTCAGCGAGCAGTCGTATTCGATGGAGAGCCTGTATCAGGCATATACCCACGTGATCGCCTGCCTGATGACGCGGCGCTTCGTAAAGGAAAACCAGATCCTGTTCTGCCGGGAGCGGGCCGGGATACAGGAGCAGAAGCTGGAAGCGCGGTTTGACGATCCGCGGGAGCAGGAGCTGAAGCAGATGCTGCGCAGAGGCCAGCAGAGGGAGGCGAGGCAGTTCGTCCGCACGCTGCTGGTGGACGACGCTTCACGGGAGCAGTGGACCTACCTGGAGATGCGCCAGACGGTAAAGAGGCTGCTGAGCCTGCTCCAGAACCTGTTTGCGGCGGACATGAACGCGCAGGA
>CANRBX010000053.1 GCA_947628955.1 uncultured Lachnospiraceae bacterium | reverse complement strand
ATTTTACCATTTTTTCTCAAAGGAGGCTATTTTCAACAGAATTAGTGCGAATTATTTTTTCCTTTCAAAGCTGTGAAAAAAGGATAAAAGGGACGTCTGGATGGAAGCTTGCTTCCCCCAGACGTCCCTTCATACGCCTATACTTACGAGCCGCGCCTTCAGCTCGCGAACACAGTTCGCTCGCTGTGGGGCTTCGCCCCATAAAATCGCCGTCTGGCCTTGGTACGCCTGTATTTATGAGCCGTGCCTTCAGCTCGAAAGCTCCGCTTTCTCGCTGTTCGGCATTCGCCGAATCATACGGTAAAAGGGACGTCTGGATGGAAGCTTGCTTCCCCCAGACGTCCCTTTTATCGTATGGCACGGCTCATTGCTTTATCACATCATTCCCATGCCGCCGCCTGCGCCTGCCGGCATTGGCGGTGTGTCTTCTTTGATATTGCCGACTACAGACTCTGTGGTCAGCAGTGTGGATGCAACGCTCGTCGCGTTCTGCAGTGCGCTTCTGGAAACCTTGGTCGGGTCGAGAATGCCTGCCTTCACCATGTCCACATACTCTTCTTTCAGCGCGTCGAAGCCTGTGCCGACCTCGGACTCGCGCACCTTGTTGATCACTACGGAGCCTTCCAGGCCTGCGTTTGCCACGATGTGGTACAGCGGGGACTCCAGTGCCTTCAGGATGATCTTCGCGCCGGTCTTCTCGTCTCCGTCAAGCTCTGCAGCAAGCTTCTCAACCTGCTTTGCAGCGTGGATATATGCGGAACCGCCGCCGGCGATGATGCCTTCCTCGACTGCCGCCCTCGTAGCTGCCAGAGCATCCTCCATGCGGAGCTTCGCTTCCTTCATCTCTGTCTCGGTAGCCGCGCCGACACGGATCACTGCCACGCCGCCGGAGAGCTTTGCGAGACGCTCCTGAAGTTTCTCTCTGTCGAAATCAGATTTTGTCTCTTCGATCATTGCCTTGATCTGCGCGATTCTGGCCTGGATCGCATCCTTGTCGCCGAGACCGTCCACGATGATCGTGTTCTCCTTCTGAACCTTCACGGACTTCGCGCGTCCGAGCATCTCCAGAGTAGCCTCCTTCAGCTCAAGGCCAACCTCCTCGGAGATCACACGGCCGCCTGTCAGGATCGCGATATCCTCAAGCATGGCCTTTCTTCTGTCGCCGTAGCCCGGAGCCTTCACGCCCACTACCTGGAACGTGCCGCGCAGCTTGTTGACGATCAGGGTCGTCAGGGCCTCGCCCTCGATATCCTCGGCGATGATCAGCAGCTTCTTGCCGGACTGCACGATCTGCTCCAGAAGCGGAAGCAGCTCCTGAATATTATTCAGCTTCTTGTCTGTGATCAGGATGTACGGATCGTCCAGAACCGCTTCCATCTTCTCCATATCGGTTGCCATGTATGCTGAGATGTAGCCGCGGTCAAACTGCATTCCTTCTACCAGATCCAGCTCGGTCTGCATGGTCTTGGACTCTTCGATCGTGATAACGCCATCCTGGGAAACCTTCTCCATAGCGTCCGCTACCAGCTCGCCGACTTCCTCGTCGCCGGAGGATACGGCTGCAACTCTGGCAATCTGATCCTTGCCGGTAACCTTCTTGCTCATGGACTGGATCGCCTCTACCGCAACATCCGTGGCCTTCTTCATGCCCTTTCTGAGGATGATCGGGTTTGCGCCTGCCGCAAGGTTCTTCATGCCCTCATTGACCATGGCCTGTGCCAGAACCGTCGCCGTCGTCGTGCCGTCGCCTGCCACATCGTTCGTCTTGGACGCAACTTCCTTGATCAGCTGTGCGCCCATATTCTCAAACGCATCCTCCAGCTCGATCTCCTTTGCGATCGTCACACCGTCGTTCGTGATAAGCGGTGAACCAAACTGCTTGTCGAGAACTACATTTCTGCCCTTCGGGCCAAGCGTTACGCGAACCGTATCCGCAAGCTTGTTAACGCCGCACTCCAACGCTGCTCTCGCGTCGGCGCCAAATTTAATTTCCTTTGCCATAATTATTCAGCCTCCTGTTATTATTCTGCGAAATCCGCATCTGAACCTGCTGCCGGGGCGGCTCTCTTCTGCCTCCGGGCTGCCGGTTCCTCCTGGATTTCCTTTTGATTTCTTTTCTGATCTCTTCTGGATTTCTCTTAGGTCTCTCTGCCCGTGTTACTCTACGATCGCAAGGATATCGCTCTGCTTCACAATGATGTACTCATCGTCTCCGAGCTTTACCTCATTGCCGGAATACTTGGAATAAATCACCTTATCTCCGACCTTTACCTGCATGACGACTTCCTTGCCGTCAACCATTCCGCCCGGTCCCACAGCAATTACCTCGGCCTCCTGCGGCTTCTCCTGTGTCTTGCTGGTCAGGATGATCCCTGATTTTGTTGTCTCTTCAGCCTCGAACTGTTTCAGAACAACTCTGTCGCCCAACGGTACTAACTTCATATTTAATTCCTCCTTAGATGATGATCTTTCCTTTCTTTATTAGCACTCATCTAATTCGAGTGCTAACGAACAATCTTATATTAGTTAAAATGTGTAAATAATGCAACTTCTATTTCAAGTGTTATTTTCAGCAGTATTTCCATTTATCTTCTAATTTCTTTGATTTTCTCTTTCTTTCTCATGTATTCTTTTTTTCTTATTTTTTTCGGCCGGGCCCGGCGTCCGGAAGACCTTTCCGAGACATCAAAAGGATGCCTGCCAAAGGACAGGCATCCCCTACAACAACGTATTTCCTAAAACTAGATATTACGTGACTTTCGAATCTCTGCCAGCTCATCGAAGACAACGTCGTTCAATACCTTGATGTAAGTCCCCTTCATTCCTGAAGATCTGGACTCAATGACGCCGGCGCTTTCAAACTTACGCAGTGCATTGACAATCACGGAGCGGGTAATCCCTACTCTGTCTGCAATCTTGCTCGCAACCAGAATCCCTTCTGATCCATTCAACTCATCAAAAATGTGGATAATTGCCTCCATTTCTGAAAACGACAGGGTACTGATTGCAGACTTCACAATGTGAATTTTCCGATTCTCTTCTGCATTCTCTTCATTGACGGATCTCATCATCTCAAGTCCGACTACCGTCGTCCCGTATTCGCTGAGAATAATGTCATCAATGTCGTACTGGGCTCCAAACTTGTACATAAAAACTGTACCGAGGCGTTCGCCCGCGATGTCAATCGGGTTAATTATTGCCTGGTATTTCCTGATAGTTTCGCCCTCAAAACCCAGGGTCTCGAGGTTGACATTTTCTTTGGTGGACAGAACGCCCAGAAGACGTTCGTTCAGCATCGGGTCAATAAAGCCTCCCACACGGTCTACAATTAAGTCTCCAATTTCCACGATGTCCTCGTGCAGGCCGACCCCCAATACTTTACCTTTACGACTGATGACTAGAATGTTAGAATTCAGAATACCGGAAAGCACCTCGCAGATATCATTGAACACGACTTTACTGGCGTTGTTGTTATGTAACAACTGATTAATCTTCCTGGTCTTATCCAGCAATTGAACACTCATTTCGCACCTCCTTTTTGATTTTTAGTCATGCTCCTCGTCATTGTATAGATTACCATATAATTTTCTGAAATTCAATACTTCATTTGGTTTTTGTGGTTTTATTTTTAAATATATTTCTATTTCATTTTCTTTGTGCAGATGTATCCGCAAGTCTTGTCCGCGCAGACTATTTTACTGCCTTTTTCCACCATATAACCGCCGCACTGAGGACATTTTTCGGGCACCGGCTTCTGCCAGGACATAAAGTCGCATTCCGGACTGTTCTCGCAGCCGTAATATTTCCTCCCTTTTTTGGTCTTGCGGATCACAAGCTCTTTCCCGCACTGCGGGCAGGCCACGCCGATCTTCTCGAGGTATGGCTTTGTGTTGCGGCATTCCGGAAAACCGGGGCAGGCCAGGAATTTTCCGTGCGGACCGTATTTGATGACCATGTTCCGGCCGCACTCTTCGCAGACGACGTCTGACACCTCGTCCGCTACCTTGACCTTCTCCAGCGTTTTCTCCGCCTCCTTCACGGCCTCGTCGAGATCCGGGTAAAAGTTCTCGACGACCGTTTTCCACTGGATCGTTCCCTCGCCGATCGAATCGAGCAGAGACTCCAGGTTCGCGGTGAAATTCACATCGACAATGCTCGGGAAGGCCTCCTTCATGATCGTGTTCACGGCCTCGCCGAGCTCTGTCATGTACAGATTTTTATTCTCCTTCGCCACGTAGCGGCGCGAAATGATCGTGGTGATCGTCGGCGCGTAGGTGCTCGGACGCCCGATTCCCTTTTCCTCGAGCGCGCGCACGAGAGAAGCCTCCGTGTAATGCGCGGGCGGCTGTGTGAAATGCTGCTTCGCGTCCGTGTTCTCAAAGGTCAGGCGCGTACCCTCGTCGATCCGGCCCGCAATGACGTTGTTTTCCTCCCGCTCCTCCTCGCTGTCCGTATAGACCGTGCGGAATCCCTCAAAGGCAACCTTCGAGGCCGCCACAGTGAAGCGGTATCCTGCCGCGCCGATCCCCACCGTTGTGGTCTCATAGCGCGCGGGAGCCATCCGGCTGGCCGCAAAGCGCCTCCAGATCAGCTGGTACAGCCGGAACAGGTCGCGGCTGAGCGCATCCTTCAGGCTCGCCGGCGTCCTCGTGATATCCGTGGGGCGGATCGCCTCGTGCGCGTCCTGGATCTTCTGGCCGCTCTTCTGTCCGGCCACCTTTCCGCCCACATACGCCTCGCCGTACTGCGCGCCGATGTACTCTCTGGCCGCATGGTCCGCTTCCTCTGACACGCGTGTGGAGTCCGTGCGCAGGTAGGTGATCAGGGCGACCGTCCCGTTCCCTTTCAGATCGACGCCCTCGTACATCTGCTGCGCGAGCCGCATCGTCTTCTGCGTGGAAAAATTCAGTACGTTCGCCGCCTCCTGCTGCAGCGTGCTGGTCGTGAACGGAAGCGGGGCTTTTTTGATGCGCTCCGCGCGCTTCACTTCCTCCACGACGTACTCCGCGTCCTTCAGGTCGGCAAGAATCCCATCCAGCTCCTGCTTCGACGAGATCGTCATTTTTTTCTCTTTTCCGTAAAACTTTGCATTCAGGGGGCGCTTTTCGCCCGGCACTCCAAGCTGTACCTCCAGCGTCCAGTACTCCTGCGGGATGAACGCATTGATCTCTTCCTCGCGGTCCGCAATGATCCGCAGCGCGACGGACTGCACGCGGCCCGCGCTCAGCCCGCGCTTCACCTTCTGCCAGAGCAGGGGGCTGATCCGGTAGCCCACCATGCGGTCCAGAATGCGCCGCGTCTGCTGCGCGTCCACAAGGTTCATATCGATGGAGCGCGCGTGTCTGAGCGATTCCTTCACCGCGCTTTTCGTGATCTCATTAAAGGTAATCCGCTTCTGCTTCTTCGCATCCAGCTTCAGTGCCTCCGCCAGGTGCCAGGAGATCGCCTCCCCCTCGCGGTCAGGGTCCGTCGCGAGATAAACCTTGTCCGCTTTTTTCTCCGCCTTGCGCAGAGATGCGAGGATGTCCCCCTTCCCTCTGATCGTAATGTATTTTGGCTCGAAGTCGTGTTCAAAATCTATTCCCATCTGGCTCTTCGGCAGATCCCGGACGTGTCCGTTCGATGCCATCACCTCGTAATTAGAACCGAGAAATTTTTTGATGGTCTTCACTTTTGCAGGCGACTCTACGATCACCAGATACTTCGGCATAACGATTACCTCCAAAACTTCCTTGCATATTCGATCCAACGCAAAACGAAGGCAGGGGCGCTGTCCGCAGGCAGGCATGGCGGTCAGGCTCTTCGGACATAGCAGCCGTGACCGGTCTCCCGTATGAGCCCCCTGGCCTCCAGCGACAGAAGGCTTCCGCTCAGGTCCGCAAGGGAAAGAGCCGTGAGCTCCTCCAGCTCCCAGATCGTTTTCGCGTAAAAATCGAGACTACTATACACTAATTTTTCGGCAGGTGCAAGAGCCATATCCCCAGATAATTGCATTTTCTTTTCCTGATATTCCGGAAATGCTGTCTTTATAAATGAATCAGCAGACAATATCACTCCTGCCCCCTGAGATATCAGCGTATTGCAGCCCTCGCTCAGTTCGTCCTGCGGACGGCCCGGAACCGCCATCACAGACCGCCCCTGCTCCGCGGCAAAATCCGCCGTGATCAGTGAGCCGCTCCCGGCCCTGGCCTCGACAACGACCACTATATCCGCCAGCCCGCTGATGATCCGGTTCCTCACCGGAAAGTGGAACGGCTTCGGCGGCGTGCCCGGAGGAAATTCCGAGAGGATCCCTCCCTGGCGGCTCAGTCTGTCCAGAAGCTCCCGGTGCGGCGCCGGATAGCAGACATCCACGCCGCAGCCGAGGACGGCAAAGCTTCTGCCCCCTGCTTCCAGCGCCGCCCACTGGGCCGTCCCGTCGATCCCGTAGGCCGCCCCGCTGATCACCGCGCCGCCGGCCTGCGCCACCTTCACTGCAAGCTGCCGGGCCATCTCCTTCCCGCTGCGGGTGCACACCCTCGCCCCTACGATCGCAACACTTCTGGCCGTCTCTTCCGGGAGCTCTCCCCGGTAAAACAGGCCGTACGGCCTGTTGTCAAGCGGACCAAGCCTCTCTGGATAACCGGCGTGTTCACGGCTGATAAATTGTATTCCTTCCCTCCTGTGCATATGCACTGCCTTTTCCGGGGAAATTTCCTTCCGGAATTTCTGTATTTTTGCCGTCCATGTGCACCCGCGCTCCTTCAGATGCGCAAGCTCCCGTTCTCCCGCGTTCCAGACCGCCTCCGGCGTGCCAAAACAGCGCAGCAGAGTCTCCTGCTGCGCGTGGTAAAGTCCGGGGATGCTGCAGAACCACTCCCAGTATTTCTCCATCCGCTTCCTCCCTTCACAGGGCCGGGCGCTCCGGCCTGCACAATGAAAATGAGGCCACCTGTTACATCAATATCTCTGCCGGGCGGTACAGCACCGCCTCGCTGAGATGCCTCGATTCTATCGTTTCGCTCTCTTCCAGATCCGCAATCGTCCTCGCCACCTTGATCAGCCGGTGATAAGTCCTCGCCGTCAGATGCTTCTGTTCATAGATCCTCGCCATCTGCGCCTCCTGCTTAGCTCCGATCGGGCAGTACTGCCTCAGGGCGGGCGCGGTCAGCTCGGAATTGAAGCGGAACCGGCTGCCGCGGTAGCGTGCCGCCTGAATCTTCTGCGCGCGAAGCACTCTCTTTCGTATCTGCGCAGACGTCTCTTCCGCTCTGCTGTCCACCAGATCCGCGTAAGGAAGCTGCTGCACGTCGACATGCAGATCGATCCGGTCAAGCAGCGGCCTGCTGATCCTGTGCAGGTAGCTGCGGACCTCAGGCTCGCTGCATCGGCATCTGCGCCGGTCAGGAAAATATCCGCACCTGCACGGATTGCGCGACGCGACGAGCATAAAATCCGCCGGGAACACGTACTGTCCGCTGCTGCGGGAGATCCGCACCTCCCCTTCCTCCAGCGGCTGTCTCAGAACCTCCAGCGCATCCTTCTGAAATTCCGGGAGTTCATCCAGATACAGAACCCCGCGGTGGGCCAGGCTGATCTCGCCCGGTCGCGGCACCAGCCCGCCTCCCGCAAGCGCCGCTGCGGACGTCGTATGATGCGGCATCCGGAACGGGCGCGCCGTCAGAATACCCTCCTCTGGCAGGATTCCCGCGACACTGTGTATCTGCGACACTTCCAGGGCCTCATCCAGGCTCATGGGAGGCAGGATCCCGGAGATCCTGCTCGCGATCATGGTTTTGCCTGCGCCCGGCGGCCCACAGAGCAGCAGATTGTGCATGCCGGCCGCGGCGATCTCCGCGGCACGCTTCGCAATATGCTGGCCTCTTATATCGGCAAAATCCGGGGTTCCCTCCCGGGATGCCTCCGGCAATCTTGCGCCGGCATCCGCCGGTTCCGCAGCCAGCTGCTTTCCCGCGATAAAATGTGCCGCCACTTCCCGCAGATGCGCCGCCCCGTATACCTGGATGTCGCGGATCACCGCGCCCTCCTTCACATTTGCTGCGGGGACGATGCATACGGTGCAGCCGGCCCTCTTCGCCTCCATCACCATGCCGAGCACACCGTGAATGCCGCGGATACTGCCGTCAAGCCCCAGCTCCCCGGCAAGAAAGACCCCTTCCAGGAGCGGCTGCGGAATATATCCATATGCTGCCATCACTGCCACGGCGATCGGAAGGTCAAACCCGGAGCCCGATTTGCGGATATCCGCTGGGGAAAGGTTTACCGTGATCTTTTTCGGCAGAAGCCTGTATCCCGAATTTTTCAGGGCAGTCCGTACCCGGTCCTGCGCTTCCCGAACCTCTGACGCCAGATAGCCCACCATCGAAAATCCGGGGAGTCCCTCACTGGCATCGGCCTCCACAGAGATTGTCCTGCACTCAATGCCGTACAACACGGCCGATTTCACTCTGCTGAACAAATTGTCCTCCTTTCACCCGTCACTTGTTGTCTTTAATATATCATATTATATATATTAATGCAACATAAATATTTATTCGACTTTTCCGGTCAGAAACAGCGTATATTCTGTTCCGCAATCCGATATACTATATTTTATCAGTCACCAGACTGCCTTCCCGGCAGCCCGGGCATCTGCCCCGCTTATTTTCCATCGTCGGCGGCCCGGAGGCAGCAAAAAAGGAGGAATCTCTCATGTCAGAAAAAGAGCGAAAAAAAGAAGAGTCCGATAAGACCGGCCAGGCTAGCCTCTCAGACTCCTGCTTTTCCAAAAGTATATGTTCTTCTACAGACTGCACCGGGCTGATCCCTGCGCTGCCCTCGTCGGAAGCCGAACTGGAATCCTACGAAGAGATGTACCAGTTCTGCCTGTCCGGCGTCCCGCGCCAGGCCTCCCCCGGCGAAGCAGACACCGACATCCCGGAATAGTCTCGCGCCGCATCATGCGTCAGCATCCAGGCGGTCTCATACCGCATCATGCGCCAGCACTCCCGGAATAGTCTCGCGCTGCATCAGGCTGCGGCATCCCGGACTCTCTCACACCGTATCAGGCTGCAGCATCCAGGATTCTCTCGCGCTGCAGCATACATCAGGCGTTCTCTCACCAGACCTGTTCTTCATGCCGGCGCCGGATCGGTCACCCCTGCTCTACGCCCCTTCTGGCGCAGAGATCCGCAAGTACGCAGCGGTCACAGTGCGGCCTGGTGCGCGCCGTACAGACCTCGCGCCCATGCCACACAAGGCGGTGGCAGAAATCGTTGCCTTCCTCCGGCGGGATGATCTTCCAGAGCTGCATTTCGACCTTCTTCGGATCTGTGATGCCGTCGACCAGGCCCATCCGGTTGACAAGGCGGATGCAGTGTGTATCCGTGACGATCGCGGGTTTTCCGAAGACGTCCCCCATGATCAGGTTCGCGCTCTTGCGCCCGACGCCGGGCAGCCTAAGCAGCGCGTCAAAATCCTCCGGCACCTTTCCGCCGTACTGCTCCTGCAGGATCCTCATGCAGGCGCTGATGTCCCGGGCCTTGCTCTTTCCGAGGCCGCACGGCTTTACGATCTCCTCGATCTCCTCCGGCTCTGCCGCCGCCAGTGCCGCGACGTCCGGAAATTTCTCATACAGCTTCTCCACGACAATATTCACCCTGGCGTCTGTACACTGCGCCGCCAGGCGCACGCTCACCAGCAGCTTCCACGCCTCGTCGTAGTCAAGCGTGCAGTCCGCCGCCGGATATGCCTCCTTCAGGCGTTCTATGATCGCCAGCGCCAGCTCTGTCCTGTCCATCTTCTGTACCTCCTGCCTGTATCCCCGGGCCGCAGATATCCTCGACCTGCCAGATACTCTGAATCTCATAATCTATGCGCACGCCGGCGTCATTCGCCTTCCGCCCCGGGTTGTACCAGCAGCAGATCAGCCCGGCACGGTTTCCGCCGCGCATGTCGCTCGTCAGGGAATCCCCGACGATCATAGCCTCTCCCGGCTCCGGGCGTCCGATCTGCGCAAACACCGCATCAAAAAATGCTTCCGACGGCTTTTCCGCGCCAATCTCGTCCGAGATGAACACCCCGTCCATGAGCTCTCCGAGGCCGGAATAGCGGAGTTTGTTTCTCTGTGCCTCCACCGTCCCGTTCGTCACCGCATACTGCTTCACGCGCGCGCTCAGGCGTCTGCACAGCTCCAGAGACCGTTCATTCTCAAAAAAATGTTCCCCGAGCTTCTTCTGATAGGAAGCGTTAAATGCCTCCACATCCGGGCAGGCGATCCCTTCCTCCTGGAAAAAGCGGCGGAATCTCCCCAGCAGCACCTGCTGCTTCGTAAGCTCGCCGCGCTCCATGGCCTCCCAGTGCAGGCGGTTGATCCGTGAATACCGCGCGAGCATCGCATCGTCGCAGCCGTAAAAGCCGATCTCCGCAAGGCAGGCCCGGATCCCGTAGTCCTCCGACTTCAGAAAATCCAGAAGCGTCCCGTCTATATCCCACAAAACAGTCTTTATCATCCGGTTCCTTTCCCGGCCGGCCCGCGCATCCTGTTATTTCCATTATAACGAGCTGCCAGATAAATGAGCCTGCTATCGATTTTTCCGTGCCGCGCACTTCCAAAATCGATGACTCATCATAATAGCAGCGCCGGGGCCGCAAAATGCCGTGCGGATCGCTCCGCGTCACTCTTTTCCATTGAAACAGTACGTACACAGTTTGCACGGCGGGATCCCGATGGACTCCTCCATGTCGTCCAGCCTGTGGTAATTCAGCGTCGTGAAATTCTGCTGCTTCCGGATTGCCTCCAGAAGCTCCGCATAGCGTTTGCTGGACGGATCTGCATAGTCGTCCAGCACCTCCTGGGATACATCCCCCTCGCGCTCCCGGATGATCCTGCGCGTGATCAGATCCATCTCGGACTTGGAGCGTGAAAAATTCAGGTATTTGCAGCCATACAAAAGCGGCGGACAGGCCGGGCGCACATGCACTTCCTTCGCCCCGCTCTGATACAGGAACTCCGTCGTCTCGCGCAGCTGCGTGCCGCGCACGATCGAATCGTCGATCAGCAGAAGCTTCTTATCCTTGATCAGCGCCTTGACCGGGATCAGCTTCATGCGCGCGATCAGATCCCTCTGGCTCTGCTGCGTCGGCATAAAGGAGCGCGGCCATGTCGGCGTATATTTGATAAACGGTCTCGCGTACGGGATCCCGGATTCATTGGAGTAGCCGATCGCGTGGGCAATGCCGGAATCCGGCACACCGGCGACGATATCCGGCGTGATATTCCCCTGATCGCGCTTCGCAAGCATGCTTCCGCAGTGGTAGCGCATCTCTTCGACATTCACACCCTCATAGGTCGAAGTCGGATACCCGTAATACACCCACAGGAACGAGCAGATTCGCATCTCCCTGCGCGGTTCGGCGAGCGTCGTCACCCCGTCCGGCGTCACAAAAACGATCTCTGCCGCTCCGAGCTCCCGGTAATCCGTGTACCCGAGGTTCAGGTACGCGAAGCTTTCAAACGACACGCAGAAGGCGCCCTCCTTGCGCCCGATCACGAGCGGAGTCCGCCCCCAGCGGTCCCTGGCCGCGTATAGTCCGTCCTTCGTCATCAGGAGCAGGGTCATGGAGCCGTCCACAATCTCCTGCACAAACTGAATCCCCTCCACAATGCTGTCCTTCTTGCAGATCAGGGACGCGACCAGCTCTGTCGCATTGACCTGTCCGCTGCTCATCTCCTGAAAATGTGTGTTTCCGTTCTCGTAGACGTATTTCAGAAGCTCGTCCATGTTATTGATCTTGCCGACCGTCGTGATCGCAAAGCTGCCCAGATGCGACTGGATCAGAAGCGGCTGCGGCTCATAATCCGAAATGCAGCCGATCCCGAGGTTTCCCTCCATCTCCTCCACATCGCGCTCCAGCTTCGTGCGGAACGGGGAATTTTCGATGTTATGGATCGCACGCTGAAACCCGCGCTCACCGTGCACGGCCATGCCGCCGCGGCGCGTTCCCAGATGCGAGTGATAATCAACGCCATAAAATAATTCCAATGTACAGCTGGTTTTTGAAGCAACTCCAAAAATACCGCCCATAAAAAGATCTCCTTCTGTGTTGTGTTAGTCTCATGATGCTCTTCTGTCAGACTTACTTTACCACGAACCTCCTGTGCAGGTAAAGCATTTTTTGTGCCTTTTTGCGAGGCAGGAGAGAACTTTCACGCGCCAGAGTGACAGAGTTCTTCCTGCCGCGGCCGGGCAGGAAAATTCTTCCCCTGAGCGCCGCGCGGTCTGCGTACTGCGGCAGCAGCCGATTTCCATACGCGGATCCGTGCACAAAAAGCTGTATCAAAAAAGCTGTATCAGAAAGGATCTGTGCACAAAAGCTGTACCAGAAAGGATCTGTACACAAAAACTGTACGCGGAAGGTTCTGCGCACAAAAAAACTGTACACAGATCCTTCCGTGTACAGTCCCTTTAGAGCGTGCGCAAGAGGATTCGAACCCCCGACCTTTTGGTCCGTAGCCAAACGCTCTATCCAGCTGAGCTATGCGCACATTTTTTTAAGCATTAGTGATTATATACCACGTGATTTGATTTGTCAACAATATTTTTTTGCGGCAAGCTGTGGCGGGCAGGCCGCGGATAAACACGGATAACCGGCAGGCAGGCGGCATCCGCCCGGCGTTTTTTCAGAGTTTTCATAGTTTTCCCGCAGGAAAATCCTGCAGGCGCGCGGCGCTTCCCGCAAAATCCGCGCGCCCGGCCCTGTCATTCTTCTATTTACCTTCTATTTATAAAGGAAAATCGGAAAACGCTCCGGCATGTTCTCATAAATCCGCTGCGCCACATCCCCCGGAAGGTTCACGCACCCGTGCGAACCGTTTGTCTGGTAGATGTTTCCGCCAAACGCGCCGCGCCAGGGCGCATCGTGCAGGCCCTGCCCGTTGTAGAACGGCATCCAGTACGTGACCTTTTCCTCCCACGTATCGCCCTTGAGCACCTCCGGGCTCTTTTTGTAGGGGATGCAGAATACACCGGTCGCCGTCTCGCGTTCGTCCTTCGGAAGACCCGAAACGATATCTGATTCGACGATCAGCGCCCCGTCCAGGTAGAACCACAGGTGCTGCTGGGACAGGCTGACCTCGACATAATTGCCGCAGATATCATCCTTTCCCTCCCGCCTGTAGCCCTTGACCGCATATACAGGCTCACGCTCGACCTCTGTATTGCTGCAGATATCGCTGATCAGCTGGGCCGCCTCGGCATCCCTGTCCATCTGATAGCCGTAGTCGCTGGACTCGTAGCTGATCGTGCGCCCGTCATGCGCCGTAAATTCCCGCGCATGGTACAGGGTGTCATAGCGCGCCGCCAGGGCATAGACGTAATTGTAAACCGCCTCTTCATTCAGCGTAGCGGTTCCGTCCTCGATGTCAAGCCATGTCTGGATCGTGGACCAGTCCAGCGTCTCTTTCTTCTGGCCGAAAGTCAGGCTGACCTTTGCCTTGCAGAAAGAGTTGTAGACATTCATCAGCGAGTTCATCTCCGCATCGTCCTGCGTCACCGCCGGCACGAAGTAGAATGACTCGGGGATATCCAGCGAAGCGTCCGCCTGCGGCCGCGCCTCCGCCGTCAGATGGTCTACGAAATCCTTCACAAAGACGCGCAGATCCGCATCATCCATCTCGTTTCCGTATGTTTCCGGCTCGATATAATACTCGGATCCGTTGAACTCCATCTTCGCATCCACGCTCGCGACGCGCGGCTGCGCCAGCCTGGCGGAGGCAACCGCCCCCTGGAAGACTGCCTCGTCATAATCGAACGGAACCGTGACCTCGAACTCATTTCCGTCCATCAGGCTGAACAGCAGGCGGATATTCTGCTCGCGCATGCAGTCCTGGATATTGTCCAGCAGCTCCATCTGGTCGACCGTATAGCCCATCTCCGCAAGCGTGAGCGTAAGCGCGGGCTCCCCCTTCTCCCTCAGCTCCAGCTTCGGGGCGCTGTAATCGCGCTCGAGGAGCATCAGGACCTCTTTGCATGTCATCCCGGAAACATCATATCCGTTCACACTGGTTTCTTCAAAAAAAAGACCGCTGTTCGCCTGCCTGTACAGATAGTACCCAAGTGCGCCCAGCCCTGCCGCGGCCAGGCACAGAACAACCGCCACGGCGATCTTCAGACCTTTTCCCTTCTTCTTCACTTTGTTCTCTTACCCTTCTGTATTAATTATTCGCAGAAGCTTCCCCCAAAATACTTCTGCTTAATAATATTGCACCTTTCCGGAAATTTAGTCAAGTATATGAATCTTAATTTTCTCATAAGCCCTGCGCACACTTCTCTCCCGGCAGATCCTTCGCAAATCGCGTAAATCCCGAATCACTTTCTTACGGCCTCAGCAGCAGGTGCTTCGGCCTGATCTGAACAAGAATCGTAAATTCTCTGGGTTCAAATGTTCAGAGGATATTTGTTGCAATATCCGTTTCCTCATGTTAGACTAGAGATTACTACAAAGATAATGAAAAAATGCCGTCATTCATACAGAAAGGGAGCGCCGGGTCGGGGAGAATTATGGAAACTGCAGCCAGGAAGGAAAATAAGGGAATTATCTGGGATATCGCATTTATCGGTATACTGCTCATTTTTATTGTCTCTTCTTTTTTTACTTTTATGAGAGACAATAACCGGCGGATCCTGGAGCAGAACAACAGCTTCATCGAGGCAGCCGCCACGCAGACCGCCAGCCGGATCAACGATCTGGCCGACAATGCGCACCACAATATCGAGATGATCGCCCATCTCTACGGTTCGGTAATGAAGGATCCGGTCGTCACGCCCGAGCTGCTGCAGGATATGACTGACCGCTCCAGCTTTGACTATATTGAATTTATCTCGCAGGACGGGATTGATCTGACTGCCGACGGACAGACTGCGGATCTCTCGGACCGCGAGTACTATCAGCTGGGAATACAGGGTGAGAGCGGAAAATGTGTGATCTACAACTCAAGGATCACTCATGAGACGCTGCTGATCTTTTTCACGCCTTTCTATTTTGAAGATCAGATCATCGGGGTCCTGAGCGGCATCCTGCGCGAGGAATCCGTGTATATGCTCCTCTCATCCAGTTATTTTGGCATGCAGGCAAGCACCTACCTGCTGGAACACGACGGCACGGTCATTCTCTCTGCCGGCGACAGCTCGCAGCCTGAAAATCTGCTGGAATCTCTGAAGCAGAATAACAAGCTGTCCGAGCCGGACCGCATAAAGCTCGAGGACGCGCTGGAGAGCGGAAGTTCTACCAGCTTCAATTACAAGGGTTCCAGCGGGGACGGGAGCGCCTATGTCACGGCGCTGACAGAAGAGGACTGGATGCTCGTGCAGAATTTCCCCTCCCTTCTGACGAAGAGTATGGCCAAGGACGCTGATTCCGCAGGCATCTGGCTGGAGCTCAAGCTCATCTTTGCATTTGTTGCCTACGTCCTTTATCTGATCTTCAAGAACACGACGCAGAAAAGACGTCTCGTCTCCGAAAAGCAGGAGATGTCACGGATCGTGGAGGCAGTTCCCCAGCTCTTCACGCGGTTCGCTCTGGTGGACTATGAAAACGATACCTATGAATATCTGGAGGGCAAAAAAAGCGCCGCCCCGGAGAAGGGTAACTATTCCGACCTGATCCGCTATCTGGACGCCCAGTATATCGACGACAGTGAAAATGATGAAAAAATGAGCACGGTGATCTCCCGGGAATATGTGCAGGAGCATCTGACGGAGGACGTTCCCTATCTGCAGTTCGAGTACCAGATCGACATGAACGGCCACCGCTGGGAAAATCTTTCCATCCTCTGCCTCAAGAGGAAGGAGGGGCTTCCCGTTAATATCCTGTACGCGATCCAGGACGTCACAGCCCTGAAGGAGCGCGAACAGGAAATCCGCCTGGCGCTGCGCAACGCCTCGGAGGCCGCCGAGGCCGCCAACCGCGCCAAATCCGATTTTCTGGCGAGGATGTCGCATGATATCCGCACGCCTATGAACGCGATCATGGGCATGACGGCCGTCGCCGCCATGCATCTGGACGACCCGGAGCGTCTGACAGACTGTCTGGGCAAGATCACGATCTCCAGCCGTCATCTGCTCGCCCTGATCAATGATGTGCTCGACATGTCGAAGATCGAGAGCGGCAAGGTCACGCTCTCTGAAGAGCCCTTCAATATGGCGGACATGGTGGACAGCATCGTCACGATCATCCGCGCGCAGGTGAACGCCAAGCAGCAGGAGCTGAAGGTGCACATCTCCGATATCGGGCACGAAAACGTGATCGGGGACACGCTGCGGCTGCGGCAGATTTTTGTAAATATCCTGGGCAACGCCGTGAAATTTACGCCGGAGGGCGGTGTCATCACCTTTTCTATCCGCGAGCTCGCCTCCCGGATCCACGGGATGGCCTGCTATGAATTTGTCTGCGAGGATACCGGCATCGGCATGGATCAGGATTTCATGAAAACCATCTTCGACCCCTTCACCCGCTCGCAGAATTCGGTCAGCCAGAATATTGAGGGAACCGGGCTCGGCATGTCGATCACCCGCAATATCGTGCGCATGATGGATGGCGATATCCAGGTGGACAGCGAACTCGGCAGAGGATCCCGGTTTACGGTTCAGGTGCATCTGCAGCTTCAGGATCAGGAGACGGAGGATCTGCAGGACCTGGCAGATCTGCATGTCCTCGTTGCGGACGACGACCAGGATTCCTGCATCAGCACCTGCGACATTCTCGGAAGCATCGGCATGACGGCTGAATGGGTGCTCAGCGGGAACGAGGCTGTTCAGAAAACGGTCGCCGCGCACGAATCGCAGAACGATTTCGCGGCAGTGATCCTCGACTGGAAAATGCCCGGCATGGACGGCGTTGAGACGGCGCGTGAAATACGCCGGCTGGTCGGCGACGACGTGCCGATCATCATCCTCTCCGCCTACGACTGGTCCGACATCGAGTTTCAGGCCAGAGAGGCCGGCATCCAGGCATTTATCGAAAAGCCGCTGTTCCGCTCGCGCCTCGTTTATGCGCTGAAATCGGTGCTCGCACAGGGTGAAAAGGAAAAGAAGCTGGAAGCGACAGAGCTGGAGCAGGCCAGTTTCAGCGGAAAGCGCGTGCTCCTCGTCGAGGATAACGAAATCAATCGTGAGATCGCAAAAGAACTGCTCGGCTTCATTGACGTAGACGTCGAGCAGGCGGAAAACGGCCAGATCGCCGTAGATATGGTAAAGAAAAATCCGCCCTGTTACTATGACCTCATCTTCATGGACGTACAGATGCCGGTCATGAACGGATACGAGGCGGCGCGCTGCATCCGCGGCATGGGCCGCGAGGACACCGGGAGCATTCCGATCATTGCCATGACGGCCAACGCCTTCGCAGATGACATCCGCGACGCGCTGGACTCCGGAATGAACGACCACATTGCGAAGCCGGTGGAGGTTCCGAAGCTTCTCGGAGCGCTGGAAAAATGGCTGCGGCACTGACGTCAGCAGGCAAATTTCACAGTGATCTGCGTTCCTCTTCCCGGCTCGCTCTGAAGGCTCAGCTCGGCCTGGTGCAGCGCCACGATATGCTTCACGATTGCCAGACCGAGCCCGGTGCCGCCGGTTGATTTGGAGCGGCTCTTATCCACGCGGTAAAAGCGCTCAAAGACCCGGTCCTGACTCTCCTTCGGGATGCCGATCCCGGTGTCGGCGACCGTCAGGAACACCTGGTCCTGGTGTGTGTTCACGGTCACGTCGACACGCCCGCCCGGGCGGTTATAGCGGATCGCGTTGTCACAGAGATTAAACAGCAGCTCTTCCATCATTCCCCGGTCCGCATGGATCATGCAGCGGTGCCCGTGGCACTGAATGCGGATATCATGGCTGGCCGCGTTGACCTGCAGCATTTCCACACAGTTCTGCGCAACCTCATGCAGATCTATTTCCCCGCGTGCGATCTCCGGATGCCCTCCGTCGAGCTCCGACAGGCGGATGATGTCATTGATCAGCGTCAGCAGGCGGTTCGCATTGCGGCGGATCTCGCCCGCAAAGCGCACGGTTTCCTTTTCTCCCGCAATACCGGTTTCGATCAGCTCCGCATAGCCGGAGACGGACGTCAGGGGCGTCTTCAGCTCATGAGAGACGTTGGCGGTAAATTCCTGCCGCATCTTTGCGCCCCGGATGATATCCGCGTGCTGCTGCCGGATGGTGGAGATAAAGGGAACCAGTTCCTCATAGACGCCGATCGCCTGACCGTCCGGCCCGTCTGTCTGTGCACCTCCTGATCCGTCCGCCGAACTATCCAGCCTGTCTGGCTGCCCTGATCCATCCTCTTTCCGGGCAGGCTCCGGCAGACCGCATGTCTGCTCTGTCCTCATTCTTTTCTCTCTTCGGACAGCTGCCGGCTGCGCGGATTCCCCATTGATCTCACTTTCCCTGTCCTGTTCGATCTCGGCCGCCAGCCGCTCGATCGGCCTCACGATCCCGGCTGTGATATACCGGGACAGCCCCAGGCAGACGAGAAACATCAGGGCCGCGATCGCCACGATCCCGTAAACCGCGCTGCGGAACAGGCTCCAGATACTGTTTTCTTCCTTGCTGATACGAAGAATATCGCCGTTCTCCAGACGAACCGCAAAATAATACATTTCACTTCCAAGCGTATCCGAGTGGCGCACGGAATACCCCTCTCCTTTTTCCCCTGCCGACACGATCTCCGGCCGGGCGGCATGGTTTTCCATGGTCTCTCCATCCGTCTGGCTGTCGTACAAAACTTCTCCGTCCGCGCTGATCGCCGTCACGCGCAGCTCCTGCGGCACTGTCCCGGCCTTCTGGCCCTGCGCCGTCTCCTGTTCCTCTGCCGCCGCTGTCTGACCCTGCACTGCCTCCTGTGTCCCTGACGCGGCTGTCTGGCCCTGCAGCGCCTCCTGTGTCCCCGCGGCCAGGCCCGTGCCGGCATAGTGATCCCGCAGCTCCCCGCCGGAAGAAACCATGCTTCCGAGCAAATACGCGTACGTCCGCATATCGTCAATGATCCGCTCGCGGTAAAGGGCATGGAAAACGGCGGCCGCCAGAAACAGGGTCGCCGCCAGTGTCAGAAATGTCGTCAGTAACAGATATCTGTTGATTACCTTCTTCATTTTTACAGCCCGCCTTTCTGCAAAAGGCGCCGATGAGCCAGTCTGCCGTGCAGTTTTCTTTTTCCCTGACTGCCGCATCCGTACTTCAGGCTCCATTTTCTCCGGTCAGCATATAGCCGACATTGCGCACCGTGCGGATCATGCTCCCCGCCCCGCCAAGCTTCTGCCGCAGTGTCTTGATGTGCATGTCAAGAGTGCGGGACTCTCCTTCAAAATCAATCCCCCAGACACGGTCGAGGATCATGTCGCGGGAAGATACGATTCCTGCGTTCAGGAGCAGTACCTTGAGCAGCTCGTACTCTTTGTACGTCAGCTCGCACGGCCGGTCATCGACATACACCGCCCGCTTCTCGTCATCCATGAAAATCGGCCCGAGGCGGATCATGCGCTCTTCCTCCATCCCGCGGCTTCTGCGCAGCAGCGCCTTGACGCGGGAAATCAGCTCCATAACTCCGAACGGCTTCGTGATGTAATCATCCGCCCCGATATCCAGCCCTTTTACCTTATCGATCTCCGTCGTCTTGGCCGTCGCCATTATGATCGGCAGCCTGCGCGTCTCCGCCCGGGAGCGGAGCTTCTTCACGACCGACAAGCCGTCCTCATCCGGGAGCATGATATCCAGCAGCGCAAGGGCCGGCGTTTTCTCCTTCAGCCGCGCGAAAAAAGCGGACGCGCAGTCAAATCCCTGCACCTCATATCCCGCGTTCTTCAGCGCAAACATCTCGATCTCCCGGATATTCTCATCATCTTCTACAATATATATCAGCGCCACAGTTTTCCCCGCTTTCCTCCAAACCTCTGTATCCTCAGCCAGAATCCCGCCGCGAGCCAGGCCCCGCAGGCTTCCCTGCGCGATTGATCCAGTTATTTGTCGAACACTATACTGGTTTTCTCCTGCGGCCGCAGTCCGGCCTGCAGACATTCTACCCCATATCGGCCGAAACTACAACTCCTCCGCCGCGATTTTCCGGCCGGGATCTGAACGAGCCCGGCCGTCCCCGCACATTTTCTGGACTCCCTCTGCGCAGAAATCCCGCCGCCTCCTGCTGCCCCTCGCAAATGGGTTTCACACAGAATACTGCCCTGCGGGCTGCATCCTTGCGCGCATATCGACCTTCGGGGTTCCTTTTACCCGCTCCGGAAGCGCATAGCGCTCCCTGTATTTCCGGAATTTTGCGTGGAACTGCTGATTATCCTCTTCCTTCAGCGAATGCAGGTATTCGTGCCTGCCAAACTCGTCATTTTCCGCCTGGATCATGCAGACCGCAATATTCGAGCAGTGATCCGCGATCCTCTTGTAGCTTGTCGTCAGATCCGCCAGGATAAAGCCAAGCTCGATCGTGCAGCGTCCCTCTCTCAGCCGGTCAATATGCCGCTTCTTCATCTCGTCGCTCAGGTCGTCGATGACTTCCTCGAGCGGCTCCACCTCAAGCGCAAGCGCGAGATCCTCCTTTTTCATCGCCTCCATCGAGATCTGCACAACCTCTCTCACGGCTGATGAGAAAACCTCCAGTTCGCCGACCGCGGCCTCGGAGAATGCCAGATTTTTGTCGTAGATCTCCTTTGCGGCAGCCCCGATGCTCACGGCATGGTCTGAAATCCGCTCGATATCCCCGATGCTGTGCAGGAGCACTGAGAGCGTATGGCTGTCCTTCAGCTGCATCTCATTCTTCGCCACCTGGATCAGGTACGTGCCGAGACGATCCTCGTATTTGTCGATCACATCCTCATCTTCCTTCACAAGCTCCAGTCCGTCCTCGCTGTACGTATTCAGAAGTGAGATCGCCGCATCCAGCGCCTCGATCGTCACGCCGGCCATATTCGCGCATGCTTCGCGGCACTGCGCCATCGCAAAAGCCGGATTCTCCAGAAAACGGTCGTCCAGCATCGCCAGCCCGGCCAGGGTTTTCTCCGTCCTGCGCTCTTCGCCCGCCCCTTCGCGCACCGTGAGCTGCGCAAGCTTCACGAGCACATTGTGGAACGGAAGCCACAGAAGCGTCGCAAACACATTGAACAGGGTGTGCACCACCGCGATTCCGGCGACGCCTGCCGCCTCTTCGAGAAATTCAAAGTGCAGGAATGCGTTTGCCGTATAAAACAGCGCCATAAAAACTATTGTACCGATCAGGTTGAAGTACAGGTGCACAAAAGCCGTGCGCTTCGCGTTTTTCTTCGCCCCGATCGCCGAGATCAGGGCCGTCACGCATGTGCCGATATTCTGTCCCATGATGATCGGGATCGCCGAGCCGTAGGATACCGCCCCGGTTACGCAGAGCGCCTGCAGGATGCCGACCGATGCCGAAGAGCTCTGAATGACTGCGGTCAGAACCGCTCCGGCGATCATTCCGAGAACCGGATTTTGAAACATCAGGAAAAGATTCGTAAATTCCGGCACCTGCGCCAGCGGCTTTACAGCGCCGCTCATCGCCTCCATCCCGTACATCAGCACCGCAAAGCCCACCATGATCGAGCCTGCGTCCCGTTTCCGGTCCTTTTTGGAAAACAGGAGCAGCCCGACGCCGATAAGCGCGAGGATCGGCGAGAAGGACGACGGCTTCAGCATGCGGATGAAAAAGCTGTCTCCCTCCAGCCCGGAAAGGCTCAGGATCCAGGACGTGACCGTTGTGCCGATGTTGGCTCCCATGATGATGCCCACGGCCCGCTGCAGCGTCATGATCCCGGAGTTTACAAATCCGACCACCATGACCGTCGTCGCGGACGACGACTGGATGACCGCCGTGACTCCTGCACCCAGCAGGACTCCTTTCAGCGTGCTCGACGTCAGCTTTTCAAGAATCTTCTCCAGACGTCCGCCGGAGGCCCGGGAGAGTCCGTCGCCCATCACATTCATCCCGTACAGGAACAGGGCGAGCCCGCCTGCCATCTCAAATACATTAAAAATATCCATAGAAGCGCTCCTTTTCTCTCGCAAAATCTGATCGCTTTTATGGATATCATAGCCGGATCACGTAAAATCCAAAATCAGTGTATGTAAAATCTGTGTAAAATCCGTTTTTCTCTTTCTCTTCATTCCTCAAAATAATTATCCAGCACAAATTGCCCAAACAGCGGCAAAACAAAACGGACGTACCCTCTCTCGTCGCCGTTTATGAGCCCTCTTCGAATCAGCCGTTTGCGATATGGATTAAACTGGTTCGTCTCAATTTTGAGTATTTCCCGAACCTCACTGATCCTTCCGGTATCTGACCGCGCGATTCCGAACAGGATCCTCCGATCGCCCTTCGACAGCTCCGCCCAGATTTTTTCGTAGACATAATCCTCCAGATATTGTCTGAAATCATTCAGAATCCTTTCCGTCTGTCCTCCGTTCTCCCAGGTGAAATATCCAAGCACCTGAAAAGCGAAAGAGTATCCCCGTGTCAGCTTTGCCATCTTCGTCGCCGTATCACTATCAATTTGAAACATATCCTTATAATTTCTCGCCATTGCCCCAATATTTAAAGGTTCAAGCTCTATCTTTGGCGCCCGGTACAAAAAAGTCAGGCTCTTCTCATTCTGAAGAATATCGATATTTTCATACAGACCTGTCATAAGCAGAAAAACCGGAAGCTCCTGCCGGATAAAAGTCTGAAAGGCATTGACAAACACGCGCATATCCGGCGTGCTGATCACCTCGTCAATAGCAATCAGTACACGCTTTCCCTGCTTTTTCAGGCTCTCAAGCATTTTCGTCAGGGCCACTTCAATATCCGTAACAGGAGCTGTCCCGCCCACTTCCAGGCCAAACCCAAAAAAGGCCAGGTTGATCCTGGCGCTCTGAAATATTCTGGCAAGTTCATCCTCGCTGCTCAGCTTGGAGGCCAGGCTCTCCAGCAGGTTTCTTTCTGGATTCAGCTCGACCGCGATCCAGTCCTTCCTCTGGCGGATTTTCTGCGAAATATCCGTCATTGAAAACCGTCTTACCAGTGCCCCGCACGCCCGTGATCATATAAACATGCTGGCTGGGCACTTCGGCGCAGAAATTCTCTATGATCTCCACCGACTGCGACGCCTTGGATATGTTCTGCGAAGGTTCTTTCCCAAAAACAAGCGTATAAGGTAAAGTTTGTATCAGATTTCCCTACGGCACGAACAGGTCCGCCACCTCTTCGCCGTTGCGGTGGATCCCGTTGATGGAAAACTCCGCCCACTCTCCGATGTTTGAGGCGTGGTCGCCGATCCGCTCATAATATTTTGCGATCATCAGCAGATCCAGGATCTGGTCGCCTGAAAAGTTTTCCCTGTTTTCATGCAGGCCCCTGCGCACGCCAAGGAACAGCTCATCCATCGTGTCGTCACTCTCGATCACTTTGCGGGCCAGCTCAAGATCGCGGCTGACATATGCCTCGAGGCTCTTAGCGACCATGTCCATGGCACACTCGGCCATCTCTGTGAGCATCAGGCCCTTCACCGGCACGTCGATGCTCCCGGTCTCCAGGATTTCCGCGATGTCCGTCGCCTGATCCCCGATGCGCTCCATATCCGTGACGATCTTCAGCGCTGCGGAAATCCTCCGGAGATCTCCCGCAACAGGCTGCTGGCGCAGCAGAAGCTGTATGCAGAGCGCCTCGACCGCATGTTCCTTCGTGTCTGTTTCCTTCTCTATTTTATTGATCTCTTCCACCTGCTCCCGGCGCAGCTCGGCGGAGCTCAGCAGACGGTACGTCTTCATGATCGCCTGCTGGCAGAGCGCGCCCATGTCCAGAAGCTCCTTCTGAAGCTGTGTCAGCTGTTCCAGATACCGTTCCCGCATATCAGCCAAACCTCCCTG
>CANRBX010000052.1 GCA_947628955.1 uncultured Lachnospiraceae bacterium | reverse complement strand
CACGAACCGCAACGCGGCCGTGGAGCTGACGATCACGATGGAGGCGTTCGGCACCGAGCACAAGGAGCGCATCATCAGGGCGCTCAGGGAACACGGGTACGATCCGGCCATCAAGCTCACAAGCCTGTAAACGAAACATGCCAGGCAGCCTTTTTCAGGCATAAATGAAGTAGGGCGGAACAGGTTCAGACCATGCCGGGGCACCTGCTGCTGAGGCCGTAAGAAAGTGATTCAGGAACAGGACGAAAAAGTCTGTCACGAAAAAGTCTGTCAAGAAAAAATACTTGACAGACTTTCTGTTTTCCTGTATGATAGCGGAGGTGATGGATATGGATCAGGTTTTGAAGCGGTCTCTCCTGTATGATTTCTACGGGGAGCTGCTGACGGAGCATCAGCGAAGCGTGTATGAGGAAGTCGTGCTGAATGACCTGTCCTTCTCGGAGGCAGCGGAGATGTTCGGGATCAGCCGTCAGGGCGTCCACGAGCTTGTGAAGCGCTGCGGCCGCATCCTGGAGGATTACGAGTCCAGGCTGCATCTGGTGGAGCGCTTTCTGCGGATCCGCAAGGATGTGCGGCAGATCCGGGAGATATCCGCACAGTATGAGACGATGGACCAGGCGGTGCTCGCGAGGCAGGTGTCCGAGATCGCGGAGAAGATCTTAGAGGAGTTGTAGCATGGCTTTTGAGAGCTTATCGGAAAAGCTTCAGAACGTATTCAGAAATCTGCGCAGCAAGGGGCGGCTGACCGAGGCAGACGTAAAGACTGCGCTCCGCGAGGTCAAGATGGCCCTTCTGGAGGCGGACGTCAGCTTTAAGGTCGTAAAGCAGTTTATCAGCGCGGTGCAGGAGAAGGCCGTCGGGCAGGATGTCATGAACGGGCTGAACCCGGGCCAGATGGTGATCAAGATCGTCAATGACGAGCTTGTCTCCCTGATGGGCTCCGAGACGACGGAGATCGCGCTGAAGCCGGGCTCCGAGGTGACGGTCATCATGATGGTCGGCCTGCAGGGCGCAGGCAAGACGACGACCGCGGCCAAGCTGGCCGGAAAGCTCAAGTCAAAGGGGCGCAGGCCGCTTCTCGCGGCGTGTGACGTGTACCGTCCGGCGGCGATCCGGCAGCTGGAGATCAACGGTGAAAAGCAGGGCGTCGAGGTGTTCTCCCTCGGGGACAAGGTCAGTCCCGTGGAGATCGCGGCCCAGGCGGTCGCCTATGCGAAGGCCCGCAGCATCAATACGGTGCTGCTGGACACGGCGGGGCGGCTTCACATAGACGAGGACATGATGCGGGAGCTGCAGCAGATCAAGGAGACGGTCGACGTATACCAGACCGTGCTCGTGGTCGACGCGATGACCGGCCAGGACGCGGTGAACGTGGCCTCGAAGTTTCAGGAGAAGATCGGCATCGACGGCGTCATCCTGACAAAGCTCGACGGCGATACGAGGGGCGGCGCGGCGCTCTCCATCAAGGCGACCTGCGGCAGGCCGATCCTCTACGCAGGCATGGGCGAAAAGCTGTCCGATCTCGAGCAGTTTTATCCGGACCGCATGGCCTCCAGGATCCTCGGCATGGGCGACGTGCTCTCGCTGATCGAGAAGGCGCAGGAGACGATCGATGAGGACAAGGCGAGGACGATGGAGCAGAAGCTGCGCAAGGCGCAGTTCGGCTTCGACGACTATCTCGAGAGCATGAACCAGATGAAGAACATGGGCGGCCTTTCCGGCATTATCAGCATGCTGCCCGGCGTCGGCAGCCAGATGAAGCAGCTGGAGGATGCGGTTGACGAGAGCAAAATGAAGCAGGTCGAGTCGATCATCCTCTCGATGACGCCGAAGGAGCGCTCGAATCCGGATATCCTGAATCCATCCCGGAAGCGCAGGATCGCGGACGGGGCGGGCGTCGACATCAGCGAGGTCAACAAGCTGGTGAAGCAGTTTGAGCAGGCGCGCAGGATGATGAAGCAGTATTCCGGCATGTTCAGCGGCAAAATGGGTAAAAGAGGTAAGTTTAAACTTCCTTTTTAACATAATCATTTTATATCAGGGAGGTGAAAAAAATGGCGGTAAAGATCAGATTAAGAAGAATGGGAAAGAAGAAAGCTCCTTTCTATAGAATCGTTGTTGCAGATTCCAGATCGCCGAGAGACGGCAGATGCATCGAGGAAATTGGCACCTACAATCCGAATACAGATCCGAGCGAGTTCAAGATCAATGAAGAGCTGGCAAAGAAATGGCTCGCGAACGGAGCTCAGCCGACAGAGGTTGTCAGCAAACTCTTTAAAGTTGCTGGTATCGAGAAGTAAGATTGGGGTGAGCTGAATGAAAGATTTGGTTGAAATAATCGCAAAATCTCTGGTGGAGCACCCGGATGAAGTTGTAGTTACGGAAAAAATGAGCGGTAAGACACTTGTACTGGAGCTGAAGGTCGCTCCGTCTGACATGGGCAAGGTGATCGGAAAACAGGGCCGGATCGCGAAAGCTATCCGCTCTGTTGTGAAAGCCGCGGCATCCAGAGAAGACAAAAAAGTAGTTGTGGACATTATGTAGTCTTTGCGGACTGCATCGGGGCTGCCGGAAATCAGTCCGCCCGGTCACACAGACCGGGGCGGCGCGGATCTCAGGCAGCCTTTGTGTTATCTGTGGGGGATGATTTATGGAAGAGAGACTGCAGGTGGGGATTGTGACCTCCACGCACGGGATAGCGGGGGAGGTAAAGGTCTTTCCGACGACGGACGATCCCAGGCGCTTCAAAAAGCTGAAGAGCGTCCTGCTGGATACCGGGAACGGGCTGCAGGAGCTGGAGATCGCCGGCGTAAAGTTTTTTAAGCAGATGGTGATCCTCAGGTTTTCCGGGCACGAAAAAATAGAGGACGTCCTCGCATACAAGGGGAAGAGCCTTTATGTGACGCGGGAAAACGCGGTCCGGCTGAAGAAGGACGAATACTTCATCGCGGACCTGATCGGGATGAAGGTGTACGAGGAGGACGGCAGTCTTCTCGGCGAGCTGACGGACGTGCTCCAGACCGGGGCAAACGACGTCTATGCGGTGAAGATGGAGAGAGGCGGGGAGGTGCTGATCCCGGCGATCCGGCAGTGCATCCTCGAGGTAAATACAGAGGAAGCGTGGATGAGAGTACATTTGCTGGAGGGACTTCTCTGATGAATTATTATGTGCTGACGCTGTTCCCGGAGATGATCGAGAACGGCATGAATACCAGTATCGTCGGCCGGGCGATCGCGAAGGGGTATCTCTCGCTGACTACGGTGAACATCCGTGATTACTCCGTGACGGGAAACGGACGGATCGACGACTATCCATACGGCGGCGGAGCCGGGATGGTGATGCAGGCAGAGCCGGTCTGCCGCGCATATGAGGACCTGATCGGCAGGATCGGGAAGCGGCCGCGGGTCGTCTATCTGACGCCGCAGGGCCGGGTATTCAGCCAGCAGATGGCCCGGGAGCTCGCGCGGGAGGAGGATCTGATCTTTCTGTGCGGGCATTATGAGGGGGTCGACGAGCGCGTCCTGGAGGAGATCGCGACGGATTTCGTGTCGATCGGGGACTATGTGCTGACCGGCGGGGAGCTGCCGGCGATGGTGATGATGGATTCGGTGGCCCGGATGGTACCGGGGGTCCTGAGCAATCAGGAGTCCGGCCAGAATGAGAGCTTTCAGGACGGGCTTCTGGAGTACCCGCAGTACAGCAGGCCGGAGGAATGGCGCGGGAAGCTGGTGCCGCAGGTGCTTCTGTCGGGACACCACGGGAACGTGGACCGCTGGAGGCGCGACCAGTCGCTTCTGCGCACGCTGCGCAGCCGGCCGGAGCTTCTGGAGCGCGCCGCGCTGGACAAAAAAGACCGGAAATATCTCCAAAGCCTGCTGGAGGAAGGGCAGGAGACGGCCCTGACAGACGACGAAAAGAGTTTTTTGGCAAAACTCCTTGCAATTTGAGGAAAAGCATGGTAGAATAATCTGCGTTGTGAGAAAGAGATGGTCCTCTGCCGCTGCAGGCCGCCTCAGGGCGGGCATATCCGTGAGGACGGGTATGAGGCAGTGCGGCAAGAACATCCGGGAATATAAGGAGGCACACAATGAACGAGATCATCAGAAGCATCGAGGCTGCCCAGCTGAAGGCAGAGGTGCCGCAGTTCAATGTCGGCGATACCGTCAGAGTCTACGGCAGGATCAAAGAGGGAAACCGCGAGAGAGTCCAGGTTTTCGAAGGTATTGTTTTAAAGAAGCAGGGCGGGAGCTCAAGAGCCACATTTACAGTCCGCAAGAACTCAAACGGTGTTGGCGTTGAGAAGACCTGGCCGTTACATTCCCCGAACGTCGAGAAGGTGGAAGTGGTGAGACGCGGTAAAGTAAGACGCGCGAAGCTGACATACCTGAGAGGACGCGTAGGAAAGAGAGCCAAAGTAAAAGAGCTTGTGAAATAGTGAATGGATCAGGGACAATTACATCATGTGTATTGTCCCTTTTGTCTTTTTGCTTCCGCGATAGAAAAGACCGGGCCGGGAGGGGCAGGATATGGGCAGAAGAACACAGAGACAGCAGGCAGCGGGCAGCGCAGAGGGCGCACCGTCCGTTTCAGTTTCAGGAAAAAAGAGGTCCGTGGTGCGCAACATTCTGCTGTGGGCCTTTGAGATCCTTGTCGTGATCCTCTTTGCCTATGTGGTAGTCTATTTCTTCGGGCAGTCGCGCAGGAATATCGGGCAGTCCATGGACGTCACGCTCTCCGGCGGGGACACGGTGCTTCTGAACGTGCTGGCCTACCAGATCGGTTCGCCGAAGCGCGGCGACGTCATATCCTTCAAGCCGAACGGAAGCCTGACCGGACACTCGAGCATCCGCCGGATCGTCGGACTTCCGGGGGAGACGCTGCAGATCCGGGACGGCATGATCTATATCAACGGAGACGTATATCTGGAAAAGAAAAACTATCCGGTGATCACCAATCCCGGCATGGCGGCGGACGAGATCCGGATCGGGGACAGACAGTATTTTGTCCTCGGGGACAACCGGAACAACAGCGAGGACAGCCGCTTCGCGGATATCGGGCTGGTGAGTTCCGAGTATATCGAGGGCAAGGTCTGGTTTGTGCTCTCGTCAGACGGAAAAAAGGGTTTCCTGCGCGACTGATCCGGCCGTTTTGCTGCCGGACCTGTCCTGCGGACGGAAGCCCGGCAGACAGCAGGGAGGAAATACATGAATTATCAGTGGTATCCGGGCCATATGACAAAGGCCGTACGTGAGATGCAGGAAGACATCCGGCTGATCGACCTGGTGGTGGAGATCCTGGATGCGCGGGTGCCCTGTGCCAGCAGGAACCCGGACATCGACGAGCTCGGGAAGAACAAGGCGCGCCTCGTGGTGCTGAACAAGGCGGATCTTGCGGATGCGCAGCGCAGCGCCTTGTGGGCGGGGTATTTCCGGGAGAAGGGATATTATGTCACGGAGCTGGATTCCAGGAGCAGGGCGGGGATGAAGCAGGTTCAGGATCTGATCCGCGAGGCGTGCCGGGAGAAGACGGAGCGCGACCGCAGACGCGGCATCGTCAACCGTCCGGTGCGCGCGATGGTGGCCGGCATCCCGAACGCGGGCAAGTCCACATTTATCAACAGCCTGGCCGGAAAGGCGTGCGCGAGGACCGGCAACCGGCCTGGCGTGACGAAGGGCAGGCAGTGGATCCGCCTCAACAAAAACGTGGAGCTTCTGGATACGCCGGGTATCCTCTGGCCGAAATTTGAGGATCCGTCTGTCGGACAGAAGCTTGCCGTGATCGGCTCCATCCGCGATGAGCTGCTGCAGCCGGAGGAGCTCGCGCTCTGGATCCTGTCTTTTCTGCGGACGGACTATCCGTCCCGCCTGCAGGAGCGCTACGGGGTCTGCGAGGAGGGCGGGGACGAGGAGCTGCTTGTGAAGATCGCCCGGGCGCGGGGCTGCCTGCTGAAAGGCGGCCAGGAGGACTGCCGGAAGGCGGCGGGACTCATCATAGATGATTTGAGAAGCGGAAGGCTTGGGAGAGTTACGCTCGAGCTTCCGCAGTAAACGCAGAAAATGGGGGTGTGCAAATGCGCAGGAAACAGGAAGCCGCAAATAATCCGGAGACGGCTGAGAAGAAAACGGATGTCAAAAAAGAGATCATGAGCTGGATATTTTATATTCTGTTTGTCGTTGTTCTGACGTATCTCATCATACATTTTGTCGGGCAGCGGACAATGGTGGACGGCCGCTCTATGGAAAATACGCTGCACGACGGCGACAATCTGATCGTTGAAAAGCTTTCCTACCGCTTCAGCGATCCGAAGCGCTTTGACATCATCGTATTCCCGCCGCACTGCAGCCCTCACGAGTACTATATCAAGAGGATCATCGGCCTGCCGGGCGAGACGGTTCAGATCGATGAGGATGGAAATATCTACATTAACGGGGAGATCCTCGAGGAAAATTACGGCAAGGAAGTCATCGAGCGGGCGGGAGACGCCGCGGAGCCGATCACGCTCGGAGACGATGAATATTTTGTGCTCGGTGACAACCGGAATAACAGTAAAGACAGCCGCTATCAGGACGAGGTGGGCAATGTCAGGCGCAGCGAGATCACGGGAAGAGCCTGGGTGCGCATCTGGCCCTTATCGGATATCGGCGTTCTGAAGCATCAGTGAGATGGCGGTGAGGAAGAATGCGTCGGGACGGGAAGAAAAAAAGTATAATACGTGAGATGCTCCGGTGGATTTTCTGGCTTCTGTTTTTCTGCTGCATTGCGTTCCTCATCGTGCAGTTCGTCGGAGAACGGACGGTGGTCAGCGGCGAGTCGATGTATCCGTCGCTGAACGACGGCGACAATCTGATCGTCGACAAGATCAGCTACCGCTTCACGGATCCGGGGCGTTTTGACATTGTGGTTTTCCCGTTTCAGTATCAGGATGAGACGTACTACATCAAGCGGGTGATCGGGCTGCCCGGAGAGACCGTCCAGATCCAGGACGGGGAGATCTACATTAACGGAAAGGTGCTGAGAGATTCCTACGGCTCAGAGAAGATCCGCAATCCGGGCATCGCGTCGGCGCAGATCACGCTGGGGGCGGACGAGTATTTTGTGCTCGGGGACAACCGCAACAACAGCCGGGACAGCAGGGAGCCGAGCGTCGGCAACATTTCGCGGGCGGATATCATCGGCAGGGCGCTGGTGCGCGTGTGGCCCCTCTCCGGCATCGGCCTGCTCAGGTAGGATCCGGCGCGGATGCCGCGCAGGAAGGTTCCCCATGACGTAAAGGGAATAGAGTATGAAAAGCATAGCTGAGATAAAAAGAGAATTTACACAGGCTGACACAGACGAGCTTGCCGGACTGCTTGCCGCATATGCGCAGGACGGGCGGGCCGGCGTTGTCAGCCTGCTTGCGCAGTACCGCAGAAAGCTCGAGAAGCTGGAGGCGGAGCGCAGACGGCTGGAGGCAATGCGCAGCTACGAGAGAGAATACGAACACTGTGGCCTGGTGTGCGGGATCGACGAGGCCGGCCGCGGCCCGCTGGCTGGCCCGGTGACGGCTGGGGCGGTCATCCTGCCGCCGGACTGCGAGATCCTCTACCTCAATGATTCTAAGCAGCTCACCTCGAAGCGGCGGGAGGAGCTGTTTGACGAGATCCGGGAGAAGGCGGTCGCGTGGGGGATCGGAATGGTTTCCCCGGCACGTATCGACGAGATCAATATCCTGCAGGCGACCTACGAGGCGATGAGGCAGGCGGTCGCCGCGCTTGACCCGGCCCCGCAGGTGCTTCTGAACGATGCGGTGAGGATTCCCGGCATCGATCTTCTGCAGGTGCCGATCATCAGGGGAGACGCGAAGAGCCTGTCGATCGCGGCCGCAAGCGTGCTGGCAAAGGTGACGAGGGATCGGCTGATGACCGAGTACGACCGGCTGATGCCGGAGTACGGATTTGCCTCGCATAAGGGCTACGGCTCGGCGGCGCACATCGAGGCCCTGAAGAAATACGGGCCGTCGCCGATCCATCGGAGAACCTTTATCGGGAATTTTGTATGAAACTGTTATATGGGCATTCACGAGGGACAGGCGTACAGTGAATAAGAGAACGACGGGAAGCAGGTATGAGCAGCGCGCGGCCGGGTATCTGGCGGAGCGCGGATACAGCATACTGGAGCGGAACTACCGCTGCAGGGCGGGAGAGATCGATCTGATCGCGATGCACGGGGGATATCTCGTGTTTATCGAAGTGAAATACCGCGCGGACAGCCAAGCGGGATACGGCGCGGAGGCGGTGGACGGAAGAAAGCAGCGCAGGATCCTGCGCGCGGCCTCCTGGTATCTGTATGAAAAGCATATCGGTGCGGAGCAGCCCTGCAGGTTCGATGTGATCTCATTTCTTGGGGATGAGATCTCTCTGATCCAGGACGCGTTCCAGGGATGAGCGGGGAAGAGGGAGGACGACAGAAATGATTCAGGAAAAGGCGCTGCTGCGAAAATCGGAGGTTCCTGTTCTGAGGGAAAACCGGAAAGACGGGGTTCTGTATTTTACGTTCCCCTCGCTGGACGCGCAGCCGGATTTTATCCACTGCTTCAGCAGCCGCATCGGCGGTGTGAGCCGGAACGAATTTGCGCAGATGAACCTGAGCTTTACCAGGGGCGACGACGAGGCCTGTGTCCGGGAGAACTACCGCAGGCTTGCGGCCGCGGTCGGATTTGAAGCGGCGTCGACCGTCTGCTCGGATCAGACGCACACCAATCATGTGCGTGAGGTCACGAGGGAGGACTGCGGGAAGGGCCTTCTGAGGCCGCGCGGCTATACGGACGTGGACGGGCTCATCACAGATGAGCCGGGCGTCGTGCTTGCCACATTCTATGCGGACTGCGTCCCCCTGTATTTCGTAGATCCCGTGCACCGCGCGGTCGGACTGTCCCATTCGGGGTGGCGGGGAACGGTGAGCGACATTGCCGGAGTGACCGTGCGCATGATGGGAGAGCGGTACGGCACGAAGCCGCAGGAGCTTCTGGCCGCGGTCGGACCCTCGATCTGCCAGGACTGCTATGAGGTCAGCGAGGATGTGATCGGCCGGTTCCGGGAAAATTATGAACAGAAGCTGTGGCCGCAGCTCTTTTACAGAAAGGAAAACGGCAGGTACCAGCTGAATCTCTGGGAGGCCTGCCGCCAGAACATGCTTCGCGCCGGACTCCTGCCCGGGCATATAGAAGTTACGGATGTCTGTACCTGCTGCAACCCGGATCTCCTGTTTTCCCACCGCGCCTCGCACGGAAAGCGCGGAAACCTGGGCGCGTTCCTTGGAATCCGCAGGAGAGGGGATCTGCCGCACTGATGCCCTGAGGGCCGGGCAGTGTTCCGGCCTCAGCGCTGCTGCCGGCGCATCTCTTCCAGCAGCTCATTGATCTTGTCGGTCGGCGTCTCGATCCTGCTGAGAGAGACGTCGTGGTTCAGGGCTTCGATGATGATCGCCAGAAATCTGGTCATGTCTGCCTCCGCATAGTAGGGCTTCGTCAGAAGCTCCGGATTGCGGTAGTTCAGGTTGGTCGTGACGACCTTCGAAATATATCCCTTTTCATAATATTCATCGAATTTCGTGAAACCGTCGGTGAACAGTCCGAAGGTAGTGCATACGAAGACGCGCTTCGCGCCGCGCTCCTTTACCTGGCGCGCCACGTCGAGCATGCTTTCCCCGGAGGAGATCATATCGTCGACGATGATCACGTCCTTTCCGCTTACGGAATCGCCGAGAAATTCATGTGCGACGATCGGATTCCTGCCGTTTACGATGACGGAGTAGTCGCGCCTCTTGTAGAACATGCCCATGTCGATGCCGAGAATACCGGCAAAATAGACCGCGCGGCTCATCGCGCCCTCGTCCGGGCTGACGATCATCAGGTGGTCGTTGTCGATCCGGAAATCCTCAACATGGTCGATCAGCGCCTTCAGGAACTGGTACGTCGGCATGAAGGAATCGAAGCCCTTCAGCGGGATCGCATTCTGCACGCGCGGATCGTGCGCGTCGAAGGTGATGATATTGGAAACGCCCATGTCGGACAGCTCCTGCAGGGCGAGCGAGCAGTCGAGAGATTCCCTCTTGGAGCGCTTGTGCTGGCGGCCCTCATACAGAAACGGCATGACCACGCTGATCCGCTTCGCCTTTCCGGTGGCGGCGGAGATGATCCGCTTCAGATCCTGAAAGTGGTTGTCGGGAGACATGTGGTTCTCATGGCCGCAGACGGTGTAGGTGAGGCTGTAGTTGCATACGTCCACCAGAATATAAAGGTCCGCGCCGCGCACCGAGCCGTAAATCTGGCCTTTGCCCTCCCCGGTGCCGAATCTCGGACAGCTGCATTCGAGCAGGTAGGAGTCCTCGACGTAGCCGGGCAGCGCGGCAAGGTAAGAATTGTTTCGCAGGGCATCTCTTCTGGAGCTGACAAGCTCACGGTCAACAGCCTGTCCAAATTCCCGGCATCCCTCAAGCGCTGCGATCTTTAATGTGCCAACCGGTAAAATGTGTTCTATATTGTCGTATTCAGACATACGGATCCTCCGAAATGTAAGAAACTGCGAGATGCATAAAAATGTGAAATCTACCATATTTATACCATTTCAGACGCAGACAGTCAAGGGCTCAGGGGCCGAAATAAACAGCAACTTGCAATCCGGCAGAAGAAATAGTATGATGGTATCGCGGTGAAAAGGCATACGCCCGTGAATGCATGGGAGGGTATGCCATTACAGCCGGTAAAATACAGGAAGACAGACACAGGACAAGGCGGACAGGGATATGAAGAATCGTGCGGCAGAACACAGGATCAAAGAGGTGCTGCCCGGAAGCATCGCGCAGGAGATGGAGCTTGCGCCGGGCGATGTGCTGCTGGAGATCAACGGGCAGCCGGTGGAGGATGTATTTGATTATCAGTATCTGATCAATGATGAGGAGCTGTACGTGCTGGTCAGAAAGCCGGACGGTGAGGAATGGGAGCTGGAGATCGGGAAGGAGCCTGAGGAAGATCTGGGGATCGTGTTTGAAAATTCGCTGATGGACGAATATCATTCGTGCCGGAACAAGTGCATTTTCTGTTTTATCGACCAGATGCCTCCCGGAATGCGGGACACGCTGTATTTCAAGGACGACGACTCCAGGCTGTCCTTTCTGCAGGGAAACTATGTCACGCTCACGAATATGAGCGGCCACGATATTGAGCGGATCATCCGCTACCATCTGGAGCCGATCAATATCTCTTTTCACACGATGAACCCGCAGCTGCGCTGCAGGATGCTGAACAACCGTTTTGCGGGGGACATTTTTCCGAAGGTGCAGGCCCTGGCCGATGCAGGGATCGAGATGAACGGGCAGATCGTGCTGTGCAGGGGGATCAATGACGGCGCGGAGCTGGAGCACTCGATCGAGAAGCTGACCGCGTACCTGCCGGCGCTTCGCAGCGTGTCAGTGGTGCCGGTCGGGCTGACCAGATTCCGCGAGGGGCTGTATCCGCTGGAGCCGTTCACTGCGCAGGATGCGCAGAAGGTGATCGACAGCATCGAGGCATGGCAGAGAAAGCTGTACCCGGTATACGGCCTTCACTTTGTCCACGCGTCGGACGAGTGGTATATCCTCGCCGGGCGGGAGCTCCCGGAGGAGGAGCGCTACGACGGCTATCTCCAGCTCGAGAACGGGGTCGGCATGATGCGCCTGCTGTACGAGGAAGTCATGGAGGAACTGTCCGGGACGGCGGAGAAAGGGCAGGAGACCGCGGACGGAGACGCGATGCGCGTGGAGCCTCTGCAGGAGGCGGCCGTGGAGGAGCTGTCCGGGACGGCGGAGAAAGGGCAGGAGACTGCGGACGGAGACGCGATGCGCGTGGAGCCTCTGCAGGAGGCGGCCGTGGAAGAGCTGTCCGGGACGGCGGAGAAAGGGCAGGCGGCCGCGCATGAAGACGCGGCGGGGCCTTCGCGCTGCGTGCGCGGTGCACAGGAAATGCCGCGGGAGATCTCCATCGCAACCGGGAGGATCGCCGCGCCGCTGATCCGCAGGCTTTGCGGCCGGATCCGGGAGAGATTTCCGCAGCTGACCGTCCGCATTTATGAGATACGCAACCTCTTTTTCGGAGAGCAGATCACGGTCTCCGGGCTGATCACGGGAAGGGATCTGCTGGAACAGCTGAGCGGGCAGGACCTCGGGGAAGAGCTGCTCCTTCCGGTCAACATGCTGCGCAGCGGAGAGCAGGTGTTCCTGGACGACGTGACGGTGGAGGAACTGGAAAAGGCTTTACAAATCAGAATCCGTATTGTAAAATCAAGCGGACATGATTTTGTGGCGGCAGTGACGGGGCGGGAGCAGGAACCGCCGGAGGAGGATGCCTATGAGTAAACCGATTGTAGCGATTGTCGGACGCCCGAATGTCGGCAAATCGACGCTGTTCAATGCGCTGGCCGGGGAGAATATCGCGATCGTGAAGGACACGCCCGGCGTGACCAGAGACCGGATCTATGCAGATGTGGAATGGCTGAACATAAATTTTACTTTGATCGATACGGGAGGGATCGAGCCGGACAGCAGCGATGTGATCCTCTCGCAGATGCGCGACCAGGCGCAGATCGCGATCGACACCGCAGATGTGATCATCTTCATGGTGGACTGCAGGCAGGGGCTTGTGGACGCGGACGCGAAGGTGGCCGATATGCTGCGGCGCTCGCACAAACCGGTCGTCCTGGTGGTGAATAAGGTGGACAGCTTCGACCAGGATATGGCGGACGTCTATGAGTTCTACAATCTCGGCATCGGCGATCCCAACCCGATCTGCGCCAGCAACAAGCTGGGGGTCGGCGACATGCTGGATGTAGTGGTCTCCTATTTTGACAGGAGCGAGCTGGACGACGAGGAGGATGAGCGGCCGAGGATCGCAATCGTCGGCAAGCCGAACGTCGGCAAATCCTCGCTGATCAATAAGCTTCTCGGGGAAAAGCGCCTGATCGTCTCGGACATCGCCGGGACGACGCGCGACGCGGTGGACACCGCGGTAAAGTGGGACGGCCGCGATTACGTGTTTATCGATACGGCGGGGCTGCGCCGCAAAAACAAGGTGAAGGAAGAGCTGGAGCGCTACAGCATTATCCGCACGGTGACGGCGGTGGAGCGCGCGGACGTGGTCGTCATCCTGATCGACGCGATCGAGGGCGTGACGGAGCAGGATGCGAAGATCGCCGGGATCGCGCATGACCGCGGCAAGGGCATTGTCATCGCGGTCAATAAGTGGGACGCGATCGAGAAGGACGACAAGACGATATACAGATACCGGGACGACATCCGGAATGTGCTCTCTTACATGCCCTATGCGGAGATCCTGTTTATCTCCGCGGAGACGGGGCAGCGGCTGCCGAAGCTTTTTGAGACGATCGATATGGTCATTGCGAACCAGAACATGCGCGTGGCCACGGGGGTGCTGAACGAGATCATGGCGGAGGCCGTCGCGCTGCAGCAGCCGCCGACGGACAAGGGAAAGCGCCTGAAGCTGTACTATATCACGCAGGTATCGGTGAAGCCGCCGACCTTTGTCGTGTTCGTCAACGACAGACAGCTGATGCATTTTTCCTACACACGGTATCTGGAGAACAAGATCCGCGACACCTTCGGATTTAAGGGGACTTCCCTGAAATTTATCATCAGAGAGAGAAAGGACCGTGAGAAATAGCAATGGTGCGCTTAATATGCCTTGCGATCGGATACGTGTTCGGACTATTTCAGACAGGCTACATCTACGGCCGCCTGCACGGGATCGATATCCGCGATTACGGGAGCGGGAATGCCGGAACGACCAATATGCTGCGGACGCTCGGAAAAGGCGCGGGCGCGGTCACGCTGCTCGGGGATGCGTTCAAGTGCGTGTTTGCGGTCCTGCTGGTGCGCGTTCTGTTTGGCGGGGAATACAGGGAGATGCTCCCTCTGCTGAGCCTGTACACTGCGGCCGGCGTGATCCTGGGGCATAATTACCCGTTTTACCTGAAATTCCGGGGAGGGAAGGGGATCGCCGCGACGGCAGGGCTGATCCTGTCGATGAACTGGTTGCTGACGCTTCTGGCCCTGATTACCTTCTGCGGAGCGCTTTTTCTGACGCACTATGTGTCGCTCGGCTCCCTGCTGGTGTATGTGGGGTTTGTCGCGGAGCTGGTGATCTTCGGACAGAACGGCGCATTTGGAATGTCGCAGGCGCATCTGAATGAAATGTATGTGCTTGCTGCAGCGCTGATGGTCCTTGCGTTCTGGAGGCACAAGGCCAACATCGGGCGGCTGCTGCGCGGGGAAGAGCGGAAAACCTATCTGTTTGGAAAGGAGAAAGCGCAGGAGAAATAGCGCCTGCGCGGTGATGGATGATGGCGAAATTCGGAGTGATCGGTTCGGGGAGCTGGGGAACGGCCCTCTCCATCCTGCTGTGTGAGAACGGGCATCAGGTGACCCTGTGGTCTTTTCTTGAGTCGGAGGCGGAGGAGATCCGCACGACGCGCCGCTATGAGTCAAAGCTGCCGGGCGTAGTGATCCCGGAGCAGATCGGGGTCACCTCTGACCTGGGGGCTGCGATCGCCGGGAAGGACGTTCTGGTGCTCGTGGTGCCGTCGAGTTTTGTGAGGGAGACGGCCCGGAAGATGCGTCCGTACGTTGCGGACAGAACGGTGATCGTCTGCGCGGCCAAGGGCATCGAGGAAGGCACGCTCGACACGATGACCGACATTGTGGAGGAAGAGATCCCGCAGGCGACGGCCGCGGTCCTGTCCGGGCCCAGCCATGCGGAGGAAGTGGCGCGCTCCCTCCCGACCACGTGCGTTGTGGGCGCGAGGTCGGAAGAGACGGCCAGAATGCTCCAGGGGATGTTTATGAGCCAGTGCTTCCGCGTGTACATCAGCCCGGATATGCTCGGCATAGAGCTCGGCGGCGCGCTGAAAAACGTGATCGCACTCGCGGCGGGCATCGCGGACGGCATGGGCTACGGGGACAATGCGAAGGCCGCGCTGATCACGCGCGGGATGGCCGAGATCGGACGTCTCGGCATTAAGATGGGCGGCAAATTCGAGACTTTCTGCGGCCTGACCGGGATCGGGGACCTGATCGTGACGTGCGCGAGCATGCACAGCCGCAACCGCCGCGCCGGCATCCTGATGGGGCAGGGCTATTCGATGGAGGAGGCCATGAAGAAGGTGAACATGGTCGTGGAGGGCGTGTACTCCGCGAAGGCGGCCATGAGCCTGGCCGAAAAATATGACGTGGAGCTGCCGATCATCGAGCAGGTCAACAAGGTCCTGTTCGAGGGGAAGAATCCGCAGGAAGCCGTCGCGGACCTGATGCTGCGCGACAGCAAGGTGGAAAATTCGCTGATCCCGTGGCAGGCGGCGCCGGAGGGGGCGGCCGCGGAGCGCGGAACAGATTAAGAAGAAAATCATACAGCCGACAGAGCAGAGGCCGGGGAGGGAGAAATGCCTGAACCGGCCTTTATTGCCCCTAAAGTTCTTAAAAAAGTACAACACTTTTCTTGTGGACGGGGACAATATGTGGTATAATACATCCAAATGTCATAGTGCATTTTGGAATGTGAAAAAAATAACAAGCAAAGCATGGAAAGGAGACAGGAGCATGCATTTGATACAAGATGAAAATGGGAATCCATGCCCGCATTCTCATGAGCATGAGCACCCTCATACGCACACGTATGAGCACACGCATCCACACAGCCATGAGCACGGCCATGAGGAAGACCATGATCATGAGCACGGCCATGGATCGGAGGCAGGCGCGGCGTGTCAGGGGGACTGCGGAAGCTGTGCCGGCGGCCATGCGGAGCACCAGCATCCGCACGGAGAGCCTGAGGCTTCAGGCGACCGGATGACGGCTCTGCTTGATTATATGCTGAAGCACAATGAACACCACGCGGCCGAGCTGGACCAGGTGGCGGACAGGCTTCAGGCGGACGGAAAGGGCGCTGCGGCCGAACAGATCAGGAAGGCGGTGTCTGAGTTCCAGAAGGGCAACCTCTATCTGGGGCTGGCGCTTTCCATGGTGAAGGAGCAGGCGTAGGTTTTGGAAGTTTTATCAGGAGGTGGATGATATGTGTCTTGCAACGGCATACCGGACCAACGTGCCGGACAGCATAATTCTGGAATATGTCAGCAAGGTTGAGGTTCACGGCAATCAGATCACCCTCACGGATGTGCTGGGCGACCAGAAGACGGTGGAGGGGACGCTCGCGATGGCGGACCTGACCGGCGGAGTCGTGAAGATCGACTGTCAGGAGTAAAGGCTCCTGTATGGATGCAGAGCAATAAAATTTTAACATAAACAAAAGTGGAGGTATGAAAATGGCAACAGTAAGATTATCAGACATGATGCAGGAGAAGCAGCTTCTTTCTTTTGAGCTTTTCCCGCCGAAGACGGAGAAGGGCATGCAGAACCTTCCGGGAACAATCGAGAAGCTCTGTGAGTTCAAGCCGGAGTACATCTCCTGCACGTACGGTGCGGGCGGCGGAAATGTCGGCGCGAACAGAGAGGTCTGCCAGATGATCAAGAATGCGGGTACGATCCCGGTGACGCATTTTACAGTCATCAAGAACACGAAGGAAGGCATTAAGGAGCAGCTTCAGACGTACCTCGATGAGGGCGTGGACCACATGCTTGCGCTGCGCGGCGATTTCCCGCGCGGAGAGAACACGACCTGCGGTGATTTCGACTATGCGACCGATCTGGTAGCGTTTGTGCGCAAGGAGTTTGGCGACAAATTTGAGATCGCGGTCGCAGGCTCTCCGGAGGGACATATTTCCTGCCGCAGCCTGGACGCGGACATCGCGGTTCTGAAAATGAAGCAGGACAACGGCGCGGATTACATCATGACGCAGCTTTGCTGGGACATGGAGCAGTTCGAGCGCTGGCTGGACAAGATCCGCATGGCCGGCGTGACGATGCCGGTGGACGTGGGCATCATGCCGATCCTGGATCAGGCGGCGACGATCAACATGGCGCTTTCCCGCAACGGCTGTGTGATGGAGCGCGAGCTCTCGAGGCTGATCTCCAAATACTGGATCTTCCCGAACCCGTTTGACAAGGAGCCGTTTGACGACGCGCTTGAGCAGAAGAAGAGAGACTTCAAGGAGGCCGGCATCGAGTACACGATCAGGCAGATCGACAAGTACCGCGCGCTCGGCATCGAGGGCATCCATCTGTATGCGCTGAACAAGTGGCAGGATGTATCCCGCATCATCAAGGAGTCCGGAATGCGCACGCTCGTATAAGCGGCCGGGACTCGTTTTATAAAACCGGTTCTGCGCAGGGACGCCCGGGCGCTTCTGCGCAGGCCAATCATCCAGGAGGCAGTACATGGCACACGTAATTGCAGTTGCAGGAAAAGGCGGGGTCGGCAAGACGACGCTGTCCGGCATGCTGATCCAGAGCATGTGCAGGATGGGAAAAACGCCGATCCTTGCAGTCGACGCGGACGCGAATTCCAATCTGAACGAGGTGCTCGGCGTCGAGGTGGAGATGACGCTGGGCGATGTCCGGGAGGAGATCGCGCAGGAGGAAGGGCGGAAGCCGGAGGACCGGAAGATCCCGGCCGGGATGTCAAAGGCGGATTATGCGGAGATCATGTTCCAGCGCTCGCTGGTCGAGGACGACGACTTTGACCTGCTTGTGATGGGGCGCACACAGGGAAAGGGCTGCTACTGTTATGTCAACGGCCTGCTCCAGTCGCAGCTGCAGAAGCTTCTTCCAAACTATAAATATATGCTTGTGGACAACGAGGCAGGCATGGAGCACATCAGCAGGGGGATCCTGCCGAAGGTGGACACGATCCTTCTGGTCAGCGACTGCTCCAGAAGAGGCGTCCAGGCCGCGGGCCGGATCGCCGAGCTGACACGGGAGTGCAACATGACGCCGAAGACCATGGGACTGATCGTCAACCGGGCGCCGGGCGGAAAGCTCAGCGAGGGCACGATGGAAGAGATTGAGAAGCAGGGCCTGGATCTTCTGGGCGTTGTGCCGCATGACGAGCAGGTGTACGAGTACGACTGCGACGGCAGACCGACGGTCAGCCTGCCGGAGGACTCTCCGGTGCGTCTGGCACTGAACGGGATCATCAGAAAATTATCATTTTGAACCATGAAATATTCCGGTGGCATCTGTGAAAAGATACCGGATTATGATATCAGCCATACCCATTACCATATAAAATTTTAAGGAGGTCTATATCGAATGGGAGACTTTAAATTAACGACAGTAGAAGAGTTTGAGGCCGGCACGAACCGGCTGCTGGAGACGGGCGCGAAGGTAGGCGCAGATTCATGGCAGCTCCGCGTCAAGAACCAGACTCCTCACTGCAAATTTGGCGAGCAGGGCATCTGCTGCCGCATCTGCTCGATGGGCCCGTGCCGCATCACTCCGAAGGCACCGAGAGGCATCTGCGGCTGCGATGCCCACGGCATCGTCGGGCGTAACTATCTGAGATTCACCGCAGGCGGCGCCGCGACGCACTCCGATCACGGACGTTCGATCTGCCACACGCTGTACTGCGCGGCTCCGGACGGCAACTACAAGGTAAAGGATCCGGAGAAGCTGATCCGCATCGCGAAGGAGTGGGGCGTGGAGACCGAGGGCAAGGACATCTACGATCTGGCCCACGAGGTGGCATACCTTGGCCTGAGCGAGTACGGCAAGGTGTTCGGTTACCAGAATTTCCTGAAGAGGGCGCCGAAGCACACGCAGGAGCTCTGGGAGAGAGAGGAGATCGCGCCGCGCGCGATCGACCGTGAGGTTTCCTGCTCCATGCATATGACACATATGGGATGTTCCTCCAAGCCGGAGGCGCTGATCCGTCAGTCCCTGCGCGCCGGGCTTTCCGACGGCTGGGGCGGCTCCATGGCGGGCACGGAGTTTTCCGACGTCCTGTTCGGCACGCCGAAGCCGATCGACACCGAGGCGAACCTCGGCGTTATGAACGCGGAGAACGTCAACATCGTTGTACACGGCCACGACCCGTCCCTGTCCGAGATGATCTGCGAATACGCGGACAGCCCGGAGATGATCGCATACGCGAAGGAGATGGGCGCGAAGGGCATCACCGTATCCGGCGTCTGCTGTACCTCCAACGAGGTGGCGATGCGCCGCGGCGTTCCGATGGCCGGCAACTTCCTGCAGCAGGAGAACGTGATCCTGACCGGAGCCTGCGAGGCGATCGTGGTCGACGTGCAGTGTATCTTCCCGGCACTCGGGCCTCTGGCAAAGTGCTTCCACACAAAATTTGTGACGACGTCTGAGATCGCTCAGATGCCGGAATCTGACTATATCCGCTTCGAGCCGGAGAACGCAGGCGAGAACGCGAAGGCGATCGTGAAGCTCGCGATCGAGAACTTTAAGAACAGAAAGCCGGAGCTCGTACATATCCCGGACATGAAGCAGAAGGCGACTGTCGGCTACTCGTTCGAGGCGATCGTAAAGACGCTCGACACCGTGACGAACTCTCAGGTGGACGAGACGGGCACGACGAAGCCGCTCATCGACTGCGTGAAGTCCGGCGTTATCCGCGGCGCTGTGGCCATGGTCGGCTGCAACAACCCGAAGATCCGCCCGGATACCGCTCACATTGAGCTGATGAAGAAGCTGATCGCGAACGATATCATCATCGTGGCGTCCGGCTGTGCGGCGCAGGCGGCTGCAAAGGCGGGCCTGATGGACAAGAGGGCGAAGGATCTGTGCGGCGCGGGCCTCAAGAGAGTCTGCGAGCTGGCAGACATCCCGCCGGTACTGCACATGGGCTCCTGCGTGGATATCAGCCGCATGATGATCCTTGTGGCAGAGCTTGCGAAGGATTCCGGATGGAAGATCTCCGAGCTGCCGGTTGTCGGCTGCGCGCCGGAGTGGATGTCCGAGAAGGCGGTCTCCATCGGCAACTACGTCGTAGCGACCGGTATCGATACGTTCCTCGGCGTCGATCCGTACATCAGCGGTTCTGACCAGGTATACAAGCTGCTGACCGAGGGCGTCAGAGAGTGGGTCGAGGCCGCGTACACGATCGAGACCGACATCGACAAGCTCGTCGACAGGATGATCGAGAGGATCGAAGAGAAGAGAGACGCGCTGGGGATCTGATCTGACAGTTTCGAGCGTCTGTCCGGAACGCCCATTCAGCCGCAGACGCGGACGCCGAAGGCGGCATGCAGCTTTGAAGAAGCGGTCTGCGGCGTGAGACGCAATAATATAGCACTGAGGTGACTTTAAAGAATGAAGATTGCTGTTACTGGAAAGGGCGGCGTGGGCAAGACCACGTTTGCCGCGACTCTTGCAAGACTTTATGCGGACGAGGGAAGGCCGGTTCTGGCGGCCGATGTGGATCCGGATGCGAACCTTGGACTTGCGCTCGGCTTCTCCGAGGAGGAGCTGGAGCAGATCACCCCGATCACCAAGATGCGAAAGCTGATCGAGGAGCGCACCGGCGCAAACAAGGACAACACATTCTTCCGCATCAATCCGAAGGTGAGCGATATCCCGGAGACGTACGGGAGAGTGTGCAACGGGGTACGGCTTCTGGTGCTTGGCACCGTGGACACGGCGGGCAGCGGCTGCGTCTGTCCGGAGCACGTCATGCTGAAGCGCATCATCAATAACCTGGTGCTCCACCGGGAGGATGTCGTGATCCTGGACATGGAGGCCGGCCTGGAGCACCTGGGGCGGGGCACGACTGAGGGTATGGATCAGTTCGTTGTTGTGATCGAGCCGGGTGCGCGCAGTGTGCAGACCTACCAGAATGTCAAACGTCTGGCCGTCGGCCTCGGCGTGAAGCAGGTGCGCGTGGTCGCGAACAAGATCCGTGACGAGAAGGATGAAGCATTCATTCGTGAAAAGATACCGCAGGAGGATTTGCTGGGATTTATTCACTACAATTCGGAAGTGATCGACGCGGATCGCAATGGCTCCTCGCCGTATGATTTCAGCAGGGAAACCGTTGAAGAGATCAGGAAGATCAAGAGCCTGATTGATAAGTCGGATAGGTAATATCCGGTTTACCATAGTTGTAAATTTTAAAATGAAGTGAGGCGAGAAAAAATGAGTGATTCAGGATTACCGAAACTGGAGGTTGGCGACATCATTCAGGCACTGGACGGAGTCTGCAATTCCCAGGTGGATGCAGCGGGCTCTACGAAGCCGCTGCTGGAATGTGTGGTCTCAGGAGTTCTGCGCGGAGCGGTCGTCATGCTCGGGGGCGAGGGATCGGAGGTCAGGAATACGGACGAGTACGTTGCCCTGATGAAGAAGCTGATCGCCAACGACATTGTGCTGCTTGCGATCGGATATCCGGTTACAGTAGCGCAGGATGCGGGACTTCTGAACCCGGAGGCAAAGTCACTCTGCGGGGCCGGGCTGGAGCGTGTCTGTGACCTGGCGCAGATCCCGCCGGTGCTGCCGCTCGGCGGACTGGAGAATATCGGCAATGTTGTGACGATCGCGCAGGCTCTCTCCGGAGACTCGGGGCTGTCGATCCCGCAGCTTCCGGTAGTCGGATGCGACGCGGCCGGAGTGTCAAAGCAGGCGGTGGATCTCGGCAATACGTTTGTGGGGCTTGGCGTGGACACCTTTATCGGGATCATGCCGTACGAGGGCTCCCTCGAGGATGTGGTCGCCGCAAGCGGACTTGTGAACGGGGCGGAGGCAAAGCATACCGTTTCTTCTGACCTTGACGAGCTTGGGGATGCGATCATCGCGGATATCGAGAGCAAGAGGAACGCAATTGCAATCTGATGATGCCAGGGTCATGGGCCGCGAAACGCGGTGTGTCTGCGGCACAGGGCAGGTCCGCCGGGGCGCACGGGCGGCCGCGTGGCTAAAATAATAAAAATGTGGAGGTAGAACAGTGACTTTATTAGATCTTATATTTAACGGTAATGATACGGTTTATGAGCGTGTGGAAAAAGCGGTCAGCGAAGCCGTTGAAAAATATGGCGCGGACAAGGCGGTTGCCTTCCCGGATACGGCCTACAGCCTGCCGAGCTACTATGGCATGACCGGCAACAAGGTGGGCAACCTTGGCGAGCTGCAGGCAGCGCTCGGCGTTGTGAAATCCATGATGACGAGAAACAAGAGGCTGCAGGACGGCTTCCAGTCCGGATGGGCGACGCTTCTGTGCGCGGAGTTTTATGAGGTTCTGAAGTACATCGACGGCGCGGTTCCGTATGAGGCTCCGTACACCGGACATCTCGGCGACGCATACGTGCGTGAACAGGGCGTTCCGCTCGTCACCGGCGATATCCCGGGCGTGGCCGTTATCATTGGCCCGGCTCCGACTGCCGAGCAGGGCGCTGCCCTTGTAAAGAGCTATCAGGGACAGGGCATGCTGGTCGCTCTGATCGGCGGCATCATTGACCAGTGTGTGGCGCAGGGCGTTAAGACGGGCCCGAACGTGCGTATCCTTCCGCTGGGCGACGACATCCTCAGCGTTGCGCATGTAATTTCCATAGCTGTGCGTGCGGCCCTGATCTTCGGCAACATCACGCCGGGCGATTCCAAGGGACTGAACGAGTACACCATGAAGCGTGTGTTCGCATTCGTGAATGCGTTCGCTCCGCTTGACAATGTGACGCTTGCCTGCGGCGCAGGCGCGATCGCAATGGGCTTCCCGGCTATCACGAACGATTATCCGTTCAGCGTGCCGAAGAGCCTGATCGTACAGCCGGATGTTGACAAGTGGAACGCGACCTCCCTTGAGGCGCGCGACATCAAGATCAAGATCACGAAGATCGATATCCCGGTGGCCTTTGCCTCCGCGTTCGAGGGTGAGATCATCCGCCGCGGCGACATGCAGATCGAGTACGACGGCTCCAGAGTGGACTGCTTCGAGCTGGTGCAGACGAAAGAGGCAAACGAGATCGAGGATCACAAGATCGAGATCATCGGGCCGGACATCAAGGATATGCCGGTTGGCAGCAAGCAGAGCATCGCTTACATCGTGCAGGTGGCAGGCAAGAGCATGCAGTCTGACTTTGAGCCGGTTATCGAGCGTAAATTCCACTCCTACCTGAACTGTGTCGAGGGCATGATGCACACCGGTCAGCGTGATATGATCCGTGTCCGTGTGAGCAAGGACACCTTCAACGCGGGCTTCGGCCTGAAGCATCTGGGCGAGGTGCTCTACGCGAGAGTGAAGAGCGAGTTCGCGGCAGTTGTTGACAAGTGCCAGGTGATCATCTACACCGAGCCGGAGCAGTGCACAAAGCTTCGCCATGAGGTGGCGATCCCGACGTTTGACAAGCGCGACGAGCGTCTGAATACGCTGACCGACGAGAGCGTGGACGTATACTACAGCTGCATCATGTGCCAGGCATTCTCCCCGAGCCATGTATGCGTGGTCACTCCGGAGAGACTCGGCCTGTGCGGCGCCGTTTCATGGCTGGATGCAAAGGCGACGAACGAGCTGGATCCGCAGGGTCCGTGCCAGGTCATCACGAAGGAGCGCCCGATCGATGAGAGGATCGGCGAGTACGAGGATGTCAACGAGGCAGTCCGCAAGTTCTCCCAGGGCGCTCTGGACGACGTATCCCTGTATTCCATCATCGAGAAGCCGATGACATCCTGCGGATGCTTCGAGTGCATCTGCGGCATCGAGCCGCTGTCGAACGGCGTCTGCATCGCGAACCGTGAGTACGCGGGCATGACCCCGATCGGCATGACCTTCCCGGAGCTGGCCTCCATGACGGGCGGCGGCGTGCAGACACCGGGCTTCATGGGACACGGCAAGCACTTCATCGCTTCCAAGAAGTTCATGAAGGCAGAGGGCGGTATCGAGCGTATCGTCTGGATGCCGAAGGATCTGAAGGAGCAGGTGGCCGAGAGACTGAACGCAACGGCGAAGGAGCTCTACGGCATCGACAACTTCACCGATATGATCGGCGATGAGACCGTCGCGGAAGATCCCGAGACCCTGCTGGCCTTCCTGGAAGAGAAGGGCCATCCGGCACTCTCCATGGAACCGATGATGTAAGGCCCGCAAAGGGAATGCGTGCTTGCACAGGCATTCCCTGGGGCCTTAGCGATAAAAAGTTCAA
>CANRBX010000051.1 GCA_947628955.1 uncultured Lachnospiraceae bacterium | reverse complement strand
GAACTGGGTTTGGAAAACTGTATCAGGTGCGGAAATAATTCCTTTATTTTGTACAAATGCTTCATGAAACAACCCTGAACAGGCAAATAATAATGCTTGCTTTTTTGATATAGTGGTGGTAGAATGTTTATGATTTTTTAATAAATTTATTTCTCGTTTAGAAAATCATGAGGACAAAGGCGTCTGCGACTTCTGGGCCGTCGGCATCTCTGGTGCCGACGTTTTCGTGGCCTGATGAGTTTAGCACATTAATGGAATAAAGTGGGTGACCGGTTTATGAACCTTGCATTGACCAGGGATGAGATTCTGGATCGGCTTCTGGACAGCTACATGGCGTATTTTGACGTGGAGCGCGTGCAGGATCCTCCTTCGGCGCTGCCGCTCGCGGCGACCTGCCGCTTCTATGTGCACTCGGAAAAATACGTGCTGATCAAGAAGGCAAAGCTGTGGGAAGCGGACAGCAACGAATTTGTATACATTTTCTCTGTTCCGGAGCTGACCCCGGAATTATTCGGGTCCTGCAGGGACTATGCTTATGAAGAGGGCATGAAGCTGATCGATCCGAAGCCCGGGCATATGTACAGCTATATCACGGCGGTGTTTCTCTGTGACCGCTGTACGCCGGAGGCGAAGCGTGCGCTTCAGAAGTGCAGAGTATACAAAAGTTTTCATTTTTCGTGGTATGGGTGGATGCACCTCCATACGGCCGCGATCGTCCGGGAGGGGAACGATGTGTTCACGAACCGGATGGGCCGCGCCAACACGAAATTTATGAAAAATATACTAAATTCATGAAAGAAAAAGGAGGCTGTTAAAACATGAATGCGGTAGTAATCTTACTCGTAGGTATCGTGGTTCTTGTTCTCGGCTATGTTTTCTACGGAAAATGGCTGGCTGAGCAGTGGGGCGTTGACCCGAAGAGAACGACACCTGCACATGAGCTTGAAGACGGGAACGACTATGTCCCGGCAAAGGCTCCGGTTCTGATGGGACATCATTTCTCATCCATCGCGGGCGCAGGCCCGATCAACGGACCGATCCAGGCAGCGGTATTCGGCTGGGTGCCGGTTATGCTGTGGGTACTGATCGGAGGTATCTTCTTCGGTGCAATGCACGACTTCGGCGCGCTGTTCGCATCCGTGAGAAACAAAGGTCAGTCCATCGGTGAGGTTATCGCGACCAGTATCGGTTCGCGCGCGAAGAAGCTGTTCCTGATCTTCTCTTATCTGACCCTGATCCTGGTGGTGGCTGCGTTCGCATCGATCGTTGCGAATACATTCAAGGCTACATACGACGAGGCGGGTGTCCTTGATAAGGCGGCAAGCTCGGCAAACGCTTCGACGGCCATGATTTCTATCCTGTTCATCGTCATTGCGATCATCTTCGGTATGATGGTATACAGAAAGAATGCGTCTCTGGGCGTTTCCACCGTGATCGGCGTGGCCGCGATCATCGTCTGCATGGCGATCGGCCTGAACTTCCATCCGATCTACCTGAGCGGCAATACCTGGATGATCATTGTAGGCATCTATATTGCAGTCGCATCCGTCACCCCGGTGTGGATCCTTCTGCAGCCTCGTGACTATCTGAGCTCCTTCCTGCTTTATGGCATGATGATCGTGGCCGTGGTAGGCATCCTCGGCGCGCATCCGGCTCTTGAGATCCCGGCCTTCACGGGCTTTGTGGATCAGGCGACGGCAGGTGCGGGCACCTCTCTTGGCAGCCTGTTCCCGGCTCTGTTCGTCACGATCGCCTGCGGCGCCATCTCCGGTTTCCATTCACTCGTCGGCTCCGGCACCACGGCAAAGCAGCTCGACAAAGAGGGCGATGCGAAGCCGATCGCTTACGGCGGCATGCTGATCGAGTGCGGACTGGCACTGATCTCTCTGTGCGCAGTCGGCTACATCTGGAAAGATTATGTTCCGGGCGGCATCACCAACCCGACACAGGTATTTGCTACCGGTATCTCCCGCATGTGCGCGACGATCCCGTTCCTCGCAGGCGCGGAGAGCGTGATCTATGCAATGCTGATCCTGGCTGTATCGGCATTCTGCCTGACCTCTCTGGATACGGCGACCCGTCTGGCCCGCTATATGTTCCAGGAGTTCTGGCTTGAGCCGGGACAGACTTATGAGGATGCGCAGGGCTTCAAGAAGACTCTGACCAACCCGTACGTGGCTACGATCATCACGGTAGTGCTCGGCATCGCGCTCGGCATGACCGGTTACTCCAACATCTGGCCGCTGTTCGGCGCTGCCAACCAGCTGCTTGCGGCTCTCGGCCTTCTGGCTGTCGCTGCATGGCTCGGCAAGATGGGCAGAAACAACAAGATGTTCCTGTTCCCGATGGCCTTCATGCTGGTGGTTACGATCGTATCCCTGTGCCAGACCATCATGACCAACGTTAAGAATGCAACCGCAGGCGCGGCGGCAGGCGTTGGCTGGATGTGGACGCGCGCAGGCATCGCGGTTCTGCTCGTAGTGCTGGCTGTCGTTCTCGCGATCGAGGGCGTGCAGACGCTGACAAAGCAGAAAAAGTAAGCTGCATAAAGACACAGATATAATATAGAAGGGCTGCTGCAAAATGCCGTGCCCGGCCTCCTTTCGGGCGCTTTTTCCGGAAAACATCTGCATGATTTCCGGGAAGCCGCGCGGAGGATCCGGACGAGCGGTATTCTGCGGCGGCCCTTTCGCAGTATAGCTCGTTTTCTGTATGGCATACGTAAGAAGATACTTGCGCAAAAAAAACGGATAGAGTATAGTAAGTGCATGGCGATCCGTGTGATGCGGGAACCGCCTGAATTTAAGCGGATACCGCAGGGAGGGACGGGTATGACAGGACAGGAATTTGTCGAGGTGCTGGCGCGTGCGCTGAGAAGCGAACTCACGGAGCAGGAAGTGGCAGAGAATGTGAGTTACTATGAGAACTATATTTCCCAGGAGGTAAGTTCGGGGAAGAGCGAGGAAGAGGTGACCGCGCAGCTCGGCGACCCGCGCCTGATCGCCCGCACCATCCTCGACGTGGACCAGCAGAGAGAAGAACAGGAGGAGCAGGAAGAGCGTGGATATACGCCCTTTGACTCCTGGAGCCGCTCCGGCCAGACCGTCTACACCGAGGACGCCGGGGGAGGCTACACGGAGGATGTCGCAGGAGGCTACACGGAGGACGTCACGGACGATGAGCCGCCCTTCGGAGAAAACACGCATATGCACACCTTCCGGCTCGGAGGGTGGAAGGCGACGCTGATCCTCACCGCTGTGGTGCTGGTCATCTTCTTCATCCTGGGGACGATGTTCGCGATCGTCTGGCGGCTGCTCCCGTTCATCCTGCTGGGAGCGCTCCTGGTGTGGATCTGGAGAAGGTTCTTTTCCTGAGCAGAAAAGCGGCCTTTCCGGGGGCCCGGGCGCAGAAGAATCGGGAAGAAGCAGTTGCGAAACAGGGCGGAAAATGTTATACTACTCATTTGATGAATATTATTTATGGCAGCGCACAGCCGCGGGAGGACAAAAGAGATGAAAAAAATAGAAGAATACGTGAGAAGTATTCCGGATTTTCCGGAGCCGGGAATTATTTTCAGGGATATCACAAGCATCCTGCAGGATGCGGACGGCCTGCATCTGGCGATCGACCTGATGCAGGAGAAGCTTAAAGGGGTGGACTTTGACGTGGTGGTCGGCGCAGAGTCCAGAGGTTTCATTTTCGGTACGCCGATCGCGTATAATTTACACAAACCGTTTGTGCTTGTGCGCAAGAAGGGCAAGCTGCCCTGTGAGACGATCTCCAGAGAGTACGAGCTGGAGTACGGAACGGCCGCGATCGAGATGCACAGGGACGCGATCCGGCCCGGACAGAAGGTAGTCATCGTCGACGACCTGATCGCGACCGGCGGGACGATCGAGGCCGCCATCAAGCTGGTCGAGGAGCTCGGCGGCGAGGTGGTGAAGGTCCTCTTCCTGATGGAGCTGGCGGGCCTGAAGGGCCGCGAGAAGCTTGCGGGATATGAGGTAGAGTCTGTGATCTGCTACGAGGGAAAATAAAGCAGGCGCACAGCTTTTGAGAGACGGCGCTTTCGCAGGGCCGCTGCGGCGTGCGCCCGGCTGCAGAAGAGAGCATTGTGCTGCAGGACGGAAAGCAAGGAAAGAGACAGAGATGGTGAGCTTATGCCGATGGACACGAATACGAAGCAGGATAGAATCAGAGAAATTGAAAAGGCCGATGCCAGCGTAAAGACGATGGAGGATTTCACGAGTCCGGACGTTCTGTATCAGGAGCTGATCAAAAGCGTGCGGAAATACCATCCCTCGGATGACATTTCCATGATCGAGAAGGCATATCATGTCGCCTACGAGGCACACAAAGAACAGCGCCGGAAGTCCGGGGAGCCGTATATCATCCACCCGCTCTGCGTGGCAATCATTCTGGCGGATCTGGAGCTGGACAAGGAGACGATCATCGCGGGCCTTCTGCACGATGTGGTCGAGGATACGGTCATGACATCGGAACAGCTGAGGGAGGAATTCGGCGATGAGGTCGAGCTTCTGGTGGACGGCGTCACCAAGCTGGGCCAGCTGAATTATTCTGCCGACAAGGTGGAGGTGCAGGCGGAGAATCTGCGCAAGATGTTCCTCGCGATGGCAAAGGATATCCGCGTGATCCTGATCAAGCTTGCAGACCGGCTCCACAATATGCGCACGCTGAAATACATGCGCCCGGAGAAGCAGAAGGAGAAGGCGCGCGAGACGATGGACATCTACGCGCCGATCGCCCACAGGCTGGGCATCTCGAAGATCAAGGTGGAGCTGGACGATCTGTCCCTGAAATATCTGGAGCCGGAGGTCTACTACGACCTGGTAGAAAAGATCGCGCTGAAGAAGGAAGCGCGGCAGGCGTTTGTCGACGGTATTGTGACGGAGGTCCGCAGCCATATCGAGAAGGCGGGCATTAAGGCCCAGGTGGACGGGCGCATCAAGCACTTTTTCAGCATCTATAAGAAAATGGTAAACCAGCAGAAGACGCTGGACCAGATCTATGATCTGTTCGCGGTCCGCATCATCGTGGAGACTGTCAAGGACTGCTACGCGGCGCTGGGGCTGATCCACGAGCTGTACAAGCCGATCCCGGGCCGCTTCAAGGATTACATTGCCATGCCGAAGCAGAACATGTACCAGTCGCTGCACACGACGCTGATCGGGCCCGGCGGCACGCCGTTTGAAATCCAGATCCGGACGTTTGAGATGCACCGCACGGCGGAGTACGGCATCGCGGCGCACTGGAAATACAAGGAGGCTGCGGACGGCAAAAAGGGCGATTCCAAAAGCGAAGAGGAGAAGCTGAGCTGGCTGAGGCAGGTGCTCGACTGGCAGATGTCGGACAACCGCGAGTTCATGAGCCTGCTGAAGAGCGATTTCGACCTGTTCTCGGAGAACGTATACTGCTTCACCCCGTCAGGCGACGTCAAGAACCTTCCGAACGGATCGACGCCGATCGATTTTGCCTACAGCATTCACAGCGCGGTCGGCAACCGCATGATCGGTGCGCGCGTCAACGGCAAGCTGGTGACGATCGATTATGTGATCCAGAACGGAGACCGCATCGAGGTCATCACCTCGCAGAATTCGCGCGGTCCGAGCCGCGACTGGCTGAAGATCGTCAAGAGCTCGCAGGCGAAAAACAAGATCAACCAGTGGTTCAAGCAGGAGCTCAAGGAGGACAACATTGCCAGGGGCAAGGAGCTTGTGGCCGCATACTGCAAGGCGAAGGGCATTGTGCAGTCAGATATCGTAAAGCCGGAGTACATTGACCGTGTGCTGTCGAAATACAGCTTCCGCGACTGGGATTCCGTGCTCGCGGCGGTGGGGCACGGCGGCCTAAAGGAGGGCCAGGTGGTCAATAAGCTCCTGGAGGGCTACGAGCGGGATCACAGAAAAGAGATCACGGACGAGCAGATCATCGAGTCGGTCCAGAACGCGAGGGAGAACAGCGCGTCGCAGAACAGAAAGAACAAGGGCGGCATTACCGTGCAGGGGATTGACGATGTGAGCGTCCGTTTCGCAAAGTGCTGCAGCCCGATCCCGGGGGACGAGATCGTCGGATTTGTGACGCGCGGGCGCGGGGTGACGGTTCACCGCACGGACTGCATCAACATCATCAACCTGCCGGAGGAAGAGCGGTCGCGCCTGATCGACGCCGGATGGCAGAAGGAGGCCCACGAGGGCGAGCGGGGACTGTACATTGCGGAGATCATGATCTACTGCAACAACCGCACAGGCCTTCTGGCGGATATCAGCAGGATCTTCACCGAGCGGAAGATCGACGTGCGCTCGGTAAATTCCCGCACGAGCAGACAGGGGATCGCGACGATCGCGATGTCCTTTGAGATCTCAAATAAAGGCACGCTGAACTATCTGGTGGAAAAGATCCGCCAGGTGGAGAGCGTGATCGACGTGGAGCGGACGACGGGCTGAGGACGCGGCGGGCTGCAGAAAGACGGATACATGGCAGACTGCGCACAGATTGACGTAAGGCCTGCCGCGCACGGACAGATGCAGGGCGTACAGGCGGTAATGCCAGACCGCACACGGATCGATGCGTATCGAACCGAACGCTGCGGCAAAAGGAAGGAAAATTTAGCGATGAAAAATCTTCAGATAGAAACAATGGTTCTCGGGATGGTGCAGACAAACTGCTACCTGGCCTGGAATAAGGGGACGAAGGAGCTGCTTATCGTGGATCCGGCGGACGAGGCGGAGCGGATCATACGCAGGATTGAGGAGCTGGGGGTGAAACCGGCCGCCATTCTTCTGACCCACGGACATTTTGACCACATCGGGGCGGCGGACGAGCTTCGCGCCAGATATGATATTCCGGTCTGCGCGCTTGAGGAAGAGCGGCAGATCCTGGAGCGTGAGACGAACAATCTTTCTGTGATGCACGGAAGGGGCTATACGGTGAAGGCAGACCGCTTTTTCCATGACGGAGACACCGTGGAATTTGCCGGCTTTTCGATCCGGGTGTTCCACACGCCCGGGCATACGGCGGGCGGGGCCTGCTATTATATTGAATCCGAGCAGGTGCTGTTCTCCGGGGACACGCTGTTTTGCTGCAGCGTCGGCAGGACGGATCTCCCGACCGGGAGCATGAGCCAGCTGCACGATTCCGTGCACCGGAAGCTGTTTGCGCTGCCGGATGAAACGCTGGTGCTGCCGGGCCACGACGAGTCGAGCAGCATCGGCTACGAGAAACAGTACAACCCGTATTAAGACGCGTACGGATCGGGGAACAGCCATGATAACGATACATTTAAACAGACCGGGCTTTGCCTATGAGGTCCATTCGCTTGTGAAAGCATTTTACCCGGATCAGGAGGTCCGTGTGACGGATCCGGTGAATGCAGGAGGAAAAGCGCCAGAGAGAGCACCGGGGGAGGAGACGCAGGAGCCGCTGAAGCTGGTGGTTTCTTTCTTTGTGTCCGAAGAAGCGCAGGCAGCGGGCGGAGGGCCTGAAGTGTGCCGGGAGCGGCCGCAGGACATCCCGGAAGACAGGGGAGCGCGCGAAGAGCCTGAAGTGTGCCGGGAGCGAGCGCAGGATACTCCGGAAGGCCGGGAGCCGCAGAAACCGCAGGAAGTCCCGGAAGGCCGGGAGCCGCAGAAACCGCAGGAAGTCCCGGAAGGCCGGGAGCCGCAGAAACCGCAGGATATCCCGGAAGGCCGGGAGCCGCAGAAATCCCGGGAGGCCTCTGGCTGCGGCACCAGTGTGCGGCTTCTCTCGGGAGACCGGATGCTCTGTCAGGATGAACTGCGGCTTGCCCCGGACGCCCCGGAAAAGGAAATCCGTGACGAACTGAAGCGGCTGCTGTACAGGATGTTCTCTGCGCATCTCGGGCGGAAGCTTCCGTGGGGAAGCCTGACGGGCATCCGTCCGACGCGGATCCCGATGGGCCTGCTGGAGCAGGGCTGGAAGAACGCGCAGATCGCGCAGTACATGAGAGAGAATTATTACACAAGCAATGAGAAGACAGCGCTTGCGGTCTCGATCGCGAACCGTGAGCGCCATATTCTGAGAGATATCCATTATAAGGACGGCTACAGCCTGTATGTCGGGATCCCGTTCTGCCCGAGCATCTGCCTGTACTGCTCCTTCAGCTCGAGTCCCCTGTACCTCTGGAAGGATCGGGTGGACACGTACCTCGACGCGCTGTGCAAAGAGATCGATTACGCCTCCGGGGCGTTCGCGGACAGGGAGCTGAACACGCTCTACATCGGGGGAGGCACGCCGACGACGCTGGAACCGTACCAGCTGGAACGGCTGCTTTCGAAGCTTGAGCAGAGCTTCAGTCTCGGCGGGCTCAGGGAATTTACGGTCGAGGCCGGCCGTCCGGACAGCATCACGCGCGAGAAGCTCGAGGTGCTGAAAAACCACGGAGTGTCGCGCATCTCGATCAACCCGCAGACGATGAACCAGAGCACGCTGGACTTTATCGGCCGCAGGCACACGGTGGAGGAGACGGTGGCCGCCTTCGGGCTTGCCCGGAGCATGGGATTTGACAATATCAATATGGATCTGATCGTCGGACTGCCCGGCGAGGGGGCGCCTGAGGTGGAGCACACGATGCAGGAGCTTTCAAAGCTCGGCCCGGACAGCATCACGGTGCACTCTCTGGCTGTCAAGCGCGCCTCACGGCTCAAGCTGTTCCGGGAGGAACACCGTGAAATGACGATGACGAACAGCCAGGAGATCATGGAGATGACCGCCCGCTACACGCGGGAGGCCGGCATGTTCCCGTATTATCTGTACCGCCAGAAAAACATGGCCGGGAACTTTGAAAACGTCGGCTATGCCAGGGAAGGCAAAGAGGGGCTTTACAACATTCTGATCATGGAGGAGCTGCAGACGATCCTCGCGCTGGGGGCGGGCGCTGCGACGAGGCTGGTGCTCGGGCAGAACCGTTTTGAGCGCATCGAGAATGTGAAGGATATCAAAAATTATATTGAAAGAATTGATGAAATGATTGAGAGAAAAAGGTCGGTGTTATCATGAATAAGACCGGTCAGGAGTACAGGAAAAAATACCAGATCATCCGGCCGAGCATCGTCAGGGAGCTGGCGCACGGCACGAAGGTCAGCAATCTGGCGTATCTGGTCGGAAAAGAGCTGGGATTTCCAAAAGAAGACTGTTATGATCTTGCGGTCGCGGGATTTCTGCATGACATCGGCAAGCTGGAGCTGGCCAAATACGTCCGCGGAAAGGAAAAGGAGACGCTGATCATTGAAGAAATGCGCTACCTGAGGCGCCACCCGAAGCTGGGCGCGGATATCCTCGAGAAGAAAGGATATTCCCGGAAGATCGTGGACATGGTCAGGTTCCACCACGAAAACTGCGACGGCACCGGATACCCGATGAATCTGTCGGGAAAGGATATCCCGTTCGGTTCCCGGATCCTGCGCGTCTGCGACGTGTTTGCGGCGCTGACGGCGGACCGCCCGTACCGCGAGGCGTTTGACCGGAAGACGGCGCTGGAGCTGATGATCGAGGAATCCAAGAATTATGACATCCGCGTATTTCTCGCTTTTATGAATGTGGTGAACGAGGCTGATCTGGACGCGATCCTTCACACGGAGGATCTGGAGTGGAAGCTGAGGCAGCTGACGGATGAGGGAACCTCGCCGTACGCGGAGCTTCTGGATGTGGAAGAAGAATAAACTGATAAAGAGAGGGAGAGATTATGATCACACAGGCGCCAAGAGGCGTACAGGACTGGTACGGCGAGCAGATGCGCAGGCGCAGCATCGTCGAGAAGATTGCCAGGGAGACTGCCAGGACGTATCATATGAGCGAGATCATCACGCCGGTGTTTGAACACACGGTGCTGTTTCAGCGCGGCGTCGGGGAGACGACGGACGTGGTGCAGAAGGAGATGTATACCTTTGAGGACAAGGGCGGCCGCAGCATCACCCTGAAGCCGGAGGGCACGGCCGGGGTCATGCGCGCATACCTGGAGCACAATATGTATGCGCAGCCTGCGCCGGCAAAGCTGTATTACGTGACGCAGGCGTTCCGCTACGAGAAGCCGCAGAGCGGCCGGCTGCGGCAGCATCACCAGTTCGGCGTGGAGTTTGTCGGCTCGGCAAGCCCGCTCGCGGAGGTGGAGCTGATCACGCTGATCACGGAGCTGATCGGCAAACTGGGGCTGAAGGACGCAAAGCTGCACATCAACAGCATCGGCTGCAAAAATTGCCGCAAAACCTACAACGCCGCGCTGCTCGCCTATCTGCGGGAGCATGAGGACGGGCTCTGCCCGACCTGCCGCGAGCGCATGCAGAAAAATCCTCTGCGCGTGCTTGACTGCAAGGTGGACGGCTGTAAGAAGATCGCCGCCCATGCGCCGCGGACGATCGAATACCTCGACGACGAGTGCAGAGAGCATTTCGAAGAGCTGAAAAGCCTGCTCGATGAGATGAATATCGATTACACGGTGGATACCGGGATCGTGCGCGGCCTGGACTACTACACGAAGACCGTGTTCGAGTTTGTGGACTCGGATGGCTTCACGCTCTGCGGGGGCGGCCGCTACGACGGCCTGATCCACGAGATCGATGAGAAGCAGGACATCCCTTCCGTCGGTTTCGGGATGGGGATCGAGCGCATCCTGTATTTTATGGAGAAAGAGGGCGTCGAGTTCCCGCCGGAGGAGCCGGTTGCGCTGTACGTGGGCATTCTCGGGAAGGAGGCGCGGGGACGCGCGTACCGGATCGTGGATGAGCTGCGCCGGAAGGGCTGCATCGTGGAGACGGATTACATGGACCGCAGCGTCAAGGCGCAGATGAAGTATGCGAACAAGCTTGGCGCGCGGCGAACCGCGATCATCGGGACACAGGAGCTTGAGGAAAACCGGGTGTCGGTTAAGGATATGGAGACCGGTGAGCAGACCGAGGTGGCGCTGGACGCGCTTGCGGATTACATTCTGCAGGCTTAGGGCGCGCTCACGGTATGAGACCATGGCGGCCGGGAAACCGCCGGGCAGGCGCGGTACAGGATAGAACAGAAAAATACCGGAGCGGAAGAAGCGCACATCTTAGCGCCCGCTGTGTTCCGGCTGTATGAGGAGGAAGAAAAAGTGGCTGAGGCAATGAAAGGACTGAAGCGGACCCACCGCTGCACCGAGGTGTCGAAGGCAGACTGCGGCAGCGCCGTGACGGTGATGGGCTGGGTTCAGAAACGGAGAAATCTTGGGAGTCTGATCTTTGTGGATCTGCGCGACCGCACAGGTCTGCTGCAGATCATCTTTGACGAGAAGGATATCGGGGCGGCCGGCTTTGAGAAGGCCGGAACGCTGCGGAGCGAGTATGTGATCGCGGTGGTCGGCCGCGTGGAGCTGCGCGAAGGCGCGGTCAATGAAAATCTGAAGACGGGGGAGATCGAGATCCGTGCGACTGAGCTGCGGATCCTCTCCGAGTCCGAGACGCCGCCGTTCCCGATCGAGGCGAACAGCCAGACGAAGGACGAGCTGCGCCTGAAATACCGCTTCCTGGATCTGAGAAGGCCGGATCTGCAGCGCAACCTGATGCTCCGCAGCCGCGTGGCGGCGGAAGTGCGCAATTTCCTGACGGAGGAAGGCTTCCTTGAGATCGAGACGCCGGTTCTGATCAAGAGCACACCGGAGGGCGCGAGGGATTACCTTGTGCCGAGCCGTGTGCACCCGGGACATTTCTATGCGCTCCCGCAGTCGCCGCAGCTTTTCAAACAGCTGCTGATGTGCTCCGGCTATGACCGCTATTTCCAGATCGCGAAGTGCTTCCGCGACGAGGATCTGCGCGCGGATCGTCAGCCGGAATTTACACAGATCGATATGGAGCTGTCCTTCGTGGATGTGGATGACGTCATCGATGTGAACGAGCGCCTGCTCGCCCGCATATTCGGAAAGATCCTCGGGGTGGAGGTTCCGCTTCCGATCCCGCGCATGACGTGGCAGGAGGCGATGGATCGCTTCGGCTCGGACAAGCCGGATCTGCGCTTCGGCATGGAGCTGCACGACGTGTCGCAGGTCGTAAAGGACTGCGGATTCTCCGTGTTTACGAACGCGCTGGCAGCCGGCGGCAGCGTGCGCGGGATCAACGCGGAGGGCCAGGGGGCCATGCCGCGCAAGAAGATCGACGCGCTCGTGGAGTTCGCGAAGGGCTACGGGGCGAAGGGGCTTGCCTACCTCGCCGTCAATGCGGACGGCACGTACAAGTCCTCGTTTGCAAAGTTTATGACGGAGGAAGAGCTGCAGGCTCTGGTGCAGGCGATGGGCGGAAAGCCCGGCGATCTGCTCCTGTTTGCGGCGGACCGTAATAAGGTCGTCTGGGACGTACTCGGCGCGCTGCGCATCGAGATCGCGAAGAACCTCGGGCTTTTGAAGAAGGACGACTATAAGTTCCTCTGGGTGACAGAATTCCCGCTGCTTGAGTGGGACGAGGAAGAACAGCGCTATGTGGCGATGCACCATCCGTTCACGATGCTGATGGAAGAAGATTTCGGCAAGCTGGACAGCGACCCTGGCGCGGTGCGCGCGAAGGCTTACGACATCGTGCTCAACGGGACAGAGCTCGGCGGCGGCAGCGTCCGAATCTTCCAGAGCGAGATTCAGAGCAAAATGTTTGACATGCTGGGCTTTACAAAGGAGCAGGCGCAGGAGCAGTTCGGCTTCCTGCTGAATGCGTTCAGATACGGAGTCCCGCCTCACGCAGGACTTGCGTTCGGGTTTGACCGCCTGATCATGCTGATGACCGGCAGCGACAGCATCCGGGACGTGATCGCGTTCCCGAAGGTCAAGGACGCCTCCGACCTGATGAGCGAGGCCCCGTCCCGCGTCGATGAGAAGCAGCTTGAGGAGCTGGGGCTCGTGTGCACGGCGGAGGAATAAAAACGGGCCGCGCTCCCGCGCTTTTATTTGTAAAAAGGGCTTGCGGGATGTCCCAAAAGTGATTATAATATTAAAATGAGTTTGCGACAGGGGGACCGCGGGTCGAACAGGCGCGCGGTTCGTCTGTCTGCGCCATGCAGATGGCGCAGAATGGAGGAAATCATGAAGAAGAGATTGACAAGGGCAGTCGTTATGGGTCTGAGCGCGGGGCTTGCACTGACGTCTCTGGCCGGCTGCTCGAAGAAGGACGAAACGGACTGGTCGGCGGCAGCCATTACCGTGAATGATGACACAATTTCCGCCGGAGTGCTCAATTTTGCCGTGCGCTACGATCAGGCAATGCTGGAGAGCACGTATGAATCGTTTGGCATTACGGATCCGTTTAATCAGGATCTGTACGGCTCGGGGCAGACGCTCGGCGAGATGGCGAAGGAGCAGGAGGCAGAGGGCCTGACGCATGCGCTGCTCGCGGAACAGAAAATGGAAGAATACGGTGTATCGGTCACTGATGAGGATAAGGCCGCGGTAACCGCGGCGGCAGAGGCATTTGTGGCGGCAAACGATGCAGAAGTGCTTGAGAGCATCGGGGTAACGCAGGAGCACGTGGAGCGCTTCCTGGAGCTGCAGATGGTGCGTTACAGGATGGAAAAAGTGATGCCGGCCGATGTGGACACGGAGGTATCTGACGAAGAGGCCGCGCAGAGGCGCGTACAGTATGTCTTCTTTGCACCTGTGACGGAGGAAGAGGAAGAGACAGAGCTGGAGACAGGCGCAGAGGCTGAGATCACGCCGGCCGAGACGGAGGCGGAGGCCACAGAGGCCGCATCGGAAGAGGAATCCGCCGCAGGAGAGGCTTCCCTGGTGACGGACGCCCATATCATGACGACGGCTGCCGAGACAGAGACGGAGGCGGAGACGACGCCCGCGGAGATCCTCACAGAGGCGGAGACAGAGACCGAAACCGAGGATCCGGAGGAGGCTGAGGCAAAGGCGAAGGCCCTCGCCCAGGCGGAAGAGTTCCTTGCAAAGGTTCTGGCCGGAGAGGATTTCGACACGGCGGCGGACGAGCTTGGCAAGAACGCGAACGAGACGACATTCGGCACAGACTACTATGTCTCAGAGCTGGTGACGGCGACGGACGGCCTGGAGGACGGCACCCTCGTTGAGACGCCGGTTGAGACAGATTCCGGATACTATGTGGTGAAGCTGATCAGCCAGCTGGATCGCGAGGCCACGGACGCTGAGAAAGAGGATATCGTTGAGCAGAGGAAAGCGGACCGCATCGAGGAACTCTACACAGAGTGGGAGGAGGCCGGAGAGGTCTCACAGGATGCCGAGGTGATCGCGCAGATCGTGTTCGACTACTCCCTGACTCCGTATGTGGAGCCGGAGACAGAGGCGGAGACCGGCCTCACACCGGCAGAGACCGAGATCACACCTGCGGAGACCGAGATTACTCCTGCGGAGACTGAGATCACGTCTGCGGAGACTGAGATTACGTCTGCTGAGACAGAACTCACGCCTGCCGAGACCGAAGCCCCGGCTGAGGAACCGCAGACCGATGCGGAGACCCCGGCCACGGAGCTGACGCCGGCGGAGACCGAGGCCGTTACAGAGGCATAAGGGTAAAAGGGTACAAGGGCGTAAGCTCATAAGTGCACAATAACAGAACTTCAGAGGAAACTGCTGCAGATTCCCAACCGGATTTGCGGCAGTTTTTTTGATCGTATCTTGCCCGCGTTTCCTGTTAGTGGTATACTGCTGATAATGGGTATTTTTTACTTTGGAGAAGAGCGATATGGAGAAAAAAACAAATATTTTTCTGATTGGATTTATGGGCGCCGGGAAATCTACCGTTGCGCGCAGGCTCAGCGAGGCCTGCGGGATGCGCCTGATTGAGATGGATGAGCAGATCGAACAGGAGCAGGGGATGAAGATCCCGGAAATCTTTGCTTCGCAGGGCGAGGCATATTTCCGCGGGCTCGAGACCGCGCTTCTGGAAGACCTTGGCCGGAGCGGGGGCAACGTCGTATCCTGCGGGGGAGGGGTTCCGATGCGGGAGTGCAATGTCCGCGAGATGCGCAGAAGCGGCAGGATCATCTGCCTGAGCGCACAGCCGGAGACAATTTATGAGCGGGTGAGGCACAGCCACAACCGGCCGCTCCTGGAAGGGAATATGAATGTCAGCTATATCTCAGAGCTGATGCAGGCGCGGCTGCCGAAATATCTGGAGGCCGCCGATGTGATCGTGTGCACGGACGAACGCAGCGTGGAGGAAATCTGCGGCGAGATTCAGGCCGCCTGCGGGCTTTGCGAGGAATGGAGGCGGCTGCACAGATAAATGGGCATCCCGACGAGGACAGATACACGCAGGGGAGCTGCAGGGGAGAATAACATGACTGAAAAAAGGAAAATACCGGCGGGGAGAACCGGCCAGAGGGGAATCTATACAGGGGCTGGTTTTCAGAAACCGGAGGGGAGCGGATCCTCTGCAAAGGACACAGACCGGGGCGCGGAGACTCGGAAGCAGGAGGCTGTGCCTGAAGAGCAGACGCGGAAATACCGGCCCGGGCAGTGGAGTGAGGCGGAAGCAGCACAGGGCGGCCAGCAGAACGAGATGAAAACAAATCAGGCCGGTCAGCAGAACGAGATGAAAACAAATCAGGCCGGTCAGCAGAGCGAGGCAAAAGCAGATCCGCCCGAAAAGCAGAACGGGGCAGGGGCATACCGGCCCGGGCAGTGGAGTGAAGCAGGGGTGGATGTGGAGAAGCTGCGCAGAACCGCGGCCGGCCGGCGTACGAAGCAGGCCGGGGATCCGGAGAGTGCGGACACGCAGGGAATGAGCGTCCTGGAGAAGATCCGGGAGCGCAGACGAAGGAAGGTTCGCAGGGCGCTGCTGGCGGTCTTCTCGGTTCTGGCACTGGCCTATGCGGGGGTGGCCGTCTATTTTGGCTTTCACTTTTATAATGAGACGATGATCTACGGAATCGACTGCAGCTACAAGACCGTGGAGAAGGTGAAGGAGGAGGTGGAGAGCAAGCTTGGCGCCTATGTGCTCGAGGTACAGGAGCGCGACAACCGGACTGAGACGATCTCTGCAGGACAGATCGGCCTGACCTTTACGGACAACGGGAGCATCGACCGCATGATGAAAGCGCAGCGCTCTTACATCTGGCCGGTGATGATCCTCATGGAGAGGGAGCGGGCGGATTCAGTGGCCTTTTCCTTTGACCGTGCGAAAGCAGAGCAGGCCGTGGAAAGCCTGAACTGCATGGACAGCGGGCAGAGCATTGCGCCGAGGGACGCCTATGTGGGCATAACGGACACGGGGTACGAGGTGGTAAAAGAGGTCATGGGCACGACGCTTGACCATGACCGGACGGTGCAGGAGGTGCTCGCAGCCCTGGACGACGGCGATGTGAGCGTCTCTCTCGATGAACGGGACTGCTATGTCAATCCGGAGATATACGAGGACAATGAAGAGCTTCAGCACGACGCGGCGGCCATGAGCGAGCTGGCCGCGGCCAGCATCACATATGATTTCGGAGACCGGCAGGAGGTTGTGGACGTGTCGGTGATCGACGGGTGGATCGTGAAGCTTGCCGACGGAACGTTCACGATCGACGAGACAAAGGTGTCGGAGTACGTGGAGAACCTTGCGGCAAGGTACGACACATTCGGGCTGACGCGGCAGTTCTACACTTCGCTCGGGACGGTTGAGACGCTCACCGGCGGGGACTACGGCTGGTGCATGGATCAGGATGCGACGATGAGAGACCTGATGAAGGCGCTGGACGACGGATACCAGGGCGAGATGGAGCCGGAGTATATCTATACGGCGATGAGCCGCGATACGAACGACATCGGCTATACCTACGTGGAGGTCTGCATCTCACAGCAGAGAATGTGGTGCTATCAGGACGGCAACCTGATCGTGGACACGCCGGTCGTCACCGGCAATCCGAACAAGGGGAACGGGACGCCTTCCGGCGGAGTATGGGCGATTGACGCGAAGATGCGCGACTATGTCCTGAAGGGCGAGGGCTATACGGCCCCGGTTGACTACTGGATGCCGTTCAATGATGACGTGGGGATCCATGACATGCAGGCCAGGGCCGTGTTCGGCGGTTCTATTTATCTCAGCAACGGCTCGCACGGCTGCGTGAATACGCCGTATGAGCAGGCAAAGACAATCTACAGCGTGGTGTCGATCGGGACGCCGGTAATCGTATATGAATAAGGGGCAGTGTCTGGATATGAACAGAAAGCAGCGGGCAATATGCGGAAACTGATGTTGAAATCTTGATATTCGGCGAAAGGGCAGATTGGTGGAGACCTTGACAGATTACAGAAAGCTTTATATCAGTATTCCAGAGAAGGCAGATCAGATTTTACAGATATTGCATGAAAATCATTTCGAGGCATTTGTGGTGGGCGGCTGCGTCCGGGATTCCATTCTGGGACGGGAGCCGGAGGACTGGGACATTACGACCTCCGCGTCGCCGCAGCAGGTAAAGGCATTGTTTGCAAAGACGGCAGACACCGGCATCGCGCACGGCACCGTGACCGTGGTGCTGGACCAGGACACCTTTGAGGTGACGACGTACCGGATCGACGGGGCGTATGAGGACTGCCGCCATCCGAAGGAGGTCACGTTCACCCCGGATCTGAAGGAGGATCTGCGGCGGCGCGATTTTACGGTCAATGCGATGGCGTATTCGCATGAGAGCGGACTGATCGATGAATTTGGCGGCATGGAGGATCTGGAGAACCGTGTGATCCGCTGCGTCGGGGATCCGGCGGAGCGCTTTTCGGAGGACGCGCTGCGCATGATGCGCGCGGTGCGCTTTGCGGCGCAGCTCGGGTTTGCCGTGGACGGGGACACCCGAGCGGCGATCTGCAGGATGTCGGGAAATCTGAGGCATATCAGCGCGGAGCGGATCCAGACAGAGCTTGTGAAGCTGCTGATATCCCCGCATCCGGACTGGCTCCGGCTTGCATACGAGTGCGGGATCACGGCGGTCGTCCTGCCGGAATTTGACCGGATCATGCAGCAGAGGCAGAACAATCCGCACCACGCGTATACGACCGGAGAGCATACGCTGATCACGCTGCAGAGCATTCCCGCGGAGAGGCTGCTGCGGCTGACGATGCTGTTTCACGATATGGGCAAGCCGGAGGTCTTCACGACGGACGAGAACGGAAGGGATCATTTCAAAGGGCATGCGGCGCACAGCGAGGCGATCGCCAGGGAGATCATGAAGCGCCTGAAATTTGACAATGACACGCTTCGCACGGTCTGCAACCTCGTGCGCAACCACTCCTGGTATCCGCAGCTGACCGCGCATGACGTGCGTGTCTGCGCATACCAGATGGGGCCGGAGCTGTTCGACTCGTTCCTGCTGGTCAAGCGTGCGGACATCATGGGGCACCATCCGGACGTTGTCCAGGAGAAGCTCAGCTATCTGCGGGAGGTAAAGCGCATCTGGCGGGATATAAGGCTGCGCGGCGACTGCCTGTCTTTGAAGGAGCTGCGGCTTACCGGACGCGATCTCATTGAGGACGGGATGAAGCCGGGGCCCGCGGTCGGCGGGATCCTGCAGGAGCTTCTGATGGAGGTGCTGGAGCACCCGGCCAGAAACGAGAGAGAATACCTGCTTGGAAGGAGCCGCATGCTCCGCGGCGGGAATGACGGTCTGGAGAGGGCGGCTGCAGGATAACCCTCCCGGAGCGGAGAGGAAACAGAACGGCAGGCGTTCCTGCCAGAGAGGAAGGCTGTGACATGAGATCACCGCTTACTACACTGTGTTACGTCGAAAAAGATGGAAAATATCTGATGCTGCACCGCATCAGCAAGAAGAACGATGTCAATAAGGACAAGTGGATCGGGATCGGCGGCCATTTCGAGGAAGGAGAGAGCCCGGAGGAATGCCTGCTGCGCGAGGCACTGGAAGAGACGGGGCTCACCCTGACATCCTGGCGCTTCCGGGGGATCGTCACTTTTCTGGCGGAGGGCTGGCTGACAGAATACATGTGCCTCTACACGGCGGACGGCTTTGCCGGAGAACTCAAAGACTGCGACGAAGGGACGCTTGAATGGGTGCCCAAAGAGAAGCTTGCGGAGCTGAATCTCTGGGAGGGAGACAAAATCTTCCTGGATCTTCTGGCCGCGGAAGCGCCGTTTTTCTCCCTGAAGCTGAGCTACCGGGGCGACAAACTGCTCTGTGCGTCGCTGGACGGCAGGGAGCTGAAGCGATTGGAAGCGGGAATGTCCGGCACGGAAATATTCGGGAGCGAAGCGCCGGAAACAGCTGAAAAATAAACTTTTATTATTAATTAGGCCGCTGGCTGGCGGCGGAATGAGGATTATTATGAAAAAAATGTCTCTGAGAAACCCCCTGCTGCTGTTTCTGACGGCAGTGATCTGGGGTGTTGCTTTTGTTGCGCAAAGTGTCGGGATGGAATACGTCGGGCCGTTCACGTTCAGCTTCACGCGCTGCATGATCGGCGGGCTGGTGCTGATTCCGTGCATCTGGCTGCTGGACAGACTGAAGAAAGGCGAAACGCGGGAGCCGAAAACCGCCGGAGACCGCCGCACGCTTCTGGCAGGCGGGATCTGTTGCGGGGCGGCGCTCTGCACTGCGAGCAATCTGCAGCAGTTCGGCATAAAATATACCTCTGTTGGCAAGGCCGGGTTTATCACGGCGATGTATATCGTACTGGTCCCCGTGATGGGGATTTTTCTGAAGAAGGCAGTTGGCCTTAAAGTGTGGGTCAGCGTGGCGCTCGCGGTGGCGGGGCTGTACCTCCTGTGCATCACAGAAGGTTTTTCCGTCAGCTTCGGCGATCTGCTTGTACTGCTCTGCGCCTTCGTGTTCTCCGTACATATCCTTGTGATCGATTATTTTTCCCCGAAGGTGGACGGCGTCAGGATGTCATGCATTCAGTTTTTTGTCTGCGGGCTGCTTTCCGGAGTCTGCATGCTGATCTGGGAGAAGCCGGATCTCCATGCGATCCTGCAGGCATGGATGCCGATCCTCTACGCCGGAGTGCTCTCCTGCGGGGTCGCCTATACGCTTCAGATTGTCGGGCAGAAGGGCATGAACCCGACCGTGGCCTCCCTGATCCTGAGTCTGGAGTCTGTCGTGTCAGTACTGGCGGGATGGCTGCTGCTCGGACAGAACCTGAGCACACGGGAGCTGTCGGGCTGCGTGCTGATGTTTGCAGCAATCATACTGGCGCAGCTCCCGCAGAGAAAAAAACTGTAAAGACGTGCTGCGGTTCCGCGCGTTAAGGAAGGAAAGACTGCAGAGATGGAAAAGCCGAATAGATTTTCACAGAATACCCGTGCGGACAGGAAGGAGCCAGATCGCTTTCGGGGGAGCAATGCGCCGGATACGGAAGCGGAAGGGCATGCTGCGGCAGGCGGCTGCCGGCTCTGCCCGCGGGAATGTGGTGCGGACCGCATAGCAGGAAAGCGTGGGCGCTGCGGTGTGAGCTGGAAACTCCGCGTCGCCAGGGCTGCGCTGCATATGTGGGAGGAACCGTGCATATCGGGCCGGGAGGGATCCGGAGCCGTATTTTTCTCGGGCTGTCCGCTGGGCTGCGTTTACTGCCAGAATCGGGAAATTTCACATGGAGAGCGCGGCGAAGAGATTTCTGTGGAGCGGCTTGGAGAGATTTTTCTGGAACTTCAGCGGCAGAAAGCGAACAATATCAATCTGGTGACAGCCGGACATTATCTGCCGCAGGTATGCGATGCGCTAAAACTGGCGCGGAGTCAGGGGCTTGTCATTCCTGTAGTGTACAACAGCAGTGCCTATGAGAAGGTGGAATCCTTGCGCTGCCTGGAGGGTCTGGTGGATGTGTATCTGCCGGACTTCAAATATATAAGCGCGGATCTGTCAGAAAAATACTCCCGCGCCCCGGATTACCCGCAGGCTGCGATGGCCGCGATTCGTGAGATGGTGCGGCAGAGGCCCAGGCCGCAGTTTGACGGAAGAGGAATCATGACGTCGGGCGTGATCGTGCGTCACCTGCTGCTTCCGGGCCATGTGCGTGAGGCGAAGAAAATTGTGCAGTATCTGCATGAGACCTATGGGGAACAGATTTATATCAGCATGATGAATCAGTATACGCCGATGGCGGCCGTGGCGGGCGACGCGCTGCTTGGCCGCCGGGTGACAAAACGCGAATATGCGCGGCTTCTGGCGTTTGCAGAAGAGATCGGAGTAGAGCAGGGCTTCTATCAGGAAGGCGGGACTGCCGCGGAGAGCTTTATCCCGGAGTTCGGGGGACAGGGCGTACTTTCGGACAACTGACCGTTTCACACATCACTTCAGACAGCTTTGTGCATTCTGGAAAAAGAAAACTGGGAGATTCTATGAGAGAGAGACTGGAAAAGGATAATCGTCCGAGAGGACATCGTACAGGAACTGCAGGACAAAAGACCAGAGCAGCGTCCGATAAAACTTCCGGAATCGGAAAGCCGGCCGCAGATCGGCCGGGAAAGAAAAAGGAAAAGGAAAAGGAAAAGGAAAAGGAAAAGGAAAAGGAAAAGGACCTCTGCCCGGTGCAGCGCCGCTGCGGCGGCTGCCAGCTTCTGCATCTGCCTTACGGGGAACAGCTTGCGCTCAAACAGAGGCAGGTGGAGGAAATCCTGAAGCCGTACTGCCAGGTGTACAAGATCAGGGGCATGCAGCAGCCGCTGCATTACCGCAACAAGGTACATGCCGTGTTTGCTCATCGGAAAGACGGCACAGTGATCTCCGGGATTTACGAGGAAGGAACGCATTTTGTCGTGCCGGTGGACAAGTGCCTGCTGGAGGACGAGAGAGCGGATGCGATCATCGCCACGATCCGCGGGCTGCTCAGATCATTTAAGATAAAAACATACAATGAGGATACTGGATACGGCCTATTCCGCCATGTCCTGATCAGGACGGCGCACGCGACCGGCCAGATCATGGTGGTACTGGTGCTCGGCTCGCCGATCCTCCCATCCAAAAACAATTTTGTCCGGGCGCTGCTTGACGCACATCCGGAGATCACGATCATTGTGCTGAACGTGAACAGCCAGAAGACCAGCATGGTGCTCGGGGAGAGGGAAACCGTGCTGTACGGCAAAGGGTACATTGAGGATGTCCTCTGCGGCTGCCGCTTCCGGATATCGGCAAAATCCTTCTACCAGGTCAATTCCGTCCAGACCGGGGCGCTCTATGAAAAAGCAATGGAGCTCGCAGGCCTGACCGGCAAGGAGCGCGTGATTGACGCCTACTGCGGCATCGGCACGATCGGCATCGTCGCGGCAGGACAGGCCCGGGAGGTTATCGGGGTAGAACTGAACAAAGACGCCGTGCGCGACGCCGTCCGCAATGCAAGGGAAAACAATATTCAGAACATCCGTTTTTACCAGAACGACGCAGGACAGTTTATGAGCGGAATGGCTGCGCAGGGGGAAAAAGCGGATGTGGTATTCATGGATCCGCCGCGCGCAGGCAGCGACGAGACATTTCTGTCCTCCCTGGCAAGACTCGCTCCGAAGCGCATAGTCTACATCTCCTGCAATCCGCAGACCCAGGCGAGAGATCTAGCCTGGCTGACAAAGCACGGCTACCGGGCAGAGGGGGCCTGGCCATATGATTTATTCCCGTTCACCGGGCATGTGGAGTGCGTGGTATTGATGTCAAGGAAAGACACATAAGAGGCGCAAAAGCCCGGAAATACTGCGGTTTTCGGGCAACCGGGCAAATTTGGCGTCAGGCAGATGCAATGCTCTGCGGGAACTTATCCGAGGGCAGTAAGGACCTAAAAGTGTGAGAGTTGAGTTGCCTCGTTAGATGTCAATAAGTTGAGTTAGCGAGTTAGATGTCAGGGAGTTGTGGCTGTGAGATAGATGTCAAGGATTTATTTCGGAAGGTGAACTTATGCGAGATGCAGTTGTTGCAAATTTTGCAACAACTGCGGCAGACGGAAGAACCTATCAGGTTGTCAAGGCTCCTCATTACCGGCAGGAGAATGTGTCGGCAGTGAGGAGCCTTTTTATGCTTCGATATCGATTGTGATCCCGGACTTGAATTCCACGGTGAAGCGGTCGGCATAGACTGTGATGCTCTCGATGAGCTTTTTGACCAGAGCTTCATCGAATTCCGTGATGTCGGTTTTTTGCTGGGCGATAAAGTCCTGCAGCTCCTTGATCCGGTTCATGGTCTCTTCCAGGTGATGGCTGTCGAGCTCGGACTTTTCCTTCTGGTCGCGGAGCCGGAAAATCTCATCGGCGATGGCATCATAATCCTGCTTGTTGTTTGCCTTCTTGATGAGTTCTTTTTGCAGTTCCTCCAGCCTTGCCTGAATGCCATCCGGCGAGAGGGTGTCAGCGTTGACCACAGCCTTGGCGATGTTTCGCTGTAAGGTTTTAAGGAAAAAGTCCCGCTCGGTAAGAACCTGATTGAAGGCCTTGACCGTGATCTCCTGCAGCAGGAACTCGTTTACCGTCCGGTTGGTGCAATTCTTTTCAGCGGAGGTGGGTTCCAGGCGGCTGATGCAGCGCCAGACAATGGACTTGCAGCCGTGGTTGTTCCAGTGAACGCGTCGGTAAAGCTCGCCGCAGTCTCCGCAGAAAACCATCTGTGCAAAGCAATGATTGCAGGAAAAGCTGCGTTTCTTGCCTGTCGGGCTGACGTGAACGGCCCGGCGGCGGACAAGCTCGGCCTGCACCTGCAGGAAGAGTTCCTTTGGAATGATTGCTTCGTGGTCGTCCTCAACGTAGTATTGAGGAACTGTGCCGTTGTTCTTGATCCGTTTTTTTGTCAGGAAGTCTGTGGTATAGGTTTTCTGAAGCAGGGCATCACCCATGTACTTCTCGTTGCGCAGGATTTTATTGATGGTGCTGGTGTGCCATTTTGTCTTACCAGCGCCGGTGAGGATGCCGTCAGCCATAAGCCCGTCGGCGATCTTATCCATGCTGGAGCCTTCGAGGTATTCACGGTAAATCCGCTTTACGATTTCTGCCTGCTCCGGATCAATGATCAGGTGCCCGTTGTCATCCTTGGTGTATCCGAGGAAACGATTGTGATTGACCTGCACCTTGCCTTGTTGGTAACGATACTGGAGTCCCAGTTTGATGTTCTGGCTCATTGACTGGCTTTCCTGCTGGGCAAGGCTCGCCATGATCGTGATCAGTACCTCGCCTTTAGCATCTAGCGTATTAATGGCTTCTTTTTCAAAATAAACAGGTATGTTCTTGTCCTTCAGCTGCCGGATGTATTGGAGGCAGTCGAGAGTGTT
>CANRBX010000050.1 GCA_947628955.1 uncultured Lachnospiraceae bacterium | reverse complement strand
GCCATTTCCGGTACCCGGTATTTTTCCGGCATTTTCATCGGCGTCTCAACCTTCCCATAGGAAAGCTCCCTGCGGATGTCATCATTCAGGATGATTCCCAGGCGGATCTCTTTTTTCTCCCCGGAAAGCAGTACCCTGATGACCGCGTATCGCTTCCGGAACCGGTAGCTTATCGGTGGGTTTACAGTATTTCTGATGTCCGGTGTTAACTGGATATCCGGTGTTAACTGTTCAGAAAGAGCTGCTTCCAAAGCTGAAGGACTGGAAGGAACTTCCTTTGAAGGTCCAAAACAACATTTATTCAGATGTTCGGGACTATCAATCTCTGGATGCCTTGAAACACACAATTTCAACGGCCCGGAGACATAATTGACATGATCCTTTCCATCCGTCGCCACATAGGACAGCCGGATGATATGATCCTCGTCCAGGAGACTGCCCAGAAAAGCGGCCTCATCCGGATACATCGGGAGGAATGTAAGCCCGCTGTCCGCCGGCATCCCGTCTGCCAGCAGCCTCGACATGACCGGAACCCTTTTCAGGCAGAGGAACAGCCCCTCCGGATCCCCGGATGTGATGAAAACATACCCGGGGAACACCCTCCGGATATGGATCTGGTTCTCCTGGTGGCGTCTCCAGAGCTGCTCATGGTAGATGACGAAGCAGTCGTCGTAGAATTCCCGGGGGACAACACGGCGCACCATCTCCACCAGCTTTTCCTCCTGTCCGGTATAAGTCTGCATGATATACCAGCGCAGCATCCAAACAGCCCCTTTCCGTATGCCTCGTAATTCAAGCCCGCAGAACCTGCCAGACTATCTTAAAAGAAAGATCCACCTGTCTGTATATGAGCGGAAACGCTGCCATGTGTTGTCGACTGTCGGCAAAGGCAGGGCTTGGCATTGTCATTTTAATCTGCCCATGTGCTGCCAACAGGATATAGTTTTGCCATTCTGGTTTATTTAGATACTGCCGGCAAAACCTTGCTTTGCCATCGTAGTTTACCCAGGCATCGTCGGCAGGGCATAGCTTCGCCATTCCGGGCTGTCCCAGGGACAGCCCGGATGAAAATGCCGCTGTGACGCCGTTCAGAGAAGCATTGCCTCCGGGCCCATGCTTCTCATCCCGGGTTTGTCCAAAATCAATGGTTTCCAGAGTCTCCGGTTTTAGGAACCTGCGGCTTCCAGAATCTGTGATTTTCAATCCTGTAATCTCCGGGCTCTGTGGTTTTTGGCAGACTGCCACGTTTCGTGGCAAGTTATCCACCGCCAGAAAAGTCCCACCGCATTGCGCGGAGATTCCAAGTGTGACCACTTTTTAAGCATCAGCAGGGTCTTTTTGCGTCTCAAATCTTCAAATAAATGTTGCATAAAAGTGATGGAATAAATTCAGAATAAGGAGATATAAGAAAAAGAATTATACAATAAGCAGAGCTGGCTGTCGTAAGAGAAAAATTGGGGTAATTCATCCCTTAAAGTATCGGTTTCCATGGAAATGATATCCAAAAAATGTTTTTGACTTGTTGGGCAAATAACATAAGGAACCTCCTCGTAATCAAACAGAGGATATCCTTCTGATTACAAGAGCTGCTCTCGCTACTTCTAAAAACAATCCGTGAAGAAATCCTGAGGAAAACGAAAAAAGTGCTTGCATTTTCGAAAAGAAGGTGCTATACTGAACAAGCTGAAACGATGCGTGGCTCAGCTTGGTAGAGCGCTGCGTTCGGGACGCAGAGGTCGCAGGTTCAAATCCTGTCGCATCGACTCTTGGCAGGGGCAAGCCGGAAATTCTTGAAAATGAGAATTTCCGGTTTTTTCGGCGAATCTTTTTGTTCTATATTTTATTACTGTCTTTTGCCATTTGTTCATTAACTACATGGACAATGGCTTCCGCACTCACGGATGTTAATCCATTTGTTTTATAGTAACAAAAGAATCGAAGCAAAATTTTCGGGTTTCCATTTATATCTCAATATGATATACTTTTTATAAATAGCAAGAGGTGTTAATCAGCCAGGTTTGGAAGTTATAGCTGGACGTAAAAAGAAAGAGAAGCAGAGAATGATTGATATTGAAAATCTCAGAAAACATTTTCTGGATGATACGATAGTTATATCGGAACATGCAAAAAACCGCTGCAGAGAACGTGGAATCAAACAGAAGGATGTTAGGAACTGCATTATGACAGGTGAAATTATAGAACAATATCCAGGTGATTTTCCTTTTCCGAGCTGTTTGGTTTTTGGATACGCTGAAGACAATAGGATCATACATGTAGTAATAAGCGAAGAAGGTGAATCAGGACGGATCATTACTGCCTATATTCCCAGCAAAGAAATATTTGAAAGTGACATGAAGACCAGAAAGGAGCATCAGCAATGAGATGCACAAGTTGTAAAAGTGGTGAAATGTTTGAGAGCAAGACAAGTTATTTCGCGCAGCTAAAAGACTGCTATGTGATTATTGAGAATGTACCCTGCATGAAGTGCAGGCAGTGTGGTGATGTCGTTTTTCGCAGTTCTGTTGTTGAAAAAATAGATGATATCTTGGATAGTTTAGAAAAGATCGTCAGCAAAATTTCTATTATTGATTATGCGAAAGTGGCATAGAAAAAGCAATAAAAGGTTTAAGTCCTGTCGCATCGACTCTTGGCAGAGGCAAGCCGGAAATCCTTGAAATGAGGATTTCCGGTTTTTCTTTGTCCTTTCCCATGAGAAATTATATTACTCGCAGAATTCATTCACCGGTGTCCGTCTATGTTGTTCCAGAGATATTGTTCCAGAGATATGAATCGAAGGGCTGCTGAAACACCGCTATCTTATAAAAATCACATCAGGTCTGCATTCTCCATCCGGGGTGGTATTTGTTTTTCAGTGTGCCGTTCACCAGCCTGCCCCATCCGAGCGGATAGCCGCAGACGCAGACCAAGTGCCAGCCGTTTGCCTCTTCCGGGGCAAGATCGTCGGCCTGCACGGTCTCTCCGCAGAGATATCTGTGCACGCGCGCGTCATCCTGCCGGAAATTGAGCACCGGAAGATATTCATCTGGGCCAAGCGCCATGGCAAGCGCCTGCGACGGTTCAAATCGTCCGCGGCGCAGTTCCCCCAGGTACAGTCCGTTGCGCAAAAACGGCAGATGGCCCTCATTTCCGGGTGATTCCGGTACATAGTAGGCCTGCCCGCCGCGCAGTTCTATCTTCCGCGGATCCCACTGTGCATGGATTCCTTTCCAGAAGTCCCAGAATGCAGCTTCGCCGCCGTCCGAAATCCCGGAATATCTGCCCTCTGTCCGCCCGCCTGGTCGTCTGTTTGCCCGCTTATCTGATTTTCTGTCTGTTCGTCCGGCCTCCTGTCTGCCGCACCGCTTATCCGCTCTTCTGTCTGTTTGTTCGACCGTCTGCCTGCCGCGCAACTCTCCCGCCTGCATACCTGTTTGTCTCTCTGGTTGTGCAGTCGCCTGCCTGCCGGACCACTCTCCCATTTGCATGCCTGTTTGTCTCTCTGGTTGTCCGTACGCCTGTCCAGCTTCCTCAGCAAACTGCGGTTTCCTGCCGGCCTCCCGGCTCCGCCCTTCATCTGGTCTGGCGGGGCCCGGTGCTGTCAGGCTATTCTCAGGCATATCCCGGCCAGATATTTCATCTGTGAAGTGACCTTCATCCGTGAAATGGCCTTCATCCGTGAAACGACCTTCATCTGTGAAATAACCTTCATCTGTGAAATAACCTTTATCTGTAAAATGGTTCTCTGCGGCGGCATTGATCTTATTGGCGCGCATGAAATCATTTTGTTTTTCTTCCGGTTTTCCGCGTTTTCTGAGCATGGCGAGGAAATGACCCTCCCCTTCTGCCCTGTGGGGGAATATGCGGACGCATTTCGAAAGGGCTTCCATGTCTGCCGCGGCCGCCCCGCAGTCCTGCAGGGCACGGTACGTCTCTCCACGGCCGCCCGGCATATCTGCATCCGCAAGCAGGGCCAGGAACTCCGGCCGCCCGGCATCCCCCGCCGGAATACAAAATTCCACAAGTTCCAGCTCCGGACAGCTGGCGAGCAGATATGCGATCGTCCCTTCATTTTCCTCCGGGGAGAAGGTACAGGTAGAGTACAGAAGCAACCCGCCCGGGCGCAGCATCCTGACGGCCTGGAGCGTGATCTCCCTCTGGATTTTTGCGCACGCTTCAACCTTCTCCAGACTCCAGGCCCGCGCATTGGCAATATCCTTGCGGAACATCCCTTCCCCGGAGCACGGAGCGTCTACCAGAATCCTGTCAAAATATTCCGGGAATTGTTCTGCGAGTTGGCAGGAGGCCGCATTGGTGATAAACGAATTTGTGACCCCGAATATCTCCAGATTCTTCAGAAGGGCCCGCGCGCGGGAGACGCTGATCTCATTCGCCACCAGAAGCCCCTGCTCCTGCAGCTTCGCGGCAAGCGCTGTCGCCTTTCCACCCGGAGCAGCGCACAGATCCAGCACGCGCTGACCGGGCACAGCCGGAAGCACAGCAGCCGGAAGCATCGCGCTTGGCTCCTGCAGGTAATACAGGCCCGCATAATAAAAAGGATGACGCGCCGGGTCATCCTCTCTCTCATAGTAAAATCCATTGTCTGTCCATGGTATTTTTCTCAGATGAAACGGAGCCAGGCGTACAAATTCGTCCACGCTGATCTTCAGCGTATTGACCCGGAGACCGAAGCGCCTCGGCTCCTGGTATGTCTGCAGAAATGCTTCATATTCATCTCCGAGTATCTTTTTCATGCGCCCGAGAAATTCCTGCGGCAGTTTCATCCACACACCTCTTTCCATGCTAATCCGCTGTCGGGATTTCCTGTCGTTCCCAAAACACCCTTCCATCTATATCTGAGCCGGCAATATCTGCCCGCCCGCAACTCTTCCCGGCCCGCCCATGACGGATACCCCTGCGCAATGAACGCCTGCAGCTGCCCGCCCAACAACCCTTCCCGATCCGCCATGACCGATGCCCTTGCGTGCAATGATTGATGGCAGCTGACCGCCGACAGCTCTTCCCAATCCACCTTGGCGGATGCTCCTACGAAATGCCCGGCATCTGTCACCCGTCCCAGCTGTACTTTGTCAGCTCTCCGCACAGCTGCATCTGCGAAAACCCGTTCTGGCGCAGCGCCTCGTACAGGACGATCGCCGCCGAATTGCCAAGATTCAGGGAGCGGGTTCCGGGAAGCATCGGGATTCGGATCGCCTCGTCCGGGTGCTCCCGCAGGATCTCCTCCGGAATCCCCGCGCTCTCCTTTCCGAACATCAGATAGCAGTCCGGCTCATAGCGAACCTCCGTGTAGGCCCTTTTTCCCTTCGTCGTCGCCATATAGATCTTCGCGCCGGGATTACGGTCCAGAAAGTCCTGATAATCCGCATAGCGCGTCACATCCAGGCGCGGCCAGTAATCCATGCCTGCGCGTCTCAGCGCCTTCTCTGTCAGCAGAAAGCCGAGCGGCTCGATCAGGTGCAGCCGCGTGCCCGTCGCCACGCAGGTGCGGCCGATGTTCCCGGTATTTGCCGGAATCTCCGGCTCATAAAGCACAATATTCAGTCCAGCCAATATCCCTCATCCTTTTTTCTGCGCCCTCAGCCGCTCCATGAAACGCTCCATGCGCCCGAGCGCCACCTTCAGCGCCTCGATCGAATACGCGTAGGAGATCCGCAGGAAGCCCTCGCCGCATGATCCGAACGCAGATCCCGGGACGACCGCCACATGCTCTTCCTCGAGAAGCCGCATCGCAAATTCATCGGAGGAAAGCCCGAACTCCTTAATGCTCGGGAATACATAGAATGCCCCGAACGGCTCAAAGCACTTCAGGCCCATCCGCTTAAATTCATGCATCAGGAAACGCCTGCGCTGATTGTAGGCCTCGCGCATCTGCGCGACGTCCCCGTCGCCGTTTTTCAGCGCCTGCACGGCCGCATACTGACTCGTCGTCGGCGCACACATGATCGCAAACTGGTGAATCTTCATCATCTGGGCCACGATCTCCTGCGGCCCGCAGATGTAGCCAAGCCTCCAGCCGGTCATCGCGTAGGATTTTGAAAAGCCGTTGATCGTCAGCGTTCTCTCCCGCATCCCCGGAAGGCTCGCGATCGAGACGTGATCCTCCTGGTAGGTCAGCTCCGAATAGATCTCATCCGACAGCACAAACAGATCGTGGCGGATTACCACCTCCGCGACCGCTTCAAGATCCTCGCGGCGCATCACGGCGCCCGTCGGGTTGTTCGGGAACGGGAGGATCAGCACCTTTGTCCTGTCTGTGATCTTTTCCTCCAGCTCCTCCTTCGTGAGGCGGAACTCGTTCTCTTCCTTCAGCTCGATCGTCACCGGCACGCCGTCCGCGAGCACTGTACAGGGCAGGTAGGACACGTAGCACGGCTGCGGGATCAGCACCTCGTCGCCCGGATTCAGCATTGCGCGCAGAGCGATATCTATGCCCTCGCTGCCCCCGACCGTCACAAGGATCTCATGCAGGGGATCGTACTGCAGATGATACCTGCGTCCCAGGTAATTGCTGATCTCCTCGCGCAGCTCCTTCAGGCCGGAATTGGAGGTGTAGAACGTTCGCCCCTTTTCCAGCGAATAGATCCCCTCGTCGCGGATATGCCAGGGAGTGTCAAAATCCGGTTCGCCCACGCCGAGCGAGATCACGTCCTTCATCTCACTGGCAATGTCAAAAAATCTGCGGATCCCGGACGGTTCGATGGACATTACTTTGTCTGATAATGGATTTCTCACGGCGTCACCAGCATCCTTTCATCTTTTGATTTCTTCCCGAGGATCGTACCGTAATCCTTATACTTCTTCAGGATGAAATGGGTCGCGGTGCTGAGCACGGAATCCAGGGTGGAAAGCTTGTCGCTCACGAAGCTGGATACTTCGCGGAGCGTCTTTCCCTGCAGGATCACAAGCAGGTCATAGGCGCCGGAGATCAGATAGACAGACTGCACCTCCGGATAATTGTAGATGCGCTCCGCGATCGTGTCAAAGCCCTGGCCGCGCTGAGGCGTCACCCGCACCTCAATCAGCGCCGTCACCTTCTCAGAGGAAGTCTTCTCCCAGTCGATCAGCGTGTGATACCCGCAGATGACCTGCTCTTCCTCCATCTTTGCCACCTCATTAGCGATAACCTCCTCGCTTGAGCCCAGCATGATCGCCAGTTCATGCAAATCTATCTTGCTGTTCTTCTCCAGAAATGTTAAAATCTGCTCTCTCATTTTTTCCTCCTGCGCGCCTCTCCGGCACATTTTCTGTTTTCAAAAATCAAATGAAGCCATATCAGGCCTCAAATCTGCGGTACCATTCATCCTGCGGCGGCCGGTCCAGATAGCGGATCTCATCCCCGCTGCGGAGGATCCTGTCCTTTCCATCCGTCGCCTGCCCGATCACTGCCGCCGGAATACCCGCGGCGGCAAGCGCGCGCACAAGTCTTTCCCCACTGTCAGCTGCCGCCAGCAGAGAGCCTGCCGAGTACAGGCAGTACGGATTGACGTCAAAATACTCGCAGATCTCCACGGCCTCCTGCCTGAGCGGGATCTTCTTCAGATCGATATCCAGCCCCGTGCCGGCGCGCTCCGCCATCTCCCAGAGCGCGCCGAATACGCCTCCCTGGGACAGATCGTGCATGGCGCATGCACTGTACTCTAACGCGATGCGCGCCTCGTCCGCGACCGACATCAGCCTGTCAAATTCCTTCGCACGGTCGACCAGCAGAGACGGATATCTCGTTTTCAGCTCCGTCTCATACGCCTGTGCGATCGCGGCCGTCCCTGTCAGCGCGATCCACTTCGTCAGGACAAGCTCCTGGCCTGCCCGAAGCAGCTCCTGCCCGGGGCAGTCCCCTCGGCTCTTTTTTCCGATCCCGGTCATCAGAAACTGCGGACGGCTCACCGCGTCGGTGACCTCCGTGTGTCCTCCGAGCACTTCCATTCCGCACGCTTCCGCCTGGACGCATATCCTTCCCATGCTCTCCCGAAGGACAGATTCCTCTGCATCGCAGGGAAGCAGTATCTGCAGAAGCAGGGCCTCCGGCTTCGCTCCTGCCGCCGCCAGATTGTTGACAAGCGCGGTCACGAGCTTATCCGGACTGTGCGCAAAGCCGGGAACCGCACTGACGGAGGCGTACACGCACACCTGATCCTCTTTCGCAGGCAGGAACGCGCAGTCCGCCCCATAGCGGATCATCCGGGCGGCCGCATCCCGCGCCGGTATCTGCCGCAGCACCGAGCGCTTCAGCACCGTTTCCGAAAGCTTCCCCTTCCGCATACCATCACCTGATTCTAATTCTCAATTTTGAATTTCATGTCAGCCGATCACCGTCACACTCTCATCCGCGGGGGCGGTTCCCGGGTCGGCCGGAGCCTCTGTCTGCTGCTGGACCGGAGCTTCCGTCTGCTGCTGGGCCGGAGCCTCCGTCTGCTGCTGTGTCTCGGACTGCTGCTGCAGGCCGGTTGCTATGAGTGTCTGCACCTGCTGCAGGTTGTTCTGGCTGATCGCCGTGTAGAGCGCGGATGAGAGTGCTTGGTTGGGTGTCACGACACCAACCTCGTACATGGCCGGCGACGCCAGGTAATTGCTGCTGTTGACCTGAATCGTCTCTGACAGCACACCGTCGTAATAGATATTCTTCCACAGAACCGCGCTCAGTCCCTGGTGCGGGCTCTGGGCCTGGTACAGGTAGCCGACATTCTGGTCTGTCTTCGCCACCAGCTTGATATTTGTGGCCGGGTCTGTCTGCGAGATCGTCTCGCTGACAAACTCGATCGAACGGTTCGACGGGCGCGTCTCCACGCCGAAGATCGTGAAATTCAGCGTCCCGTAATACGCGGATCCCGCGATAAATATCGGGTTCTCCAGCGAATTGGTAAATACAAAGTCCATCAGGCCTTCCGCGATCGCGGCGTCCTTGGACGGGTCCACGTAGTTGACCAGCATCGTATGGTTCGAGCGCGCGTCCACCTGCAGCTCTGCCTTGAGAACCGCGTTGTAAAGCGTCGTCGAAACCTGGCAGATGCCGCCGCCGTAGGAATCCACCACCTGGCCGCTCTCATAGGAAGGCGCAAGCTCGTAGCCGTTCTCGGCGGTGAAGGGCGCCACCGCGTCCGTGACCGAGAAGGTCTCTCCCGGCAGGAGCAGCGTCCCGTTGATCTTGGAGGTGCCGTTCTCCACATTCTGGGCGCGCCCCCATGAGGACGCCGAGTAGTCGGTCGTCGCCGAGCCGAGCACATCCGTCATCTGCTCCAGCATTGCCGCCGTCACGATCGGGGAGGTGCGCTCTACCGTGGCCTCGATCAGGACGTCCCCGGCCTGACGGGAATCCAGATGCTCCTTCAGGCTCATGAATGTCGCGTCCGCGTCCAGCGTCAGGCCGTCGGTTCCGCCCTCGACATGGAGCGCCCCGTCGTCTCCCAGATACGCGCTGCCCTCGACCGGCTCTGAATTAAAGCTCCTGCACGATTCCACGAAGCTCCTCTCCGCATCCTCGTCGAGCGTATATTCGATCTCATAATGGGAGCTCTGATTCTGGAGATCCTTCTGCTCCTTATAGCGCCGGATGATATTCCCGGTCGTCCCGATCTGACTGACCTCGTCGATCAGATCCGTGTTGGTCCACTCCAGTCCGAGCTCCTTCCATGTGGCAGATACCTGATCATCGCCCATCTGGAGCGTGATGACGGAATTTTCCAGCTTCTGCACTTCCCCTTCCACATATGCTTCCGCGTCCTCCGCCGTCATGCCGCTGATGTCCGTCTCACCGATAAACACGCCCTGGCTGATCACTCCCGCCTGCTCTGCCGATGCAGACAAAAACATGACTCCGGCGCTGAGCGTCAGAGCCGTTCCTGCCCCCAGTAACCATTTTCTGTGCATAGATATATTCCCCTCTGCCGCGTTTCTTCCTCAGGTAAATGCCGGAACAAGCGTCCCGATCACCATCGCCAGAACAATAATGATCACAATTGCCGCGGCAATTTTTTTCTGTGTCTTGGAATTGTTGAAATTCATCATACCTGTCACCTCGTTATCTTCCCATATCTCAGCAGGATCGCGTCGATCATCCGCGACGCCTCGCTCTTTGTGAGCATATCGATTTTTACGCTGCTCTCTATTCTATGATATTTTATTAAATCCCGCAAGTACACTTTTTGTGAATTTGTGATCATCCCTTCCTTTTTTACCTGGAAGGTCAGGGGGGACGGTTCAAACAGCGATGGGCGCTGCGCGCCGAACTCTTCCTTCAGGCGCTCGTACAGCCTTGCCGCCGTCATCGCGTCGTCCAGGGCGCGGTGGTGGTGTCCCTGCTCGATGTGGTAGTGCTCCGCCATTTTGTCCAGCGCCTTCCCCGGGAGCTGCGGGAGGCAGATGCGGGAGATCGCCAGCGTGTCGATGCCTCTGCGCTCGAAGGTGCCGCCCATGATCACAACGGCGCGTTTCATAAAGCCATAATCAAACAGCAGATTATGGCCGAGGAGAACGCTCTCCCCCGCAAACTCGAGGAATCCTCTGACGGCGCTGCCCGGCAGAGGGCTGCCCGCGACCATCTCAGGCGTGATCCCCGTCAGCTCCGTGATCCGCTCCGGGATCACGACTCCGTTGTCGATAAACGTCGTGTAGGTGCCTGTTATCTCCCCTTCTTCCACTCTGACTGCCCCGATTTCAAGTATCCTGTCGTGCTTCGGCCGAAGCCCCGTTGTTTCCAGATCCAGTGCGACATAACTATTCTGCATGATCTCCACCCCTGTTTCTTTTGTAGTGCCGCCGGCACGGCCTGCGCCGCGGCATCCGATGCAGTTGTCTGTTTCCTCATCTGTGACTGGTCATAGTTTCTTACAATTTACGGCAGTTCCACGATACAGGCCGCTACGTCCCCCGTCACCGGGTTTCTGCGGCTGTAATCAAATAATACCCACGTCTCCTCCATCCTGCCCTCATTCCCTTCCGGCCCTTCCTGCGGACCGCGCCCGGATAAAGCACGCATATCCCGGCGGTTCAGAGTCACGAACCGCTCCAGATGCGACATCCGCATCAGCTGCTTCCAGGTCATATCCCGGTAATGGGGCAGATATCTTCTCTCCTTTTCCTCCCTGCGGTAAAAATCAGCCGCCTGTTCTCTGTAACTCTTCCGGTCGGCCGCCCATTCGGGCCGCGTCTTCGCATTTTCTCTCAGATAGCAGTCCAGCGTCAGCAGCTCGTCAAAATACTCCTGCTTTCCCTCCGCGGCCGGAAGCTGCCGCAGAAAACTTCTCAGGAATGCAAACCGCTGCGGCCTGGAATACTGCTGTCCCGGAGCACGCGTCTCCCTGTCGAAATCGGCGAGCGCCCCGTACAGCGCGAACGGCCGTTCAAACAGTTCCTCCAGCGCGCGCACCGTATTCCGGAACTGCCCGCTGTTATAATAAACCTCGAGCATTTCCTCGATCTCCTTGAGGCGCAGCAGCTCCTGGCAGGAGATCCAGTCCGTCTCCAGCACCTCATACGGGGGCTGTGAGCGGAAGATCAGCCCGTACTCCTGCGCGCGCCGGTGCATTTCCGAGCCTCTCAGCACCTTCAGAAATCCCAGCTGCAGCTCCTGCGGATGCAGCCGGTACACCGCGTCAAAGGAGCGGCCGAAGCTCTCAAAATCCTCGAAGGGGAGCCCCGCGATCAGGTCCAGGTGCTGGTGCACGTTTCCGGCCGCGGAGATCCGCTCCACGCGCCGGGCGATCTCGTCAAACCGGACGCTCCTGTGGATCGCGTCAAGTGTGCGCGGATTGACCGACTGCACCCCGATCTCCAGGCGGATCAGGCCCGGCCTCATCCGGCCCAGGAGCTCCAGCTCTTCTTCATTCAGCAGATCCGCCCCGATCTCAAAATGAAAACAGCTGACCCCGTTGTCGTGCTCCTTCAGGAAGCGCCACAGCCGCAGCGTCCTCGCATGGTCCGCGTTGAACGTCCGGTCCGTAAACTTGACAAGCGGCATTCTGTGTTCCAGAAAAACGGACAGCTCCTGCTCCACCAGCTCCACGCTGCGGAAGCGCACATGTCGGTCGAGCGACGACAGGCAGTAGCTGCAGCAAAACGGGCAGCCCCTGCTGCTCTCATAGTAGATGATCCGGTGCGCAAAATCCTCAGGATGCCCGTACACAAACGGAAGCTCATCCAGCGTCTTTGCAGGCGGCTGCGGGGGATTGCTGCGGATCCCGCGCCTGGCAGGAGGCGCCTCCCCGTCTGCCGTGCCCGCGCGGAAGGTAATCCCTTCGATATCCTCCAGTGAGCCGATCCCGTCCGCGTAATACGCGAGCAGCCGGCGGAATGTGCGCTCCCCCTCCCCGCGCATCACGCCCTCAAACTGAGGGTGTTCGCTTAGAAACTCCTCCGCGTCATACGAGACCTCCGGCCCGCCGGCCCAGATCCGCAGATCTGGAAGCACTCTGTGCAGATCCTCCGCGAGCTCCACAAGGATCCTTCTGTTCCAGATATAGCAGGACAGGAAGAGCAGCTGCGGCCTTCTCGCGTACACGTCCCCGAATATCTCCTCCGTGCGCTGGTTGACCGTGTACTCCGCCAGCTCCACAAGAGACGCATATTTTCCGGCAGAAGCGCGCAGGCTGCAGACCGCCAGATTCGAATGTATGTATTTTGCATTGACCGCCGCCAGCAGAATTTTCATGATATCCGTCCCGTCCCAAAAATGCTTCCGGTTTCTTCTATATATAATTATGAGCTGCCCGGCAAATGAGCCCGCCATCGATTTTTCCGTGCTGCGCACCTGCAAAATCGACGACTCATAATTATGGAAAACGGGGTTCTGCGTCCCGCCCAAACGGCCGGCGCAGTCCCCCCGTGCTGTCTATTCCTGCTCTGCTCTGCCTCTCATCAGCCTGCTCTGCACGCGATTATAGAACTCCCTCGCTGCGTTGTAGCCCATCTTCTTCTGCCTGTGGTTGACCGCCGCGGATTCGACGATCACCGCCAGGTTCCGGCCCGGCCGGATCGGGATGGAATGGCAGACTACGCGGTTGCCGAGAAACTCTGTGTATTCTTCCTCCACTCCCATGCGGTCATACTTCTTGTCCCGGTCCCACTCCTCCAGCTTGATCACCAGGTCGATCGACTGCGTGTTCTTGACACTCTCCACGCCGAACAGGGTCTTTACATCGATGATCCCGATGCCGCGCAGCTCTATAAGGTGCCGTGTGATGTCCGGCGCGCTCCCGACCAGAGTCGCGTCGCTGACCTTGCGGATCTCGACGACGTCGTCCGACACGAGCCGGTGCCCTCTCTTGATCAGCTCCAGGGCCGCCTCGCTCTTGCCGATGCCGCTCTCGCCCATGATCAGGACGCCCTCGCCGTAGACGTCTACGAGCACGCCGTGAATGGAGATGCACGGGGCGAGCTCCACACCGAGGAAGCGGATGATCTCCGCCATGAACTGCGACGTCGTCTTGTCTGTTGTGAAGATCGGCACCTCATACTGCCGCGCGAGGCGCAGCATGTCCTCATCCGGCTCGATCCTGGTCGTGTAAATGATGCATGGCACGTGGTAAGACAAAAACTTTTCATAGACCGGGAGCTTCTCTTCCCGGGACAGGTGCTCCAGATACGTGTACTCGACATAGCCGATGATCTGCACGCGCTCTGAGTAGAAATGCTCGAAATATCCGGTGAGCTGAAGCGCCGGCCGGTTGATCTCAGAGGTCACGACCTTCTTGCTGGACGTGTCGATCTCCGGGATCGCGTTTGTCAGCTTCATCTGCTCAGCCAGCTTCTCAATTGTCACACTGCTCGCCATGTCCTTCATCCTCCGCCTTCCTTTTTTCTCATCTTACAACCGAAGCAGTCTCAAAGTCAAGTGGAAGTATACAGGTACCGCAGATCAGAGCCTCGTCACCTCGCTGATCGCCTCGCTGAACGTCGGATGCGGGCGCACCACGGCCCCCATCTGCTCCAGAGTCAGCCCGTTTACGACCGCCGACGCGAACTCGCCGATCATATCCGTGGCGCGCGCACACATCATCTGTGCGCCGAGGATCCTGTGGCTCTGCGCATCAGCGACCACCTTGATGAAGCCCCGCTCCTGCCCGGAGAGCACCGTCCTGCCATTTGCGGACATCGGATACTTTTTCACCGTGACCTCCAGCCCCTGCTGCTTTGCATCCTCCTGCGTCAGCCCGACGCATCCGATCTCCGGATCTGTATAGACACATCCGGGAATCACATCCGCGCGGATCGGAGGGATAAATTCCCCGCCGGGGCCATCCGTCCGGCTCTGCTCCGACACATACTGCATGTGCGCCACCGCGTTGACCGCCTGCGCGGCTGCCGCGTGCGCGAGCTGGATCCCCGGCGTCACATCTCCGGCCGCGTAGATGCCCGGCACACTGGTCATCCCGTACTCATCGACCAGGATCCTGCCCCGCTCTGCCGCGATGTCCAGGCCCTCAGCAAACAGCCCCTCCGTGTTCGGCCGTCTGCCGGTCGCGATGAGCACTCCGTCAGACATGGCTGTCTTTTCTTCGCCCTTTTCCGTATAGCGGCAGACCAGTCCCCCCGCCGGGTCCGCACAGATCTCCTGCAGCTGCGCCCCTGTGTGGATCTCCACTCCCCGCTTTTTCATGATCATCTTCAGATTCTGTGAGATCTCCCTGTCCATGTTTGCGAGAATGCGGTCAAGGAATTCGATCACTGTGACCTGGCAGCCAAGCGCGCTGTAGATTGAGGCAAACTCCATGCCGATCACCCCGCCGCCGACGATTGTGAGCCGCGGATACAGTTTCTCTCGCGACAGAAGCCCGTCGCTCGTCACCACATCTGCGAGATCGGTTCCGGGAACCGGCGGGAGCGCCGGAACCGAGCCTGTGGCGATCAGGATCCTCTCAGTGTGAAGCACCTGATCCCCCGATTCTCTGCCGGACAGGCGCACCTCATGCGCATCTGTGATCTGCGCCGCACCCTGCCAGACATCCACCTTCTTCTTTTTCAGCAGCGATGCGATCCCGCCGCGCAGCTGCCCGACGATTTCGTCCTTGTGCCTCTGAACCGCCTCCATGTCGCATGTGACCTGCTCTGCGCAGATCCCTGACGGCGCGGCAGACTTTATCTTCGCGTACAGCTCCGCCTGGTGCAGGAGCGTCTTGGTCGGGATGCAGCCGCTGTTCAGGCACGTCCCGCCGAGCTCTCCCGGCTCGGCCAGGGCCGTCTTCATCCCTCTCCCGGCTGCCTCCAGGGCCGCCGTGTAGCCGGCCGGGCCTCCGCCGATCACGACCAGATCGTATTCCGGCACTTCCTCCGCCCGGCTGATATCTGAAACTGCTCTCTTCTCTGTCATGTCCTTTCCTCTCTGTGGCTGTCCGGACTGCCTTCTGATGCGGCGGTCCGAACCATCTGCCGGCGCAAGCGCCGGACGACTATATTTCCTCCTGAAGCATCTGTGTGATATCCCCGCGCACGTCCGGTGCAAAGCCCTCCAGCGCCTGCGCAAGCGCCCGCGCCTCGTAGCGGCAGCCGCGCCATGCATCGGAGAGGCGCTGTGCAAGGCGGTGATCCATACTGTCGGAAAAAACCTGAACCTCACGCACGATCCCGCGCTCTGTCTGAAACCGCAGCTCGACGCCTCCCCACGGAAATCTGCGCTGCATGCTGCAGCTAAACGGAAGAGTTTTTCCGTATTTCCAGTCCCAGGAGGAAAACTCTGCCTCGTATCCCGCAAGCTCCCTCCGGTCAAACCGCGCCTCGGAAAACGGTTCCGGCAAAAGTCCGTATACCCGGCTGAAGGCCTGCAGCATCCTTTCCCGGAGCGTCCCGACCGTGACCTCAGGATTCAGCTCGCACAGATTGACGACTCTCCATCGGACCGAGTCCACTCCCCGGGCCTTCAGCTTGTCGGCGGGCACGCTCAGATATCCGGACATTGCCCCCATGTCCGCATTCACAAGCAGCGTCCCATGGTGAAAGCAGAATCCGTCCGAGCGGTAGAACGCGTTCCCGGAAAATTTCCTCCCGTCCGCCGTGACGTCGTTGCGCCCGGTCTTCTGCGCGTCGATGCCCAGCAGCCGCACCGCCTCCACGATCACGGCGAGCTGACGGTCCACGTCGTAATCCTCCCGGCGGACGCAAAAGGTAAAATTCAGGTTTCCGGTATCGTGAAACACCGCTCCCCCGCCGGAGAGGCGCCGTGCCAGAAAGCCGCCGTCCTCCTCCAGGCGGGCGATGCGGCACTCTTTCCAGCAGTTCTGGTTTCTCCCGATCACAACGGTTCTCTGGTTCTGCCACAGAAACAGGATACACTCGCCCGGCTCTGTGTGCAGGGTCAGGTACTCCTCGAGCGCCAGATTGTGATAGGGGTTCTGATTGTCCGTAACGTATGTGCTCAGCTTTCTGATCATTTTTCTCCCTGCTCCTGCGCGGCTCTCATATCCGGCCCGTTCTCAGCCCGGCCTCCGAATCTGTGCTGCGCTGCCGTTCCCTGTTCTGCTGCCGGTGCATGCCGCGGCCGTGCTCTTACTCACTCATCAAATGTGTACCGCAGTACCGGCTTCCGCGCCGCGCGCACCTCGTCCGGCCGCCTCACAAAGGCAGCTGACGGGGCTTCATGCAGCGCCTCCGCATCCTCGTGCGCCTTCGCCCAGATCTCGCGGAAAATCGCTGCCGCCTCATCGAGGGTCTCCCTGCTCTCTGTCTCCGTCGGCTCGACCATCAGCGCCTCGTGCACGATCAGCGGGAAATACATGGTCGGCGGGTGCATGCCGTAGTCCAGGAGCGTTTTCGCGACATCCATCGCGGACACGCCGGTCTCATGCTTCAGGCTCTCCAGCGACATCACAAATTCGTGCATGCATGCCGTATCGCAGGCCATCGGATAGAGATCCTTCAGCTTCTCCATCATATAGTTCGCGTTGAGCACTGCATTCCTGGAGGCCTCCGGGATCCCCTCCCGCCCGAGCGTCAGCAGATACGCCATGGCGCGAACGACCACCAGGAAGTTTCCGTAAAATGTCTTCACCCTTCCGATCGTGTGCTTTGGCGTCCCGAACGGGGAGACCGGAAGAAATTCACGCAGGAACTCTCTGCAGCCGACCGGGCCGCTGCCCGGGCCGCCGCCTCCGTGCGGAGTGGAGAAGGTCTTGTGCAGATTCAGATGCACCACGTCAAAGCCCATATCCCCGGGCCTTGCGATCCCCATGACCGCGTTCAGGTTCGCGCCGTCATAGTAGGCCAGTCCGCCCGCATCGTGAATGATCGATGTGATCTCCAGAATGTTTTTGTCAAAAAGGCCGAGCGTGTTCGGATTCGTCAGCATCAGCCCGGCTGTCTCATCGGAGACCGCTTCGCGCAGCTTCTCCAGATCCACGCAGCCGTCGTCCCCCGACGGAATGCTCACGACCTCGTAGCCGACCATCGCCGCGCTCGCGGGATTTGTCCCGTGCGCAGAGTCGGGCACGATGATCTTGTTTCTCCTGTGGTCTCCCCTGCTGTCGTGGTAGGCTTTGATCAGCAGGAGTCCCGTGAACTCTCCGTGCGCCCCGGCAGCCGGCTGCAGCGTCATCGCGTCCATCCCGGTGATCTCACAGAGCATTTCCTCCGTGCGCCTTAAAACCTCCAGGCAGCCCTCTGCCGTGTGCTTAGGCTGCAGCGGATGGATCCCCGTGAAGCCCGGCAGGGCGGCCGCGCACTCATTGACCTTCGGATTGTATTTCATCGTGCACGAGCCGAGCGGATAAAATCCGCTGTTCACGCCGTGCACCTGGCCTGCGAGCTCCGTGTAGTGCCTGCACAGCTCGTTCTCCGAGACATGCGGCAGGCGCAGGGGCCGTTCTCTCTTCGGGACGTCCAGCTCCGCCACCGGGACGTCACAGGCCGGCAGTATCGTGCAGCGCTGTCCCTCTCTTCCGCGCTCAAATATCAGCTTCATCCTGCGCACACCTCCTTCACAGCCGCAGCCGCATCATCGATCTCCGCCCTCGTGTTCTTCTCGGTCGCGCACCACAGAAGCTCGTCATCGTTCAGCTTCAGTCCGCCCAGGATCCCGCGCTCTTCCAGAGCTGCGAGAACCGCGTCCGACCTTCCGGCGGCAACCGTCACAAATTCGTGAAAGTAGGGGCGGCCGTACTTCATCTTCAGGCCGGCCCTCACAAGCTCGCCGGCCAGGTAATGCGCTTTTGAAACGCACAGCGACGCGGCCTGCCGCAGCCCCTCCTCACCCATCGCGGAGAGATACACCCCGGCCGCAAGCGCGCAGAGGGCCTGGTTGGAGCAGATATTGCTGCCCGCCTTTTCCCGGCGGATATGCTGTTCCCTGGCCTGCAGCGTCAGCACATACGCGCGCCTGCCGTCCCGGTCCACAGTCTCCCCGACGATGCGGCCCGGCAGCCTGCGCACAAGCTTCGCAGAGGCCGCCATAAATCCGAGATACGGCCCGCCAAACGCCAGCGGAAGTCCGAGCGGCTGTCCTTCGCCGACCGCAATGTCCGCCCCGCACTCGCCCGGCGTGCGGATCAGCGCGAGCGCGATCGGGTTGCATCCCATGATATATTTCGCACCCGCCTCGTGCGTGATCTGCCCGAGCGCTTCCGCATCCTCCAGGTTGCCGTAATAATTGGGCTGCTGGACATAAAAGCAGGCGCTGGTCTCATCAAGCAGGCGGGCGAGCGCCTCCGCGTCCGTAACGCCGTCCTTCTCCGGCACAGTGACCGTCTTCATCCCGCTGCCATAGCAGTATGTCTTCACGACCCCGGCCACCTGCGGATTCACGGCCGCCGAGATGAGTACGGTCTCCCTCTTTTTCTCCCTGCACATCGCAGCCGCCTCCGCGGCCGCCGTTCCGCCGTCGTAGACCGAAGCGTTGGCTGCCTCCATCCCGGTCAGCTCGCAGATCATCGTCTGATACTCAAAGATCGACTGCAGGATCCCCTGGCTGATCTCCGCCTGGTACGGCGTGTAGGCGGTCAGAAATTCCTCCCTGCCAGTCACGCTCCCCACGACCGCCGGAATATAGTGGTCGTACGCGCCCGCGCCTCGGAAAATGTGGCGGAACCGCCTGTTTTTTTCCGCGATGGCCTCCATTTCACTCAGTACTTCCATCTCGCTCCTGCCCGGCGGAAGCTTCAGCTCCCCCTTCAGCCTGACTTTCTCAGGAACATGGGCAAAAAGCTCATCAAAGCTGCCGCAGCCGATCTCGCGCAGCATCGAGAGCTGCTCCTGCTCTGTGTTTGGCAAATATGATCCCATTGTATTTCCTCCCATACGTTCCGGACAGTCCCGTCTGCACTGTCCGCGCAAACCGATCGATTATGGCGTCAGGCTTCCTCGCTCTCATAAAACGCTGTGTACTCTTCCGCGCTCATCAGCTCTTCCTGGTCCGTGATGTCCTTCACGCGGATCAGCCACGCGCCGTACGGATCCTCATTCATGCGCTCCGGGGCGTCCAGAAGCTCTTCGTTCACCTCGGCCACCGTTCCGCTCACCGGCGAGAATACGTCGGACACCGCTTTTACCGACTCCACGTCGGCGAACGCCTCGCCGGCCGACACCTCGTCGCCCTGCTCCGGCAGGTTCACAAACACAAGATCGCCGAGCGCATCCTGCGCGTAATCGGTCAGTCCGATCTCGGCCGTCCCGTCTTCAAGGAATTTTACCCACTCGTGAGATCTGCTGTACTTCAGTTCTGTTGGATGATTCATAGCGCTACCTCCTCTTCATGATATCGTGGTCAAATGATTCCATACGGATTGTTCCGTGCAGCGCACTTCCACAATCCTTCCCGTTCATATATTGTAATGATCTCTCTTTATTTATCCGTCTTTATCCGTTCCGGCAGCTAAGCTCTCTTATAAAACGGCAGCTTCACAACCTCTGCGGCCACCCTGCGGCCGCGGACGTCGGCCTCTACCACGGTTCCCGGCGCTGTGTACGCGCTGTCCAGAAGCGCCATCGCCAGAGGCGCTTTCAGATACGGGCAGTGCGTCCCCGAAGTCGTCTGTCCGATCTTCTTCTCCCCGTCGTACACGTCCGCGTGCTCGCGGATGATCCCGCGCCCGGTCACCTTCAGCCCGACGCGCTTTCTCTGCGGCGCCCCGGCTGCCTCCAGGGCCGCCTTCCCGAGGAAATCCTCTTTTCCCATCTTTACAAAGATCCCGAGCCCCGCCTCCAGCGGCGTGATCCCGTCGTCCATCTCGTGTCCGTAGAGCGGCATCGCGGCCTCAAGCCGCAGTGTGTCGCGCGCCCCGAGTCCGCAGGGGATCAGCCCCTCCGCCTTCCCTGTCTCCAGCAGCAGCTCCCACAGCTTTGCAGCTTCCTGCGCGGCGAGATAAAATTCAAAGCCATCCTCGCCGGTATAGCCGGTCCGCGAGATGATGCAGTCAGATCCCCCGATCTGCCTGTGGAATCCCGCGCTGTAATAGTGCTCCGGAATCTCCTCCGCCGGCACCAGCTTTTCCAGAATTCTCTGCGCTGCCGGACCCTGCAGCGCGATCTGGGCCACTTCCTCGGAGATGTCCGTAAATACCGCGTCCCCGAATTCGTGCTCCTTCATCCAGGCAAAGTCCTTATCCTTGTTCGCGGCATTCACCACGATAAAATAGTGGTCGTCCCGCACCTTGTACACGATCAGGTCGTCTACAACCCCGCCATTCTCATTGCACATCGGGCTGTATCTCGCCTGCCCGTCATACATCTCTGAGTAATCATTCGTCAGCAGGTGATTCAGGTTCCGGAGCGCATCCTTTCCGGTGCAGGTAATCTCCCCCATGTGGGACACGTCGAACAGACCGCAGGCGGTCCGCACGGCCATGTGCTCCGCGATCACCCCGGATCCGTACTGCACCGGGAGCAGATAGCCCGCAAACGGAACCATCTTCCCTCCGTATTTCAGATGCATTTCATAAAGTGGTGTCTTCCGTTCCATATTTTCCCTCCTTCTCTGTCCTCCGCTTTCGCGGATGGACGAAATATTCAGACTCTGCGGGATGTCCGGGCGGACGCCGCGGCCGACGGTTTATGATCCCGGCATCATATGATGTTTGGATCAAATGATACTATATAAAAAAAGACAGGGACACTGGAATGAGCGTATCTGAATACGTACATTCCCGCGCCTCTGTCTTTTTACCTGAAAGATTCTCCCCCGTGCGGGGGATTGCTTCTTGGGTGCTGATCATCTTTCCAGAGTGCCGTCCAAATCTGGTCCTTTTGCCTGAGAGTTTATCGCAGCTTCCCCTTCGGCGCCGCCGTCCCTGGCAGCCTCTCCCATATTTTTCATCCGGCATATTTAATTGTCTGAATTCGTCTTTTAATTACAGAAATTATAACATTCCTCCGCTTTTTCTGTCAAGCTTTTCCTCACAAAAATTGGTGTTCCGCGCATATTTAGGATCACTGTTCAAACCAGGCCGAAGCACTTGCTGCCAAGGCCGTAAGAAAGTGATTCAGACGGCTCTCACATTCCCAGATCTTCGTGCAGGCGCTCGATCGTCGCCTCAAAATCCGGCACGAGCATCTCATTCTGCGAGTAGAACAGGTCGTCATACGGAATCCGTGATTCCTCCAGCTCATAGTCCGGCAGCTGCGGGACGAGCGCGAGCAGGCTCATCATGTCCATCGGGGAAAAATCATGTTCCGTCTCGACCAGAAGCTCCCCTGCGAGCTCGAGCAGCTGATCCGCCTCCAGTGCGCCTGCGCCCGCAAATATCCCCTTCAGGATGTCTCTCTGGCGCTGTGTGCGCTCATAATCGTTGTTGCCGACAAAGCGGATGCGCATGTAGGCCACCGCCTGATTGCCGTTGAGCAGATAAGTGCCGCCGCCTGGCAGATAATCGTCCCAGGCCTCCATGCTGTTGAGGTATCCGTTCAGCCACTTGCACTCGGCGTCGCTGATCTCCATCGTCACCCCGCCGACGATATCCACAATGTCCGCCATGGAGTCAAAGTCCACCACCGCATAGTTGTCTATCTCAATCTCATAATTGTCTGTAAGCGTCTCTTCCAGAAGCTCCGCCCCGCCGACAGCATAGGCATAATTGAGCTTGTGCACGCCGTGCCCGGGGATATCTGCGTACAGGTCTCTCATAAAGGAGGTGAGGATAATTCTCTGCTCCTCCTGCCTGATCGTCGCCAGGATCATGACGTCCGAGTTGCCGTTCCAGCTGTCATTCCTGTGATCCGACCCGATCAGCAGAATATTCTGCGTCCCCGTCTGCTCTTCCTGTTCTGTCAGCCCGGACTGCTCTGCCGTCCCCGGCTGTTCTTCCTCCCCGGTCAGCCCGGACTGCTCTGCCGTCCCCGGCTGTTCCTCCTGCCCGGTCAGCCCGGACTGCTCCATCATCTCTGCCTGCTCTGTCTCTTCAGCCAGCGCCGGAAAGCTCCCCGCTCCGAACGCACACGCCAGCACCTGTGCCGCCGCGGCTGCCGCCAGAATTCTTCTTGCTGTTCCCTTCATGTCTGTCGTACCCCTTTTCTTTTAAATTATATTTATCTTCTCAGCCTTTTTTTCAGGCCAGTCTTTTCAGGCCTGTTCTTTTCAGACCTGTCTTTTCTCAGGCCTGTTCCGCGCGGAAGTGCCCCGCATTCACATCATAGGCGCTCGCCTCCACGATATTGACGGTGTGATTGACAATACGGACGTAGCTGTTCAGGGCCTCCACGAAGGTAAGCCCCTGCGCGAACGTGCATTCCTTCCGCTTCAGGCGCTCCATGTGATTTGTCTGAGCATCCGCGACCTCCTTCATGATCCTGCGCTCACGCTTGCGGATCTGGATCCAGATCTCCGGAGTGATGTCGCGGTTCCGGAAAAGTCTCATCGTGTCGTCCAGAAGCTCTGTCACCAGGCCGTACACCTTCGCAAGCTCTTCCTTCGCGGCCTCCGTGTAGATCAGGCCGCCCTCCACACATTTCTCATTCTGATCCAGGATCTTAACCGCATGGTCTCCGATCTGCTCCAGGTCATTGATCACGTGAAACGCGCAGCCCATATATCTCGACACCCTCGATGGAAGCGCCACGGAATTGAACTTCGTCAGATAGCCGGTGATCTCTGATGCGAGATAGTCCACCACCTGTTCGCCCTCACGCACCTGATTTTCCTCCGACAGGTCATGCTGCAGCAGCCCGTTCGAGGCCTTCACCAGATCGTCCCGCACGATGCCCGCCATGCGCTCCACCTCTTTGCCTACCTGTAGCGCCACGACCGCCGGGGAGCCGGACATGTTCGGGTCGATATATTCCAGACGGAACGCACTCTCGTGCGCCTGCTTGGGGATCAGCATATACGTCCACTTCACGACAAGATTGACAAGCGGAAGCAGGATCACGCCCGTCACCACTTTAAACAGGATGTGGTAGAACGAGATCTGAAACGCCTCGTGCGGTATATAAGTCTCGATAAGCGAGGTCAGCGGAGTCAGCATCGTCAGCGGGACAAACAGGACCGCGCCGACAATGTTGAAGATCAGGTAGATCATCGCCGCACGCTTCGCGTTGTTCTTCGCGTTCAGAGCCGACAGAAGCGGGGGCGTCGACGAGCCCACGTTGATCCCGCAGATGATAAAGCCCGCAAAGTAGATCGGCATCAGGCCCTGCATCGCAAGCGCCTGCAGCACGCCGACCGCCGCCGAAGAGCTCTGGATCACCGCGCAGAGGACAACGCCGATCACGAATCCAAGCAGGGGATTCTTTGCGTTTACGATGAAATTCTGGAACAGCGGCGAGTCCTTCAGCGGGGACATCGCTCCGCTCATCGTGTGCAGCCCCTGGAACAGGATACCGAACCCGAGGATGACCTGTCCTATGTAGCGGTGACGCTTTCTCTTCGCATACAGAAGCATCAGCGCGCCGAGGCAGATGCACACCGGGGCGATCGCGGAAACATCAAGCGCGATCAGCACGCTGGTGATCGTGGTACCGATATTGGCGCCGAATATGACTCCGGTCGCCTGCGCCAGATCCATGATCTCCGCATTGATAAAGCCCATGACCATGACGGTGGTAGCCGAGGACGACTGGATCACGACCGTGACCAGCGCTCCGAGCAGGAACCCCACAATTCGGTTGCGCGTCAGCTTTTCCAGCAGATCCTTCATCTTCGGGCCGGCCGCCAGCTCGAGGCCCTCTCCCATGTATTTCATTCCAAACAGAAAAAGCCCAAGTCCTCCCAGCAATGCGACAATACTGCCTATTCCCATCTGTATTTTCAGGAAACGCTCCGGTTTCCTCTCCTTCCTTTTATATGATGATGTTAGGGTCAAATGATGCCATACGGATTGTTCCGTGCTGCGCTGTCTGCGCTCCGCTTCGGTCGGTGCTGGACGAGCGCCACTGGCGCTCAGCACCCCACAATCCTGCCCAACATTCGGAATTCGCGGGACATTCCTTCATCTCTGTCAGTCCCTGGACTTTAAGCATATCACAGACCACCCGGAAATGTAAAGAGACTGTAAATCACAAATATCAGATTTTGTGCCCGAATCTGCGCTGATGCAGCGCGGGATGCGGCACGCAAAAAGAAAAAGTCCGGTGAATACCGGACTTCTCAAGAGCGACAGACGGGACTCGAACCCGCGACCTCCACCTTGGCAAGGTGGCATACCACCAACTGTACTACTGTCGCATCTGCTGTTTGATTGTTCTGCTGAACAATGGTTACTATACCATCTCCGGCCGCCATTGTCAACTGTTTTTTTAAATTTTTTGCCGCAAAATTTTTTTCCGTGAAGTGAAAAGTTTATTTCCACTTTGAAAGAGCCAAAGTTGATTTTAGTCTTTCACTCATTTCCACTTCCCT
>CANRBX010000049.1 GCA_947628955.1 uncultured Lachnospiraceae bacterium | reverse complement strand
CCATACACCTGACAGGAAACGCAGACATCATTGTAAAGAAAAATAAAAAAAGTGCCAACGAGTACTTGACACAAACCTTTTCCTGTGTCAGACTTGATTTTTTGGACAATACTTGATATCGTAAGAAAAAAATATGGAGAACTGTTATGAGTTTTTTGATGAAAGGTTTATTGTCGCTTTTCTGGCTGCTGGCCGTGCCGGCGGCTTCCGGGAGTCTGTTTTGCCGAAAAAAAGATTCCTTCCTTTTTTCAGACTGCCTTCTGGCCGGCTGCCTGTTCCTGTTTTCGGCGGCCGAGCTGATGTCGCTCTGCGCCTTCCTGCTGAAGTCCTCTCTGCACAGTCTGGTCATCTGCTACGGGATCGTGACGGGAGCCGCCGCGCTGTTCGGAGCGGTCCGCACATGGAAAAACCGGCCCTGGCAGCCCGCCGGGGCGGAAGAACGCGGACTGCGCCGTATCTCACTGTATTTTCTTGCGGCGCTGCTCGTCATCGCGGTTCAGATCGCAGTCGTCGTGCTGTACGCGCATTTTGACGCCGACGATGCCTTCTATGTTTCGACCGGAACCACTGCGGTCGAGACCGACACTGTTTTCCGGGTGAACGGCTACACCGGCGTGCCGTACCACATGCTCCCGCGCAGATATATCCTGTCGCCGTTCCCGATCTTCCTCGCAGTCATAAGCCAGCTCAGCGGCGGGCTGCACCCGGCGATCATGGCGCACACCGTCTTTCCGGCTGTGTTCCTGATCCTGGTCTATACCGTTCTGTACCGGCTCGCCCATAGATGGTTCCCGGACGACCGCAACGCGCGCGGCATTTTCCTGCTCCTGGCGGCAGTCCTCAGCTGGTTTTCCGCATACTCCGTCTACAACACGGGAACGTTCCAGATGGTGCGTCTCTGGCAGGGCAAGGCGGTTCTCGCCGCGTTCCTGCTGCCGCTGATCTTTTATCTGTCGCTCTCCACGGTGCTCGAGGAAGAGCCGAAATACTCCTGGCTGCTGCTGCTCATGGCAAACATAAGCTGCTGTCTGCTGACCTCCATGGGGATCCTGCTCGCGCCGCTCATGATGGGGATCTTCCTCCTGCTGGGGCTGCTGCGCTTCCGCAGCCTGAAAAGGACGCTGGCCGGATTTGCCTGCTGCCTTCCGTCTGTCATTCTGGGAATTGTTTACATTCTGATCTGAAAGATTTGTGAGGATTTGTCTTATGAAAGCTCTTATGCAATGGATCTTTGACACCTGGCAGATGTACTGGGGCGACGGCTTTTACCAGTATCTGCTGCTCGCCGCAGCCGCCTATCTGCTGCTTTTTCACCGGAAAAAAGAAAGCACCCGGCAGGTGCTTGCGTTCTCTTTTGTTCTTCTGCTGATCTTCCTGTGTCCGTTCACCGCGAAGATCATCCGCGCCTGCATCGGGCAGAGCGTTTACTGGCGCGTCCTCTGGCTGCTGCCGGCGATCCCGGTCATCGCCCTGGCCGCGACAGAATTTCTGCGCGGCAGAAAGTCGGGACCGCTCCGGGCGGTGCTCCTGCTTCTGTGCTGTGTGCTCATCGCGCTGAGCGGCAAGGACATGCTGAGCGCCGGCAATTACGTCCGCACCGTCAACCGCCAGAAGGTTCCCGACGACGTCGCCCACGTCTGCAACATGGTCCTCGCGGAGGCGGCAAAAGACGGGATATCGGAAATCTATATGGCCTCCGACGATTATCTCTGCTCTTATGTGAGGGTCTGCGAGCCCTCCATCCGCCAGCCCTACGGCCGCCGCGGCATGGGCTCCCTGACGCAGCCCAACGCACGCCTGTACCGTCTGATGCAGGAGGAAGAGCCCCGAAATTACAAGCGGATCGCAAAGCTCTGCCAGAAGATCGGCTGTAATTTCCTCGTCATCACAGTGCCGGAGGAAAAAACCTCCCACATCGAGAAATACGGCTACACAAAGATCGGGGACGTCGGATCCTACTCCGTGTACCAGCTCGAAGCATCCGGGGCGGACGCAGACTGAATTTCCGGCGCCTGTTTCTATGGACGCGAACCGAACTCGCTCCTGCAGGCTGAGTCCCCGGCGCCTGTTCCTGCGGACGCGGACTGGGCCTCCCGCACCCGTCCCTGCGGACACCGCCTCAATCAAGATACTGCTTCAGCACCTGGTACAGCGCCGAGACGGGCAGGCCGACCACATTGCTGTAATCCCCTTCGATCGATTCCACCCACGCGGCAAAAGCGCCCTGGATACCGTATGCCCCGGCCTTGTCCATCGGCTCTCCGGTATCCAGGTATTTTTCTGTCTCCTTCTCCGTCATCGGGAAGACGTGCACCTTCGTCTCACACGAAAAGGTGTGCCGCACCGTCCTGCCTGCCTCCTTCACCAGAACCGTCACACCGGTAAATACCGAGTGCGTGCTGCCCTGGATCCGGCGCAGCATCGCCCGTGCCTCTTCGCGGCTGTGCGGCTTGCCCAGGATAGCGCCGTCCTGCCAGACGACCGTGTCGGAACCGATCACAATGCCCTCGTCAACCGAGGCGGCCACATCCTCCGCCTTCTGCCTGGAGAGCCCCTCCACCACCTCGGACGGCCTGGCACCGGCAATGTGTTCCTCCGCTGTGCTTGGCCTCACTTCAAACTCCAGCCCGATCTGCTGCAGCAATTCCTTCCTGCGCGGCGAGGCCGAAGCAAGTATTATCTTCTTCATTTCATACGCTCCGTTCCTGTCAATAAATTTGCCTTCCCCTCTCACTGCCTGATATAGATTCCCTGCGACTCGATAAAATCATCGAGATCCGCAATCGTCTCCTCCGCCCAGGTCTCGCTGACCGGCTGTCCCGCCAGGCTTTCCGCGTCCGGGCCATTTGTCCGGCCGCTCTCCGGGAGATCCTGTTTCTCCGCCAGTTCCGCTCTTTTCTCCAGTTTCTTCTCTGTCATATTCCTGACACCTCCTGTACTGCTTCTCATAAACCTCACCCGCTGCCGCCGGCATGGCCGGACTTCGCGAAAATACAACGGCAGTACAGCCGGCTGCCCCATTGCAGTCCGCCGTACTGCCCCATTCCAGGGCCGGAACCGGCACACAGAATCCTGCCGGCACGGCTTCCAGATTTTCATGTTGATACCATGGCTGGTACTGTAATGCTATCATGTTAAGGTCAAATAATGCCATACGGGTTGTTCCGTGCTGCGGACTGCCACAAGTCTGCGCCCCGCTTCGGTCGGCGCTAAACGAATGTCCACTGGACATTCAGCGCCCTGCCCAGCATTCGGAATCCATGGGGCTCTGCGCTCCGCTTCGGCCATCATCCCTTCCAGAAACCCTCCTGTCCAAGCTCCGTCATGCGCACACGGCCCTTGAACTGCAGCTCCGGATTCTTGATGCTGACCCTGGTGCCGCCCGGCACAGACGACGTGATAAACGCATTGGAACCGATGATCGCGCCCTCCCCGATGACGGTTTCTCCGCCCAGGATCGATGCCCCCGAATACACGGTGACATTGTCCTCAAGAGTCGGATGGCGTTTGGTGCCGCGCAGATTCTGGCCGCCCCTCGTCGAGAGCGCGCCCAGTGTCACGCCCTGATAGATCTTGGCCCCCGTGCCGATCTCCGTCGTCTCGCCGATCACGACACCCGTGCCGTGGTCGATAAAGAAGTAGCTCCCGATCGTCGCCCCGGGGTGGATGTCAATTCCGGTCAGGCTGTGCGCATGCTCTGTCATGATCCTCGGGATCATCGGCACTCCAAGCACATGCAGCTCATGGGCGATCCGGTTCACCGTGATCGCAAAAACGCCCGGGTAGGAAAAGATCACCTCGTCCGTATTAAACGCGGCCGGATCCCCGTCATACGCCGCCTGCACATCCGTCGCCAGAATTGCCCGCAGGGACGGAAGCCGCTTTACAAACGCCGCGACGATCTCCTCCGCGCTCTCGCGTGCCTCCTGCTCACTGGAGGGGATCTCATTTCTGTGGTACAGCGCCTTCGTCACCTGTTTCGTCAGGCGGTACTGGATATCCTCCAGCAGTTCGCCCACATGGTACCCTATGGAGTCCCAGTTCAGATTCTTCGTCTCAAAAAAACCGGGAAACACAATGCAGCGTATCTTTTCCAGCAGATCAATGATGATCTCATTGTTCAGCCTGTGCTTCATATCAATACTGCAGATCTGCGGAAACTCCTGATAGCTCTCCAGAATCTCTTCCACCAGCGTATCAATTTTCCTTTCACCGGAATCACTCATCACAGCTGTCCTTTCTGTTGGTCTTTAAATCATGCGGATAAGCCTTCCATGGCTCCCCGGCCCTTCAGTATGCCATGTTGCACATCTGATAGAGCTTCGCCTCCGTCACTTCAAACGGAACATTTTTCAGCTTGGATTCGTTTGACATGATCCCCCTGACTGCCTGCGTGATCAGCTCATCACTCGCCTCCATCGGCCCGATCAGATTGTGCATAAACGCGCTGAAATACTGCAGATCCGGAAATCCGGCCAGAGCAAGCACCTCCCTGCGCTGCAGGGGACCCGCCATCGCCAGATATCCCGGCAGGAAGTACCCGACGGCCCTGCCGTGCGGCACGCCTTTCTCATACGTCAGATAATAGCTCAGTCCATGCGGCAGCGACGTTCCCGTGTGCGAGATCGCCATGCCGGCCAGGGTAGAGGAAAACAGCAGCGTATCGCATTCCTCCGCCGTAAGATTTGCCCCGATCAGAACATTCTTTGAACTGCTCCACACCTTCATGCCATATTCGCAGAGCATACGGCTGAAGCCGGACGCATTCGTATTGATATAGCTCTCAATAAAATGTCCCAGCGCATCCGCCGCTGTGTTCACAAGTATTTTCTTGGGCATATCCAGCAGATATCTGCCGTCCACCAGAGCGTACGCCGGGTAAACCCGGTGCGGCAGGCTCGATTTGGTGCGCTTCTCGTGAACCGTGAGGATCGCATACGGCGTCACCTCGGAGCCGGTTCCGCACGTCGTCGGCACCTCTACGACCGGAAGCGCCGCAGACGGCGCCTTCTGATAGAGAAACTCTGCTCCCCTGTCCTTCTGGGCGATCATCAGGCTGATCGCCTTCGCCGCATCCATCGGGGAGCCGCCGCCGATGCCGATCACAAAATCCGCCTGCTCACGCACACCCAGATCCCGAACCTTCATCACCATTTCTATAGACGGATTCTCCTCCACCTCATCAAAGAGGAAAAAATCCACCCCATGTTCCTTCAGCGTCTCCGTGACATCCGCCAGCGAACCGTTTTTCGCCGAGCTTCTGCCCGTAACGATCAGCGCCTTCTTCCCCAGAGAGGTCCACTCCGCGCCATGCGACCGGACACAGTCCCTCTCGCTGTAAATCTTTGTTGGTAAGTAGAAATACATGCCTTTGCTCTCCCCTTATCTGCCGCGCCGCCGGATATGATCCGGCTCAGTCGTCTGTCCCGGCTTCTCCCGGCTCCTTGTCCTCTTCTTCTGCGCCACCCGCCCGGATATGGTCCGGTTCAGTCGTCCGTTCCGGCCTCTTCCGGCTTCTTATTCTCTTTCTCTGCGCCGCCCGCCCGGATATGATTCGGCTCAGTCGTCTGTCCCGGCCTCTCCCGGCTCCTTGTCCTCTTCTTCTGCATCTGCCTCGGCCTGCGCCGCATCCTCCGCCGCCTCTGCTGCGTCTTCTTCGGCCTGCGCTGCATCCTCTGCCGCCTCTGCTGCGTCTTCTTCTGCCTGCGCTGCATCCTCTGCCGCCTCTGCTGCGTCTTCTTCGGCCTGCGCTGCTTCCTCCGCCGCCTCTGCCGCGTCTTCTTCGGCCTGCGCTGCTTCCTCTGCCGCGTCTTCCGCATCCACCTCCGCGACGACCTCATCCTCCGCTTCGCCGTCTTCCTCGACCCCGGGTTCTTCGGGCATCCTGCTTCCGCAGTTCGTACAGAAACGCTCGCCGGCTGCAACCTCCATGCCGCAGTTCGGGCACAGAGTCATCCCCTTCACCGTGCGGATCTGCTCCTTAAGCTGTCCGATCAGCTCCTGTTTGTCCCTGATCGTCTGCACAAACATTTCAAATCCCTCCGGCGCCGAATCACTGTTCAGCTCGAAAAACTTTTTGCCGATCTCTGTGTAAGTGCTCTCAATCTGCTTTTTCGCAGAGCTGATCTTGCCCTTGAGCTGCCTGATCTCGTTCATCTTCTGGACTTCTTCTACCGTATCCTTGCTCAGCTGCTTAACCTTCTGTTTTACTTTCTCAAAATCAAAATCCATGGTTCATTCCTCCTACTCGTTATAAATCAGCGCCATAAACACCAGATCTTCTTCTGATGAATTATTCTCGATCGCATGCCCCTGCCCTACTTCAATGCAGCACACATCGCCGGGGCCTACCTCTGTTCTGGAGTGGTCATTGTCAACAAAAACCCCATGCCCCTCCAGAATAAAATACGGCTCCGTGTCGCCGATGTGCTCATGAAATCCGATGCTGCTGCCGGGGCTCAGCCGGATGCGCGCATAAAGCCGGCCATGTCCGTTCATCTCTTCCTTAGTGATGATATGCTCGATCTCGGCCTTTCCGCTGCCGCCGCGCATATTTTCCCTTATCTCCTTTACTGTCTTTCTTACCATAGAAACACCTCTTTCTGCACTGCTTTTGCAAAATTCTGCACAACTGTAGTTTCATATTAAAAGAATAACCATCAAATGTCAACTTGATTCGGAAAGAATCAGAAAGATTGTTGCCTGCGGCCGCCGCATTTTTGCCGTTGCATCCGTCTGTACTTTCCTATATAATTGTAACCGTTCTGACGGAAGCACCGCGTCGCGGCGCTTTCAGGCTATTCTGCGGCCCGCACCACTTCCGCACAGAAAAATCTGCGGCGTCACAAGGAGGACAGAAATGAAAACACGGATCAGAGAAAATTACAGCCACACCCTATACGCCTGTTTTGCCAGCTACATCATACAGGCTATCGTCAACAATTTTGCGCCCCTCCTGTTTCTGACCTTTCAGCGAGAATTCGGCATCTCGCTTGAGAAGATCGCGCTGCTGATCTCCTTCAATTTCGGAGTACAGCTTCTCGTGGACCTGCTGGCGGCCGCCTTTGTGGACCGCATCGGTTACCGGATCAGCGTCGTCATGGCGCAGATTTTTGCCTGTGTTGGCCTCGCCTCGCTGGCATTTCTGCCGGGCCTTACCCCGGATCCGTTTGCGGGACTGCTGATCTGCGTCACAGTCTATGCGATTGGCGGCGGCCTGATCGAAGTGCTCGTCAGCCCGATCGTCGAGGCATGCCCTACCGAACATAAAAAGGCCGCAATGGGCCTTCTGCACTCATTTTACTGCTGGGGACATGCGGCTGTCATCCTGCTCTCCACACTGTTCTTTGTGGTATTCGGAATCGGCAGCTGGCGCGTTCTGGCCTGCCTGTGGGCAGTCGTCCCATTTGCGAATATCTTTTATTTCTCCTGCGTCCCGATCGCCACGCTCACCGGGGAAGGCGGCGGGATGTCCATCGGAAAGCTGATCCGCACCCCGGCCTTCTGGTTCATGGTGATCCTTATGGTATGCGCGGGAGCCTGTGAACAGGGGATCAGCCAGTGGGCCTCCGCTTTCGCTGAGGCAGGACTGAAAGTGTCCAAGACAGTCGGCGATCTCGCAGGGCCCTGCGCATTCGCGCTCCTGATGGGCACATCCCGCGTGGTCTATGCCAGGCTGAGTGAGAGAGTATCCCTGCATGCCTACATGCTCTTCTGCGGCATACTCTGTCTGATCAGCTATCTGCTGGCCTCCCTCTCACCGGCCCCTGCGCTGAGCCTCGCCGGCTGCGCGCTCTGCGGACTCTCCGTCGGCGTCATGTGGCCCGGCACATTCAGCCTGTCCGCCATCAGCCTTCCCTCGGGCGGAACAGCCATGTTCGCGCTCCTGGCCCTCGCAGGCGACCTCGGCTGCTCCGGCGGCCCCGCTCTTGTCGGCTTCGTCTCCGGACAGGCAGACGGCAATCTGAAGACCGGCGTCCTCGGAGGAATTTTCTTCCCGCTGCTGCTGATCGCGACACTGCTCTGGCTGATGCGTCAGAAATCCCGCCCGGAACACTCCATAATTCAAAATTGAACCATTAAAACAGGGAGCGATGTGATGCTAAGATCGACAGCAGTAAAATTTAAAGCGGTACCGGATTACAGATTGCTGAAATTGAAGCTGCAAGTGAAAAGCCAATTGTGTTGACGATGGCTAGTCTGCTGATCGTCGCGATTCTGAGTTATACGCACTCGGAAAGTTGTATAACCGACCTGTACAACCAAATTATACAACACGAAATGCAACATGAAAATTAAAAAAGTCCCAAAACAGGGACTTTTTCAGAGGTGCCACCCGGATTTGAACCGGGGATAAGGGTGTTGCAGACCCGCGCCTTACCTCTTGGCTATGGCACCTTGCTATGAGCACTTAGTGACCGTACTTTGGTCACTTACGTGCGATGCATGCCGGACCCTTAGCGAACGCTTTGCGTGAGCTTAGTCGTCCGGTGTTGCTATGAGCACTTAGTGACCGCAGACCGCAGCCAATCACGTGCGATGACTCCTACGGGAATCGAACCCGTGTTACCGCCGTGAAAGGGCGATGTCTTAACCGCTTGACCAAGGAGCCTGATTCATGGAACTTACAATGCTCACTGAGCTTCGACGAATGAGCACCTCGACTTGGGATAAGCAATTCCAAGCGGTCACTGTATCAGCGACAAAGTAAATGATACCATAGTTCCGGCTTTTTGGCAAGCACTTTTCTTTCAAAATCTCCGGTCGAAATCAAATTTGTACAGAAATAATAAAATCTTATAATACCTATTGACTTACTATGCAATCTGGTATATAATGCCACTATCAAAAATACATTACAGAAGTGAGGAAATCATTATGAGCGAATACAAATTTGAAACCCTTCAGCTGCACGTTGGACAGGAAGAGCCGGATCCGGCGACGGATGCCAGAGCCGTGCCGATCTATCAGACGACTTCCTATGTATTCCGGAACTCTGCCCATGCGGCGGCGCGTTTCGGCCTGGCGGATTCCGGGAATATCTACGGCCGCCTGACAAACTCCACGCAGGATGTGCTTGAGAAGCGCATCGCGGCCCTTGAGGGAGGCGTTGCTGCACTCGCACTCGCATCCGGCGCCGCGGCCATCACGTATGCGATCGAGGCCCTGGCCCCGGACGGCGGCCATATCGTGGCACAGAAAACCATCTACGGCGGCAGCTACAATCTCCTGGCACACACACTGCCGCACTATGGCATTACTACAACCTTCGTAGACGCGCACAATCTGGACGAGCTGGAAGGCGCGATCCGGGAGAACACCCGCGCAGTCTATCTCGAGACGCTCGGAAATCCGAACAGCGACATCCCGGATATCGATGCGATCGCGGCGATCGCCCATAAGCACGGGCTTCCGCTCGTCATCGACAATACTTTCGGCACCCCGTATCTGATCCGCCCGATCGAGCACGGCGCCGACATCGTCGTCCACTCCGCCACCAAATTTATCGGCGGCCACGGAACCACCCTCGGAGGCATCATCGTGGATTCCGGAAAGTTTGACTGGAAGGCCAGCGGCAATTATCCCGCGATCGCGGACGCAAATCCCAGCTATCACGGCGTCTCCTTCGTGGACGCGGCAGGGCCGGCGGCCTTTGTCACCTACATCCGCGCAATCCTGCTCCGCGACACGGGCGCGACGATCTCACCCTTCAATGCGTTCCTGCTGCTGCAGGGCGTGGAGACGCTCTCCCTGCGCCTGGATCGCCATGCCGAGAACACCAGAAAAGTAGTCAGCTATCTGGCCGGCCATCCTCTGGTGGAAAAGGTCAACCATCCGTCGCTCCCTGACCATCCGGACCATGCCCTGTACGAGAAGTATTTCCCGAACGGCGGCGCGTCTATCTTCACCTTCAATATTAAGGGCGGCCAGGAAGAGGCACACAAATTCATCGACAGCCTCAAAATCTTCTCGCTTCTCGCAAACGTAGCGGATGTCAAGAGTCTCGTCATCCATCCGGCGACGACGACCCACTCCCAGCTCACGCAGGAAGAGCTGCTTGACCAGGGCATCCTGCCGAACACGATCCGGCTTTCCATCGGCACCGAGCACATAGACGACATCATCGCCGACCTGGAGCGCGGATTTGAAGCGCTCCGCTGAAGCTCCCCAGAATCACTGGGAACTACCGGCCAGCCTGTTACGGCTGACCGGTTTTTTTCAGATCGCAGAGAGCTCTTTGTCCTATAATGTTATCCGGCCAAGTCTGAAAACTTCTTTGCATGCCATAAGTAAAGATTCAAATATGTTTTTCTGCAGTTCTTGAAAACATATAAAATATATGGTATTATTCGGTTATGAGATTCTCGTTAACCTGGAACATTCAAAGGAGTCGGATACATGAAAATTTCCACAAAAGGCCGTTATGCCCTGCGCATGCTGATCGATCTGGCGGAGCACCGGGAGGACGGCTATATTGCACTGAAGGACATCGCCGCAAGGCAGGGAATTTCCAAAAAATATCTGGAGCAGATCGTGCCCATTCTCAACCGGTCGGACATCCTGAAAACGAACAGGGGCTATCAGGGCGGCTATATGCTCGCTCAGAATCCGGACAAATACACAGTCGGCGGGATCCTGCGCCTGACAGAGGGCAGCCTCGCCCCGGTGCCCTGCGTTGAACAGAGTCCCATAGACTGCGCGAGAAGCCCTCTCTGCCCCACGCTGCCCGTCTGGCAGGGGCTGTACAGGACGATCAATGAATATCTCGACGGGATCACCCTGCAGGACATTCTGGAACAGCAGCAGGAGCGGTACGCAAACAATTATTCGATATGATGTCCGGGGCAAAAGTCCAAATCCGTGGCATGTTTATAGGCCAGTGGACGAAGGACTTTATGACTCGCCCCGTCATAAATCGCTGAAAAACAGGGGGAAACAGAATGCATGATCTGACACATGAGAAATATGATAAGCTGCAGGAAATCCTGCAAAATATGGGAAGTGTGGCCGTAGCCTTTTCCGGCGGCGTGGACTCCACGCTTCTGCTGCGGGCCGCGCACGACGTCCTCGGCAGCCGGGCGGTCGCCATTACGGCGCAGTCCTGCCTGTTCCCGCGCCGGGAGCTGACGGAGGCGCAGGACTACTGCAGGGCAAACGGCATCGTCCAGATCCTCTGCAGGGCCGACGACCTGCAGATCGAGGGTTTCCGCGAGAACCCGCAGAACCGCTGCTACCTGTGCAAGCGGAATTTATTCGGGAAAATGTGGGAGATTGCCCGCCGGCAGGGCATGCAGATGCTCGCCGAGGGTTCCAATACGGACGACGACGGCGATTACCGCCCGGGCATGGCCGCCATCCGGGAGCTTGGCGTGGCCAGCCCGCTCCGCGAGGCCGGTCTTGGCAAGGCCGAGATCCGCGCACTCTCCAGAGAACTGGGACTGCCCACCTGGGACAAACAGTCCTTTGCCTGCCTGGCCTCCCGCTTCGTCTACGGCGAAACGATCACGGAGGAAAAGCTCGCAATGGTGGACCGGGCCGAGCAGCTTCTGCTTGATCTGGGCTTCCGCCAGCTGCGCGTCCGCATCCACGGCACGATGGCCCGCATCGAGATCCTCCCGCAGGATTTCGCAAAGCTCCTGTCCGAGGACGTGCGGACCGGCATTTACACGCAGCTCCGGGCGCTGGGATTTTCCTATGTAGCCCTGGATCTGCAGGGGTACCGCACCGGGAGCATGAATGAAGGAATCTCCGCAAAAAGGTCATAATACGACAGGCTGACCTGGAATATCATGTTCCGTTTGTCTGCTTATTTTGAATTTTCCGTTAAGATTGCCAGCCTTTTGTAGAACATTTCCTTCCATTCCTTCGCATTTTCAAAAACTGATTCTTCTATTTCTTTTATCTGATTCAGTTTTATGTTTCTGACGGCTTCTATTGCCGCCTCTTTCTGGGTCATCTTTCTCGGAAAGACAGTCTGGCAATTTGCGCCTTCAATCGTATCATAGCTGTAAAAGCTCTGATTAAAATCCATGATGGGGTAAAGAGAGACATACTGATTGGTCTCATTGTCAATCAGAAATCCCCAGTTTTCCGGATGTCTGTCCGTATTGCCGATTAAATAGTCAATGATATTCATACCATAGTACGTCATACTGTCAATTTTCTTACATTCTTCTATGGTATCTAAATCGTGATTACAGGCATATATATCAAACGCCATTTTGGATACAATGGAATATCTTTTTGACGTCACAATCTCGCTCTGCGTTACCTTTTCTCCTGCATAAATGCTCTCCTGATACTTTACCTGGCGAAAGGCAAAGTGCTGGCAGATTCTGCTCGCCAGTACTTCCCTTTTCACCGCGTCTTCACCGCCGTCCTTCAGCAGGAGAAAGCCCCCGTTTCTTCTGATCCATGCCTTGGGGAAACAGCCTTTCGTCGATAAGTCCGGAGCTAACTCCCTGTTCGTAACCGTCATCGGTTTTCCTCTCAGCGAAAGCTCCACAATCGCCTCTTTCAGGGGATTATCATACAGATTAATATCCTGGAACGAAAGGATTTCCTACTTTTTTTCACCCAGTAAACATCTGTCAGAGAAACACAGTGATAGGACAGAGAAATTTCTGCACGATCCTGATCCGTCACTGCCTGCGCCATGCCAATACTGTTCAACATTTCTTTGGCATATTTTCTGTCAAGTGATAATACCCGTGAAGAACACCAATGATAAAAATTATTCAGATTGTTAATCCGTGCATAATCTCATAATCTGCTGATCTCTTTTTCCTTCTGGAATTGCCGTCAGTATTCAAATCAAGTACTGTTCCCCTCAGCAGTAAACCATCTTTCATACCAATCTCCATTCGCTCTGCTATTGCTCTCTGTAAATTGTGTAATCTACTTTTCGCACCCTTTCTTTGCCCGGTTCCTTTCCCAACAGACTGGATCAGAACATAATATAAATTCTCTTTCCATCCGCGCTTGCCAGCTCCACTGGCTCTGTTACTCCGGTTCCTTCTGCTGCAAAATTTATACAGTTCAGTCTGCAAGCAGCCATTCAATCAGGTTCTCAGACTTAATTCCTTCGTATGAGTTATCCAGTCCCGGTTCAAGCGACAGCACAATCTTTTCATAGTTATCACGTATTTTTTGCAGCGGGGTCAGTTCACGCTTTCTTACATCCTCGCTGCTCATGGATTCTGTCACCTGAATATATTTCTTCTCGTCAGCGGCAGCTGCAATGAAGTCCACCTCCATGTTATCGATCTTACCGATCGCTACATCGTATCCTCTGCGAAGCAGTTCAAAATAGACAACATTTTCGATCGCATGGCCACTGTCGCGATTTCGGAATCCCAGCAGATAATTCCTCAGAGCTATATCAACAATATAGTACTTGCCAAGTGTGCGGAGATATTCTTTTCCTTTGACGTCGAAGCGCTTGATCTCATAGAAGAAGTAGCTTTCAAGCAGTGCGCTGACGTATGCCTGAACCGTATGTGCGCTCGGTGCGCTTTTCCGTTTACCATCTTCAAGAAGACCTTCATTCACTAAGGTATTGCCTATGGATGCAATAGAAACATTCGAACCGATATTGTCTGCAAGGAACATGATTATTTTACGAAGCAGGATCGGATCAGTAATTCGCTTCTGTCCCCGACGCTTTTCCCGTTCCAGAATATCGCGAACGACAACGGTAGAATAGATACCGTCAAGGAGAGAAAGCGCTTTTTCCTGATCGAGTCCGATATCGGCAATGCCCGGCATTCCGCCAAAACGCATGAATGCTTCAAATGCCTCCCGCAGTTCATAGCGTTCGCCGTTTTTATCAAACACCTGCTTACGAACGCCTCCAAGAACGCTTTTTGTTTCCCTCACCTCAAAATCATGAAAATAAAGAAATTCGCTGAAAGATAGCGGCAGCATTTTGATCTCCACGCATCTGCCGGAAAGATAGGTGGAATATTCCGAGGAAAGCAGGTATGCGTTGGAACCCGTCACATAGATATCGCAGTCCAAATCGACACGCAAAGCATTGACTGCGTCCTCCCAGGCGCTGATCCTCTGGATCTCATCGAAAAACAGATACATGCGCTTTCCAGGCACGATTTGTTTTTTTACATAAGTGTAAACGGCATCAGAAGTCATTTTCCGGAAATCATTCGATTCAAAGTTCATCTCAACGATCTGCGCCGGCTGAATACCTGTTTCAATCAAATGAGCGACCATCAGCTTCAAAAGGCTTGATTTACCGCAGCGTCTTATTCCGGTGATGACTTTTACAGGTTCCGTATCCTGAAAACCGATCAGCTTATTGAGGTAACGATCCCTTTTTTTCAATTTATGCGGTTCTATCACTGTGCATCCCTCCTGTCGCCCTTATAATAGCATAAACCGGCGAAAAAATCAAATATATGCACTGGAGTGCAAAAACTTCTCTTTTTCGACCGCCTGATTGAAAACCGCCGCCTCCTCCGCTGCACGGGCCATTCTCCCCGCTCTCACACGCTCAAACCGGTCCAGCACATCCTGCATGTCCTGCGGCAGGCGCTTCCGCCCTTCCGCCTTCATCTCATCCGGCACCCCGTAAAAGGCCTCCGCGATGCTCCCCGCAATACAGGTGAGGGTGTCGCTGTCCCCTCCCAGGGATACCGCGGTCCGGATCACATCCTCAAAATCCATCCCTTCAAGAAACGCCGTGACCGCCTGTGGCACGGTCTCCTGGCAGGATTCCACGTGATGGTAGGACGGCCGGATCTCGTCGCAGGTGCGCGACAGATCATAGCCGAACTCCCGCACAATATATTCTTTTATCTCTTCTTTTGAGCTGCCGCTTCTCGCCAGGAAAATGGCGGCCGCCGTCGCCTCTGCGCCCCTGATCCCCTCGGGGTGGTCGTGCGTCACCTCCGCGGACAGCCTCGCGGCGCGCCTGGTCTCGCCGATGTCGTCATAAAGCCAGCCGGCAGATGAGACCCTCATGGCAGAGCCGTTTCCGAAACTGTGGTACGGCCTGGGATGTCTCTTCCAGATCCACCTGTAAAACATCCCGCCGTAGCCTGCATCGGGGTATCTGCGCCCCCATTTCTGCATGGAGCGGACGACAGCGTCCTTTACCCGCTCCTCCGGCTCCCCCGCAGTCTCCATCAGCGCCTCCGCCACGGCGACCGTCATCACGGAATCGTCCGTGAACTGCGTTCTGCTGCCAAAAAGCGGAAAATCTTTTGTTTTGTCTCCCATGTCAAATTCGTAGGGAGCTCCGATCATATCGCCTAAAATCGCACCGTACATATTTTCTTCCTCCATCCTGCTGTTTTATGGTACTATGTTTTACAGTACCAATAGTACTATGTTTTACAGTACCAGTATAGCAAAAAAGAAAAGGAAGTGGTCGTCTGCCAGGCGACAAATCCACTTCCCCAAAAGAACCGTTTGAAGCCGGGAAACGCTCCGTTACATTTTCAAAACTGAAAGGACAGGGTAAGACATAAGAAGAGAACCGCAGAAAACAGAAATACATGCCGCCGCCCGGCCACTGATCCGATCATCAGGAGCTGAACAGCGGCATGCCGAATATTCCGCTGTTTATGTCAGATCAGGCAAAGGATCCGACAAAGGAATTCTGTACAGATATTCAAAAACTCAGCGGTGCTCTTCAAGCCAGCGAAGGGCCATCTGCACATAGGCGGCGCTGCCGCAGTGCAGCACGGAATCGTCAAAGCGGGTCTTCGGATTGTGCTGGCTGTAGAGATAGCCTTCATTCGAGTTTCCGGCCGTCAGGAACATGCTCACCGTCGGCACCTTATGGCTGACAAAGGCAAAGTCCTCGCTGCCTCCGCCGGGCTTGCCTCCGGTGATCGCGTTCATGTCCAGAACACCCTGGCCGAACAGCTCCTTCATATATTTCATCGCGTCCGACGAAAGCGCCGGGTCGATCACCATGCAGGGGCAGTAATCATAAAACTCCACTTCCGCCTCGCAGCGCAGCGCGGCGGCGACGCCTCTGCAGATCTCGGTCATGCGTGTCCGGATCCTCTCGCCCACCGCATTCTCAGCGTCCGTCGTGCGGATCGTTCCCCACATCTCGGCCACGTCCGGGATGACATTCGACGTTTTGCCCGCCTCGAAATGGCCGGTCGTAAATACGCCGAACTCATTTCCCTCCAGCTCACGGCTGCTGATCTCCTGCAGCGCCAGATGGATATGCGCGGCCGCAGTGATCGGGTCGATCGCCAGGTGCGGCGTCGAGCCGTGGCCGCCCTTTCCTCTGACCGTGATGTGGTACTGCTCGCACGAGGCCATCGAGATCCCGCCTCCCGGGATCATCAGCATGCCCGCTGGCAGCGGCATCCCCGCCACAACATGGATCATCATCGCCGCGTCCACCTTCGGATTCTCGAGGACACCGGCCTCTATCATGTCCGGCGACCCCTGGAAAATCTCCTCCGCCGGCTGAAATTCCAGCTTGACGGTGCCCTGGATCTCGTCCTCGTGCTCCTTCAGGATCCGGGCCGCGCCCAGCAGCATCGCCGTATGCATATCGTGGCCGCAGCCGTGCATCCTGCCCTCGATCCGGCTTGCGAACTCCACGTCCGCCTCCTCACGGATCTGCAGAGCGTCCATGTCGGCGCGCAGCAGGATCGTTCTGCCCGGATGCTTTCCTCCGGCCAGCGCGACCAGGCCGCATTTTCCCATTTCCTGCGGGGCATAGCCCATCGCCTCCAGTTCCCTTTTGACCAGCGCCTTCGTCACCGGCAGGTCAAATCCGATCTCCGGGTTCCTGTGCAGCTCCCTGCGGATCCCCTGTATTCTCTCCTGGACCCCTGCAGCTTCCTGTAATAATACTTTTCCATCCATTTTTCAGTCTTCCTTCCTCCACGGGAATGATTCTCATCCCAGGCAAAATTTCTTTATGTAAGGAATTATATAACAGCACCGCATATAAATCTACTGTTTTGTATTATTCGGATAATTGATTCTCCGCCCGGTTTCTGCTATGATTGGAAATGCAGAATTCCTCAAAAATATGCAGAAAAGGACGAACAGACAATGAGACCGGCAAAATTCAGGATTTTAGTCATATGCATATTACTGTTTTTCGGCAGCGCCGTCCGCGGGCATGCGGACGAACCAGGTTTTGAACTGCACCTTCTGGATGTGGGGCAGGGGCTGTCTGTTCTTGTCAGGGCAGACGGGCATTCCCTCCTATATGACGGCGGCGGAGCCAGAACGTCCTCCTTTGTGGTAAGTTACCTGAAGGAACAGGGCATCACCGATCTGGACTATATTGTCGTCTCGCACTACGACGACGATCACCTGAACGGTATTGTGGGCGCTCTGCACGTTTTCGGCTGCGGCGCGGTGCTCGCTCCTGATTATACAGCGGATACGGATATCTATGCCTCCTACCTTTCTGCAGTGCAGGAAAACGGCACTGCCGTCATACATCCGGAGAAAGGGGAGGTTTACACACTCGGCGGCGCCTCGATAGAGATCGCAGGGCCTTCCTCCTGCAGCAGCGCATCCGAAAACAACAGATGTATCTCTGTACTCATCGATTACTGTGGTTTCCGCTCTCTGATCTGCGGCGATCTCGAAGCAGAGGGCGAGGAAGATCTTGTCGACTCCAATGCGGATCTGACCTGCGACCTGTATGTGGTCAATCATCACGGAAGCGCGTCCTCCAGCACTTATTATTTTCTTAACCACGTTCTTCCGTCCTGCGCTCTCCTGAGCTGCGGACAGGAAAATCCATACGGGCACCCGGCCGCCGAAGTCATGGAACGTCTTCAGTCCATGAACTGTGAGCTTTACCGCACCGACAGACAGGGCACGATCGTCGCCTGCTCAGACGGCAGCTCCGTCTGGTTTAACACGGAACCGTGTACGGACTGGAGCAGCGGCGATTCCTCCTCCGAAAGCGAAGGTGCGGACGCAGGCGCTCCCGGCGGCATCACCTACGTCTGCAATATCAATACTTATAAATTTCACTATGCGTACTGTGACAGCGTGGATAAGATGAAGGAAAAGAATAAGAGAATCACATCAGAAAGCAGGGACGTCCTGATCGCGCAGGGCTTTGAGCCCTGCAAAAACTGCTGTCCATAGAAAGGGACTGTCGCTGCTCAGCTGAGCGGATCCCGAAGACAAATTTGAGGAGGCAGACAAGAATGACAATGAAAGATTACCCCTACCTTTACGAGACTCATATGCACACCCGCCCGAGAAGCGCCTGCGCGCACAACTCCGCTGCAGAGATGGCAGAGGCGGCTCATCTCATGGGATACACGGGGATCATTATCACAGATCACAACTGGGGAGGCAACACCGGCATCAGCCGCTCGCTGCCCTGGGAGCAGTGGGTGGACGATTTTACGGCAGGCTACAGAGAGGCCCTTGAATATGGGCGAAAACACGATCTGGACGTATTCTGGGGATACGAGGCGGGATACCGGGGTACGGAATTTCTGATCTACGGTGTTTCGCCGGACTGGCTGAAGGCACATCCTGAGATCCGCGGCGCCGACGTGAAGGAGCAATACCGGCTGATTCATGAGGGCGGCGGCATGGTCATCCATGCCCACCCGTTCAGGGAGGCCGGTTATATTCCGGAGATACGGCTGTACCCAGAGTATGTGGACGGCGTGGAGGGAATCAACGCGGCCCACTCCTCCAGCCGCAAAAGCAGCCACTATAACCCGGAATACGACCTCCGGGCGATCCGCTATGCCAACGAGCACGGCCTTCCGATAACCGCCGGTTCGGACATCCACACGACAGATCTGCCGGGAGGCGGCGTCGCCTTCAGGCGGCGCCTCACGTCCGTGCAGGAGTACTGCAGGGCGATTCTTGACGGGGAGGATTATGTACTGACCAACGGCAGCGCTGTATTTGATAAGAAAGGGAAACCGCTTACTTCTCCGATGTAAGCCTGTCAGGCATCTTGTCTGTCTTTACCGCATCGGACATCTGCAGCCTGATATTCCTCCAGCAGATCCTCTGCCAGATAGGCATCACTCATACAATGAAGATCCGACACGCCGTCCCGGATCAGTTCCCGCTCTGCTGAGTGATAGAAAAATTCCAGTGCCTCTCTGACAGTTATGCCTGCAAGCACGGCAAACCGCAGAATGACACGACTATATTTCATCTGCAGTAAAGTAACGTTGGCCCTCATACCTCAAAGCTCCTCTCAAATTTCAGACAATGATCCAGAACCTCCTGTCTGCGGAAGCAAATCTGCAAATTGGGTTTCTCCATAGCCAGTCTTCCGATTGCCTCTGACCTGCTGATCAGTCCTTCAAAATATAACTCCACTGTATCAAATACACGGTCATTCGCCACACCGCCTGTTATAATATCATAATCTGATATATCCTTTCCCATACGGCACTGCGAAATAAAACTCAGCCATTCTTCTGAATATATCTCAAATTCTCTGGTACGATATATTCTTAATGCCGTTTCGTCAAAATCATATACAGAAACGATTCCCTGCATTCCCCGGCGAGTAAACTTTTTGCACCAATTTCTCGCCTGTTTCTCGATTGGCGTCGCATAAAAGCCGGCTCCGAAGTCAACCTCTTTTCGGGAATGCAGAATATCAGGTCTCTCTATCACTCTGTCGGAACCGTGAAATAAGATCATACCATTACTCCCTTTTCCTTCATCATATCAATCAGATCATTTACAATGTAATCTTTTCCCTGCGTGTGAAGCACATCATAACAGGGAATGATATAATCGTCCAGAATATTGCTGTCTCTTGTGAACACATCATAAACGACAGCGGCATCCACGTGCAGGCGCGCGGCGACGTTCTCTATACAGAAAACCGCAAATCCTAGCTCTTCTCCTGTATAATCTTCAGATTCAAAGGCTCTCCCGGTCTGTTCCGCATTATCGGTCTGCTTACCCGCCGCCTTACTTACGCTTCTTTTTTTTTCAACATTCATCTCAGATTTATCCCTTTTCTGCCAATTGAGTATATCTTACCATAAAAGCAGAGCTATCGCAACGATAAGCATTTATCCGTTTGTGTCAAGTACTCGTTGACACAAACGACTCGTTCATGCTGAAAAAGTATTTTGCATGTTCGATAAATTTTTTCATGGGCATATTCATCGGCTGCTCCCGCTTCCACGCAAAGGCAACGGAGGCGGTCAGTGAAGGTGAGAGCGGCCGGAAGACGACTCCCGCTCCGTCCCGGAAGGGCAGCGATCCCTCCACCACAATCGCGCAGCCGTATCCTTTGCGGACGAGCAGCGCGATATTCGTCGTCAGGTTCCCGGTACAGGCGATATTCAGGCGCTCAAAACGCTCTCCGAACCAGTTCGCGAGCTCGCCCTGCACATTGAGCCGCCTCGGAAGGATCAGCGGAAGGGATTCCAGCTGCTCTGCGCGGATCGTATCGTTTTGGGCGAGCGGATCGTCCTCCCGCATCAGCACGGCCCAGCGCTCTTTTCCTGCAAGACGGATGTATTCAAATTTCTCCATGCTGACCGGCTCCAGCAGAATCCCGACGTCCATGTTTCCATGCTCGATCTGTTCCTTTACGACATCAGCCGTCGCCGTGTAGAAGTCAAACCGCACCCGCGGATATTTCTCCCGAAAGGTTCCGCAGAGTTCGGCGATCTGTTCCATCGCGCCAAACTCGCCTGCCCCAACGCTGAGCACACCTTCTACCTGTTCTTCCTGCACCAGAAGCTCCTCTACAGTCTTGTCCGACAGGGCGATGATCTCCTCGGCCCGGCGCCGGAGCAGCATCCCCGCATCCGTCAGGACAATTTTCCGTGTGCCCCTGTCAAACAGCTTTACGCCGACTTCTTCCTCCAGCTGCGCGAGCTGCCTTGAAAGAGTCGGCTGCGTGATATGCAGCACCTCCGAGGCTTTTGTAATGCTCTCCTCACGAACGACCGCGAGAAAATATTTCAATACACGGATCTCCATAAATGATATCCCCTTCGTTTTCCCGGCGTCTTCCTTTCAGGCCTTTGCAGTACTTATCACCGGCCGGGTTTCGTCCTCTTCCTTTCCGCCTTCACACTGCTTATCGCCCGCCGGGTTTCGTCCTCTTTCTTTCAGGCTTTCGCACTGCTTATCGCCCGCCGGCTCATTTACACTACATTTCCCGCCTTCTGCTTCCCGTTCTGTGCCATGACCCCGACGAGGGCATGCGGAACGTACAGTTCCTCCAGATAGTCGGTCTCTTCCTGCGTCAGCTCCAGATCCACGGCGTTTGCTGCGCCCTCCACATGAGAAAACTTTGTCGCCCCGACCACCGGCGCGGTCACTTTTGTGAGAAGCCACGCAAGGGAGATCTCCGTCATGGAGACGCCGCGCCTGTCGGCCAGTTCTGCCACGCGGGCGATGATCCTGCCGTCCGCCTCCGCCGTAGCGTCGTATTTGAACTTCGCGTAGGAGTCCTGCTCCAGCCGCCTGGACGTCTCGCCCGGGCGTTTGGAGAGCCTGCCGCCGGCCAGCGCGCTGTACGGCGTCATGGCGATGTTCTGGTCGGCGCAGAAGGGCGCCATCTCCCGCTCTTCCTCGCGGGCGATCAGATTGTAATGTCCCTGAATGGACACAAATTCTGTCAGGCCGTGTTCTCTTGCGTAGAAATTTGCCTTGGCGAGCTGCCACGCGAAGCAGTTGGAGATGCCGATACAGCGCGTTTTGCCCGCTTTCACCGCACTGTGCAGCCCCTCCATGATCTCCTCCATCGGCGTGTGGTAGTCCCACATGTGATAGATATAGAGGTCAACATAGTCCATGCCGAGATTTTTCAGGCTCTGATCCAGGTAATTTTCAATGTGCTTCTGCCCGCTGATCCCTGCGTCGATCTCGTCCTGTGTCCGCGGCGTGAATTTGGTGGCGATCACATAATCGTCCCGCTTCGCAAAGTCCCGCAGCGCCCTGCCCACATACTGCTCGCTGGTGCCGTTCTGATAAGCGATGGCGGTGTCGTAGAAATTGATGCCAAGATCCAGGCCGTGTTTGATGATCTCCCTTGTCTGCGCCTCATCCACCGTCCAGCTGTGCTGGCCGGAGGCCGCGTTGCCGAAACCCATGCACCCCATGCAGATGCGGGATACCGTCAGATCTGATTTTCCGAGTTTTGTGTACTTCATTATATGCACCTCAATTCAATAATTTTTTCACACAGTTGAATGTGATCTCATAAATCGTCATGAATACATAGTTTACGTTTGCTTCTTCCATCGCCGCCCTCTGTTTTTCTGTGACAAATGTGTACGGGTAGATGCCGAACATAAACGGGAAGAACGTATAGATAAAGTCCTGTTTTCCGGGAACCGGCATGTCCGGAAAATATTTGTCGAGACCGGACCGCACGGTGCGGATCGCTTCTCCATACACGACCTTGAACGCCGCCAGATGTTCCGGGCGGCTGCCGGTTTCCATATCATAGTGGTTCATGGACATGATCTTCAAAAGCTGGGCGCGTTCCTCCAAAGAACGGGCCAGCATATCGGCAAATTCGTCCTTTGTCATCGTCTGGGCCTGCTCCATCGTCCCTTTCAGAGAGCCGATCCACAGCTCATACTCCCGCTGAAGCAGAGCCAGAAAAATTTCCTCCTTCGTCTGGAAGTAGTTGTAAATGGAAGTTCGTGTAAAGCTGGTTACGTTCCCGATCTCCTTGATAGTGATCTCCTTAAAACTCATGGTCTGATAGAGCTTTTCGCAGGCATTGATGATTTCCTCTCTGCGCGCCTCCCTCAGCTCCGGCGATCCTTTTGGCATTTTGCGCCCTCCTGATTGATCATTTCATTCTGACATTATGTCATCACAAATACAATAGCACTATTCTGACGCCATGTCAATATAATTCTGCAAAATTCCATCAAATTTGAAACCCTTAACTGACGCTGGATTTCTTCACATTTGAGTGGTATAATACCGCATGTCGGGCAGATGGTCTCCCGGCAAATCGATGTTGTGAGATGAAAAAGTAATGAGAAAAATAATTGGCATTATGCCGCTTTATGACGATGAAAAAGAAAGCTACTGGATGCTGCCGGGGCATTCAGTTTATGAATTCCTGCTATGGAGGGACTTTGTATCAGGATTTAAAAATAGAATACAACAGTAGTATCGACCATCACATGAAACCGCCGTATAACAGGACGGCTCATCAGGTCACAATACAAAAGGACACGCTGCTCTGTCATATTCTGGGCGATGAACAAATGGGGGTAAACAGTTATCACCATCAGGCAGTCAAAAAGCTGTCGCCCGATTTTCAGGAGATGGCCTTTTCTGAAGATGGCCTGATCGAAAGTATATATATGCCGTCTCATAAGTTTATAGTGGGCGTCCAATGGCATCCTGAATTTTCCTACGATGTTGATGAAAACAGCAGAAAGCTGATAAAAGCTTTCGTAATTTCAGTCTGACAATTCCATTTGACGGTAAACCAGACTGCAGATCTGCATCGGCGAAATCATCAATGCGGTGCTTGCCTGATGGGAAATCTGAATCGGGGAGGGATGACGAATGAAGAAATCTGTATTTTTGGGGATGCTGGCCTCGCTCTTCTTTGCGGCCACCTTTGTGCTGAACCGCAGCATGAATCTGGGCGGCGGCTATTGGCTGTGGAGCGCAAGTCTCCGCTATCTGTTTATGCTGCCCATGACCTGGGTGCTGGCGAGCCGCCGCGGTGGTGCCGGCGCTGTGCTGAGAGAGGTCAGGGCGAACCCCGGCCCCTGGCTGCTGTGGAGCACGGTGGGCTTCGGGCTGTTCTACGCGCCGCTGACGTGGGCATCTGTGTATGGGGAGAGCTGGTTCGTGGCGGCCACCTGGCAGCTGACCATCGTGGCCGGAATCCTGCTGACGCCCCTGTTCGGGAAGAAGATTCCGGGAAAGAATCTGGCCTGTTCCGGCGTGATCCTGCTGGGAGTATTCCTGCTGCAGGCAGCGCACTTCCGCACCATGCAGCTGGAGGGAACGCTGCCGGCGCTGGTTCTGATCCTGATCGCGGCCTTCTCCTATCCCCTCGGGAATCGGAAGATGATGGCCTGCTGTCCTGCAAAGTTCTCCACTTTCCAGCGTGTGTTTGGAATGACCCTCTGCAGTATGCCTTTCTGGCTGGTGATGAGCGGGATCGCCCTGATAGGTCACGGTCTGCCCTCAGCGGGACAGGTCGCCCAGGGCTTCACAGTGGCGCTCTTCTCCGGCGTCATCGCCACTCTGCTCTTCTTCGAAGCCACGAACCTCTCCAGGCACAACGCCCGGCAGCTTGCCATGGTGGAGGCAACCCAGTCAGGAGAGGTGCTGTTCACAATCCTGGGCGGCGTGCTGTTTCTGGGAGACACCCCGCCCACCATGACCGGCTGCGCCGGAATCGTGCTCATCGTAGCAGGTATGGCCGCCAACAGCTTCGCTGCCGCAGGATAGGATGGCAGCATTTCTTTCGTCTCTTCATATGGCGGCCCCTGCGTCCCGCATTCAAAGTCCGTTTATTCTCAAGCATATGAGATTCCGAACTGTAATAAGCTTTTCCGGGTTGAGCGGTGTCTTATTCTTATCATAGAACAGCTGCGCTGTTCATCAGCATATCATGGATGTAAGCATTCAGCCCTTCTTCCGTTCCGATTCCATATTTACGGTTTATGGCCACGTAATATTTCATGATATGCTCTTTAGGCAAAAGCTCACTGGACGGAATACTGTCCCCGTAACCTTTTCTGGCTTCCTTCCAGGGATCCTCATTATGCGTGATTCGCTCCAGAACCTTGCCGCCATACATGCCGAACGTATTCACCACAAGATCGATTACTTTCTTTTCTTCCTGCGTCAGTGCATCCGCTGCTCCCACAAACAGAGCGAAACGCGCGTCATCGATCGGATTATATTT
>CANRBX010000048.1 GCA_947628955.1 uncultured Lachnospiraceae bacterium | reverse complement strand
GCCGTCAAGCTTCTGGTGGCCCGCAATGTGCTGATCATCCGCCGCGGCAAAGGTACCTATATCGCCCATCATCCCGGAGAGATCTCCGATCCGCTCGGATTTGCCTATTTTCCGGATCAGCTTCAGCTCGGTTTCGATCTGCTTGAAGTGCGCCTTAATCTCGAGCCGTGGATCGCGAGAGTTGCGGCGGAGCGCGCGACGGACGAGGAGATCGCCGTCATGAACCAGAACTGCCGCACCGTCGAGCAGGATATCCTGTCCGGCAAAAACCATCTGCCGAACGACACAGTATTCCATACCAGCATCGCGAACTGCATGCACAACCTGGTGACGCCCAAGCTGATCCCGATCATCACCTATTCCGTCGGCCTGTTCGGTTCCCTGAACGGCAACATACTTCTGTCCGAAACGATCATCGGCCATCGTGCGATCGCGGACGCCATCAGCGCACACGATCCGAATCAGGCGGAAAAATCCATGCGGGCGCACATTGAGCAGAATCTGGCCGAACTGGAGGCGATCCGGCAGGAACTGCAGGAAACTACCTGAAAGAGAGTTTCATCACCCACCTGATACAGAAAAGCCTCCTGACCTATGAACAGGCGGAGGCGGTTTTCTGGTTTCAGATGAACGGCTGCCTTTCAGTCGGCCGGATGATCCTGAAAAACAAATGCACGAACCGGAGCCGGATCCGGCACTTATGTGCGAAAGGTTAATTATCCATCAATCTTTTACTAATATCAGAGGCGCTATAAAGTACTCTTGTGACTATTACCCGATCATCTTCTATCAAATAAAAGGCTGAGAAATTATCCACCAGAAGTTGTCTTAGCCCTGCCGTCTTCTCCGGTTCCGATTCCATAACATGTATGCGTTCCGGGAATTCATTTAGGCTCAGAACCGCATCTGCAATCCGATTGTACTGTCTTATCGCATTTTCCGGTGCATGAAGCTGATCCGCAATATAAGTATAGACTTCTTCCATATCTTTAAGAGCCCTGTCCGTAATTTCTACTGTATATTGCTTCATATCTGATGGTTCTCCCTGAATTTGGCAAATGCTTCCGCCGCATCCTGCACTTTACCCGCTTTCATATCGTCATAGCCTTCCCGCAGCTTCGCATGTATTTCATCGGTGCACATCAGGTCGGTGTTTACAGACATCGGTGCCTTTGGCAAAGTTACTGCAAATGGAATCCCTCCTGTTAGAGTAATCTGATTCAGATACATATCAATCGCTGTTGCCATTGGTATTCCCAGACGTTTTAAAATATCTTCTGCACGCTGCTTAACAGTCGGATTTACTCTCAGGTTCAATGTTGCTGTCTTTTCCATAACGCTCACTCCTTTCTTCGATTTTATTGTAACGCTATCGTCGTTACTTTTCAATCCTTTTTTCGGATTCAAACAGAGCTTCAAAAAGCGGCTGTACTAAAATTCAATGACATCGCCGGGTCAAAAAAATTCGGACGCCGCAGCTTTTTCAGCCTTGTACGTCCGAATCGGAATACATCCTTCCAGCGAAACTCAGAAAACCACCTGCACAAGGAACATGTAGAACAAGGTTCCGCTCAGGATTGACAGAAGGGTATTGTGCTTCCATTTATGCAGCAGGACGGTCAGCAGAACCGCAAAAACCTCCGGAAGCGCGTGCGTGCTCCCGGCAAAGGAAATATTTTTCAGGCAGTATACCACAAGCATTCCTATGATCGCGTACGGCAGGACCTCTCCCAGATAGAGCACCGTCTTCGGCGTATGTCTGTGAAATACAAGAAAGGGGAGAAAGCGGATGGCCGCAGTGACCGCCGCGATCACGATCACCAGAAGCAGAGAATGTACCGGATCAGTCATTTTTCACGCCCTCCTTCAGCCATTTCTTTTCCAGAAACATTGCCGCCAGGATTCCGATCATGGACGGGATCAGAAAACCGGACGCCCCGAAAACCAGGCGGCACACGGCGGAGATCACAACTCCGGTGACCGCCGGCAGATGCTGTTTTGTTTTTTCCCACTGCTCTACAAAAATCACGACAAACAGCGCGGTCATCGCAAAATCGATCCCGGCGGAATCAAAGGACAGCGCCGCGCCCGCCGCTGCGCCGGTCACACTTCCCGCGATCCAGTAGCACTGGTTCATCAGGGACAGATAGAAATAATAGCGCTTCCGGTCAACGCCCTCCGGCAGTTCGGGCGCGCAGACAAGGGAGTACGTCTCATCTGTGAGGGCAAAGATCAGGTAGGGCTTTCTCCAGCCCGTATCACTGTATTTTTCGATCATAGTCAGTCCGTAAAACAGATGCCGGATGTTGACCATGACCGTCATCAGGGCCGCCGCGATCAGCGTAGCCCCGCCCGAGAGCAGGTCCACCGCCACATACTGCATCGAACCCGCATAAATTGTCACACTCATCAGGGCCGCCCACCACCAGGAATAGCCCTTATCCTGGAGCAATACGCCAAAGCCTGTTCCGAGCACAAAATATCCTGCCATGACCGGAAGGCTTGCGATGAACGCGTATCTCAATGTACTGTTCTGTTTCATAGCTCTATGTACCTCTCAGCTCTATGTACCTCTTCATTCGCATCATGATGATGACGGGACAGAAACACAGGCCGTGCCGCCGGCGGCAGCCTGTCCCCGGACTGCGTACGGTACGGCCCCGGCATTTCCGGAGGGCCCTGCTCTGCGGCACACCTTCTTCTATCTGATCCGTCTCACCATATTTCCGTAGGCGGGTCCCAAAAGCTCCCGGTAGAGCTGCCTGCACAGCTCATAATCCACATCCGGATCCGAGGCAAGCACCTCAAACGGCACGCCGAACAGCTCAATGTGTATCCCTGTCTCAGACATTCCGTTGCGGAGGTAGAATGCCTTCCGGCGCAGGCGGTCAGCGGATTTTTCCTGCGCGCCGCCGGTATTCTCCTGCGTCTCATCGGTTTCTTCCCGCGCGCCGCCGGTCTCTTTCTGCGCGCCGTCAGTCTCTTCTATCTCCAGGAAAAAACATTTGTCACTGTACAGCTCCTTCAGGAGCAGAAATGCATCGGTTCCGATCCCCTGACCGCGAAATTCCTCCGCGATCGCAAAATAATCCAGAAGCACCGCGTCCGAGGAAAGCGCCGTGATCGCGAATCCCGCTCTCCGGCTGCCCTCCTTCACCAGTAAAATCTCCACAGAACCCATCGCCGCCTTGCGCTCGATGATTGAAAACGGCTTGCGCTCTGCCTCAGGAAATGACCGCTGATACAGGTCAAGAATGAATTTCATGTCCAGACTGCCTGCCGTACAAAGTTCCATCAGATACCTCCATTTTATTTTTCTGCATCAGTTCATACACCAGTATACGCCCACGATCCGCCGCCGTGCCACAGGGCCGCCTTGTGTCCGTCCGGCAGGATATTATGCCCTGCGGGATATTCTCCCGACCCATATTCTCCGATCCGTGCAGTTCGGGAAAAAAAGGACAGTCCCATATGGAATGCCCTTTACTCCCGGTGACGGAAAACACGCCTGGCGCTTTTCCGCCGTATTTCTCTGTCTGGCCCGCTGCAGTACAGCCTGTCTTATCTGTCCGGCAGCTGATATGAAATCAGTGCAGCGTGCTCAGATACTCTTCTATATTATGAACGGCTTCAGCTTCGTCCGCCCCGTTGGCAGTCAGCGTGATCTTCTCGCCGGCCGTAAGCCCCAGCGTCATCATGCCCATAATACTCTTTGCATTGACGGTCTTGCCTTCGCTCACCAGATGGATCTCGCTCTGATACTGGCTTGCCATCTGAACAAGCAGCGCCACGGGTCTGACCTCCAGATCGCTGGGAAGCTGAATCGTGATTTCCTTTTTCAACATGATCATTTTCCTCCTTGTCTTGCCCTTAAATCTTCTGCAAGCTGGCTCAGTTTTCTCAGCCTGTGGTTTACCCCCGATTTCCCGATCGGCGGTACAAGCATTTCCCCCAGTTCCTTCAGCGAAGCATCCGGATGAGCCAGGCGCAGTAATGCTATATCCGAAAGCCCGTCCGGCAGCGCCTCCGCGCCCTGTCCGTCCAGGAGATAACGGATATCCTCCATCTGCCTTACTGCCGCGTTCACCGTCTTGTTGATGTTCGCGGCCTCGCAGTTCACTTTGCGGTTCACCTTGTTCCTCACCTCTCTGACGATCCGGATATTCTCCAGGTCCATCAAAGAGACGTGTGCCTCCATGATATTCAGCATGTCGACAATCTGAGCTCCCTCTTTAATATACACAATATAGTACTTTTTACGCTGTACAATTTTGGCATCCGGGCCAAAGGGCCGGATCAGCGCGCCAAGCTGCTGCGCCCGCTCCATGGAGCTGCATACGATCTCAAAATGGTAGGAGCGCTCCGGGTTGCTGATAGAGCCCGAGACCAGGAATGCGCCCCGGATGAATGCCCTTCTGCAGCATGACCTCTGTACCAGAAGCTGGTTTGCCGGCGAAACCTGCTCCGCGACCTCGCCATCCCCGCCGAGAAGCTTCAGCGCATGGAGTATGTGAAGCGCCATTTCATGGTCCCGCACAAGCAGTATGTATACCTGAGTGCTGTTTTTGCCTCCTTTGTGAAGACTCACAGAGACGTCACTACATATATTAAATGTTTTTTTCAATAATGTAAAGCATTTTCTTGCCACACAGATATTTTCCGTGCGGAATCTGATAAGATAACGGCCTGACGCAGAAATGCAGACGGAGCCGCACATGCCGGTGATCGCGGCCAGCTCCGCCAGCCGGCAGTGTCTGGCCTCCGGGATCTGCTGCGACAATTCTTCCTTGACATCTCCAGAAAATGACATGATCTCCTCCAATCAGGCGCCGGCTCAGTTCCGGATATCCCGGTGTTCCAGCTTCAGGCCGTACTCCAGATGCCCGCTCAGGCGCTGGTACAGATACTCGGCGATCGTCACGGAGCGGTGCTGGCCCCCGGTACAGCCGATGCTGATCACAAGCTGACTCTTGCCCTCCGACTCGTAATTCGGCAGCAGAAACTCGATCATGTTCACCAGCTGCTCGAGAAACTGCGACGCCGTCTCCGTGCGCATCACATAGTCCTGCACCTCGCGGTCCTTCCCGGTCTTCATCCGCAGCTCTTCCACATAATACGGGTTCGGCAGGAAACGGACGTCAAATACCAGATCCGAATCCGCGGGGATCCCGTACTTAAATCCGAAGGACAGGATCGTCACAAAGAGGTTGCGGTAATTCCCGCTGTCCACAAAAATCTTCTCCAGCTGCGCCCGGAGCTCCCGCGTGAGCAGGTTCGAGGTATCGATGATGTAGTCTGCCTGATCCTTCAGAAATGCAAGGCCGACCCGCTCCCTGGCGATCCCCTCGTCGATCCTGCCGTCGCGCGCCATCGGATGGCTGCGCCGCGATTCCTTGTAGCGCCTCAGAAGCACGGCGTCGCTGGCCTCAAAGAACAGGATCTCGTAGGAGATCCCCATCTCCTTCAAATGCTCCAGCGTCTCCCGGACCGTCTCGACCACGATCCCCGTCCGGCTGTCTATGCTGAGCGCCACCCGGTCATAGCCGCCCTCCTGCATCACGGATAGCTCCGCAAACTTCTCGACGAGCAGCAGTGGGATATTGTCCACGCAAAAATAGCCCTTATCCTCGAGGATCTTCAGGGCGGTCAGCTTTCCGGCCCCGGACAATCCGGTCACGATCAGAAATCTCAAGTTTCTTCCCATCTTTTTCTCCTGTCTGTATCCGCCCGCGCTGCTTTTCTGCTCTCTTTATCACTTATGCCCTCCGAGGATCTTGACCTCCGGCTCGAGCGTGACCCCCGCGTGCTCCCGCACCCGCTGCGTGACCTCCCGGATCAGCCTGAGCACATCGTCCGCGGATGCGTTTCCCCGGTTCACAATGAACCCGCAGTGCTTCTCCGACACCTGCGCGTCCCCGACCGAGAACCCGCGCAGTCCTGCCTCCATGATCAGCTTTCCCGCAAAATGGCCCTCCGGGCGCTTGAACGTGCTGCCCGCGCTCGGCAGATCCAGTGGCTGCTTCGCGACACGCCGCTCCTTCAGCTCCTCCATCTGCGCGCGGATGCTCTCTGCATCGCCTTGGCAAAGGCGGAACTCCGCCCCCAGCACGATCCAGTTCTTTTCCGGGATCACGCTGTGCCGGTAAGACAGCTCCAGCTTTTCCGCCGGCACGGTTTCGATCGTCCCCTCCGGCGTCAGCACGGTGATCTGCGTCAGCACATCCCTGATCTCCCCGCCGTAGGCCCCGGCATTCATCACCACAGCGCCGCCGACCGTCCCGGGAATCCCGGAAGCGAACTCCAGTCCGGTCAGGCTGCAGGCGAGCGCGCGCTTTGCCATCGCTGACAGCATCGCCCCGGCCTGCACCTTCATAGTATCTCCGCTGACGGTGATCTCACTCAGATTTCTGTAGATCTGCAGGATTACCCCGCGCCAGCCCTCATCTGCCACCAGCAGATTGCTTCCATTGCCGATCACGTACAGCGGAACACCCTGTTCCCTGCAGATCCGCACGATCGCGGCCGCCTCCGCCGCCGTCTGCGGCACGGCAAAGATGTCCGCCGGGCCGCCGATGCGGAACGTCGTATGTTTTTTCATGCTCTCCTGCAGTAAAATCCTGTCATTCCCCGCCGCTTCCCGCAGCAGCTCTGCCACATGTTGCATCCCGTTCCCCCATGATATGTCGATTTTCAGCAATGCGGGCAAGTCCGCCCCTGCCTCCCGGCCCCGGCCTTGATGAGCGCCGGATCTGTCCTGCAGGACAGGATCAGACCTGCTTTTTCAGGATCCCGCTTTCGCGGATGCTCTCCACGGCTTCTCTCAGGCCCTCCGGCGGCAGTACGAGCGCGAAGCGCACATACCCTTCCCCGAGGCTTCCGAAGCTTGTTCCCGGCACGCAGATGACGCCGGACTTCTCCATCAGCTCCAGACAGAATTTTTCCGAATCCGTGTAGCCTTCCGGAAGCGGGGCCCACACAAACATCGTACCCTCGCTGTTCGGGACATCCCAGCCGATCTCACGCAGACCGCCGCACAGCGCCTCGTTGCGCTCCTCGTACTGCGCGCACTGCTCGAGCACGCAGTCAAACGGCCCGGTCAGGGCCGCGATCGCCCCGTACTGTACCGGAAGGAAGGTTCCGTAGTCAAACTGCGTCCTCATCGCCTTGAATCTGCGGATGATCTCCGCGTTTCCGATCGCAAAGGACACTCTGGCCCCTGTATAGTTGAAGGTCTTCGAGAGCGAATAGAACTCGATGCCGACGTCCTTTGCGCCCTCATGCATCAGGAGAGAACCGCCCTTTTTCCCTCCGAACACCAGATCCGCATACGCATTGTCGTGCAGGATCACAATATCATATTTCTTCGCAAAGGCGATCAGCTCGTCGTAAAAGCTGTCCGGCGCGAGCTTACAGATCGGATTGCCCGGATAGCTGATCACCATCAGCTTCGCGTCGCGGGCGATTTCCTCCGGGATCGCGTCCAGATCCGGCAGAAAGCCGTTCTCTGCGAGCAGCGGATACGGCCACACCTTCGCGTCGCACAGCTGCGGCCCGATGCTGAAGATCGGATATCCCGGGTTCGGCGCGAGCACCAGGTCGCCCGGATTGCACAGCGTCCACGCAATATGCGTCATGCCCTCCTGCGAGCCGTACAGCGCCATGATCTCATCCCCGGCAAGCTCCAGCCCAAACCGTCTGGCAAAAAATCCGCGCGCCGCCTCGAGCAGCTCCGGAAGCTCCACCAGCGCGTATTTGTAATTCTCCGGCTTCTTTGCCGCCTCGCTGACCGCGTCCATGATGTGCTGCGGCGGCCGGAAGTCCGGCGTGCCCACGGAGAGATTGTAGATCTTCTTTCCCTGTTTCTCCAGTTCCACCTTCTTTGCATCCAGAGCGGCAAAAATGCCGGTCTCAATCTGCAGTGCCTTGTCTGAAAAACGTCCCATCTTTTCGTTCTTCCTTTCCTCTTCATTTTCAAACCACGATCTGTGGCGCTTTTCGATCATGCCGGAGAGGGCGTAGAGCGCCGCGCACAGCAGGCTCAGAAAGCTGCCCGGCCACAGTCCCTCCGGCGTGTATTTCATCTCGATCTGATGGACCCCGGCCGGCAGATGGATCCCCGTCAGCGCCCCGCCGACCGTGAACGCCTCCGTCTCCTGTCCGTCTGCCCGGATGCTCCACCCGCTGTCATACGGGATTGTCAGCAGAAGCGTCCCGTCCTTTTTCGCGTCCACCGTTCCGCTGACCCGGTTTCCGTTTACCTCCACGTCCGTCATCTGGCTTTCCGCCAGCGCGTCGTGCACCTTCTGGTAGGCGTCGTTCGCACAGGTGTAGACCTGCGCCTGCACCGACGTCTGATTGTCGTTCAGCGACACCGTAAAATCCGCCATGTCGCTTTCCTCAGACCCGTTGATCACGTACAGGTGATCCGTAAAATCACTGAATGATTTCGTATATTCCGGCGTGTTCAGCGTAATGTCCGCGACCCGTGTGTCGATACACAGGTACACCTGCTTATTATCCGGGATCAGGATCCCGTAGTTCTGCCCGTCCTCCATGTCGATGTAGCGGTCCAGCACAAAGACAGGCTCGAGCCCCGTCGCAAGCTCCACGAAGCTGTTCTGCACCTGCAGCGGCTCCCCGGCCTCGATGTCCCAGCTGGCGATATCGTCCCGCACCATAAAGCCGAGCGAGAGCGCCCCGTCGTTTTTGTACAGCGCGAGCTCTCCGTCCTCCGCGACGCGCTCGAACTGATACATTGTACGCGCGACCTTTGACGGCGATGCCACATAGCGGATGCCGAGCACATCGTTGATCAGCTTCGTCACGCCCAGATAGCCGTTTTTGTTCGTCCGCGCCTCGATGCCCAGGCGGTCGCAGAAGCGAATGACCGACTCCTGCATCGTGGAGTTGAACATGACCATCGCGTTGCCGCCCGCGTACATCGTCACGTTGCGCATCCGCGACCGGTCAACCTCGCTGCGGAAAAAGTCGTCGTCCCCCTGCTGCGCCATCATCGCCCGGTAGGATTTCTGATCCGCGATATAAATGCTTCTCGTCACGCCGTCGTTGCAGATGATCCCGTAGACCGCATTGGCCGACACCTCGACCAGCACCACGGCCGAGACGAGCGCGCAGTAGACAGAGCGCCGCATTCTCCCGGCCAGACGCCCCGTCAGCAGCAGGATGAAATAGATCAGAAGCAGCGCGAAAGAAATATAGTAGACAAACTCCCTGATCTCATCCGTGCGCTGCAGCCAGCTCACCGCCACAAATCCCGCCGACGCCAGCCACGCGAACACGATGGCCGGAACCGGGATCCTGCGGATGTGCCCCAGAGCATCATACGCCATAACTAGCAGCACTGCAACATATAAAAATACGAAACGGTTCGGAAGGCCGTTCTGCACATGAAATCCGTGCCAGATATAATTCAGCATGTTGAAGGAAAAGCTGAGCAGCAGAAGCGCACAAAGTCCCCAGTGCGCAAGCCTCTCCCGAAGCCTGATCCTGCCGTCAAACAGGTAGACCACCGCGAGCAGCACCGTCAGGATCCCGCAGTACGCGTTCAGTCCGATCTGCGAGTTGGAGATATTGATCGGCGTCATGAAGGCCATATGATTCTCCAGAAGTCCCCAGAGACTCTCGTAAAATTTCACGACCGTCGGGAAATGATTGCTCTGCATGGATTCGGACGCGCTCAGCCCCAGATACGCCGGGAGCAGCACGAGCGCCGCCATGCCGCCGGCCAGCAGCGCGTACCAGCCGAAAAACAGGCAGCTCTTCAGCACACGCTTTGCCGTGATCCGCTCGCTCGAGATCCAGCGCACCAGAAAATACAGGCACGAAAAGATGCACAGCATGAAACCGATGTAGTAATTGCACCAGAGCCCGTAAAACAGGGACAGCCCGAACAGGCGCCCGCTGCCGCCCTTCACGATCCGCTCGATGCCCGCCATGATAAGCGGGACCATCGCCACACTGTCGAGCCACATCAGGTTGAAATAGTAGCCGATGATGAAATTGCTCAGCGCGAACATCATCCCGAACACGACCGGCAGATATCTGCGCTCCGGGTCGCGTCTGTGCAGGTACCAGGAAAAGCAGCCGCCGCACAGGCCGATCTTCAGCAGGATCATCAGGTCCATAAAATCACAGACATTCTCCGTAGGGATGAACGCCATCAGGAAATTCAGCGGGCTCGCCATGTAGTAGGCGTATGTAGACCAGAAATTGTAGCCGAGCCCTCCCGAGAAGGAATAGAGCAGAGACTGGCTGTTCTGCAGCTTCTCATGCAGATCCGTATAGAACGGCAGGTACTGGTGCAGGGAATCGATGATCAGCACCGTATTGTCCCCGAACGGCCAGACACCGAGCACGGCAAAGCCGATCCCGGCCACAAGCACCGGGAGGAAGAAGCCCGCGAGGAAAAATCTCCGCTCCCGCTTCTTCTGCAGCTTCGTCTCTGCCTGCGCGCCGCCGTCCTCCGCCTCGCCGCGGAACACCACAAAACGGCTGATCAGATAGTTGAGGACCATGATCACCACCTGGATCACCAGCTTCGCGATCATGTCGTTCATTCCCCAGATGCTGTTCAGCAGGACGACGCCGAACACTTCGACAACCATCGTTCCGAGCCTCATCCCGATAAAGCTGGCAGCCTCCTTCAGAAGGGCCGCCGCCGACTCCGCATGGTGCTCAAACACAAACAGCTTGTTCACCACGTAGGCAAACAGGATGGACAGCAGGACCGCGACCGTGTTGGCCGCCGTGACATTCAGTCCCGCAATATATCTCATGACATAAGTGAGCACCAGATTCACAACCGTCGTGCAGCCGCCGAAAAAGATATAGCGGACTGCCTGGTTTTGAAACAGTTTTTTCATAATATGATTTCCTCCCCGAGGCAGAACGAGTAAATGATCCGTTCCCTGACCTCCAGTCCGGTCAGGCGTTCCAGTGCAAGCGCATAATAGTCGAGCTGCGCGTGGTATTTCTCCGCGAGTTCTTCGATCCGGTCCACGCGGTCCGTCTTGTAATCGAGGACGGTGATCTGTCCTTCCTCGATAAAGTATGCGTCGATGATCCCCTGCACCAGAACCGTCTCCTGCGGGTCAAAGCCCTTTCGGATCCCGCTGGCCGGCACTCCGAGCACAAACGGCCGCTCCCGGAACAGCTGCCCGGCCAGAAAAGCCCTGCGCATCCGCTGTCCGCAGCTGCTTCGCAGGAATGTCCGGATATCCTCCAGGTCGAGCGCTCCGCCTTCCTCCCGGGACATTTTACCACAACTTATCATTTCTTCCAACTGGATTTCCAGCTCTTCTTCTCCGGAAAAGTCGAGATTTTCCATAAAAGCATGGTACACCGTGCCTCTGGCGGCCCCTGCGATCGCCTTTTTCCCCGTGCGGAACTCCGGGAGCAGGGGAATGACCGTCTCCTCGCGGTACAGCTCCCGCGCATCCTGCTCCTCCGGAAGATGCGAAAGCTTTTTCAGCTCAGAGACCGAGAGCTTGCCCGGTATCCCCGCATTCGCTGCGTATGGATAGACGGATGCAAACACATGCTCCAGATAGGCGCGCGCCTGCGCGTCAAAGCAGGGGGCGGCCTGCGCAGCCGCCTCCCGGTTCTGCACGCCTGCCTTCCAATCCTGCGCAGCCGCCTCCTGATCCCGCAGCCCGGAGCAGATCCTCTCCTCCAGCTCCTCCAGCCCCCGCAGCTGCAGCGTCTCACGGCTGTCCTCCCGGAACTGCTCCTCCCGCTCATCCCCTGCCCTCACCAGACGCAGGGTGAACGGCTGGGCAGAGTCCGCTTCCGCCGCGCTCTCGGTGCGCGGCAGCCCGGACATCTCCTGCTCTCTCTGCGGGGATTCTGCCGCCGGCCTGCCGCCCGGACGCAGGGCATGGGGCCCGCCCGTGCCGCAGGATCCTTCCTCCGGCTCCTCCTGGCAGGCGGCCGCAAACTCCCGGGCGGCCGGATGCCTCAGAAGCGCCGGCACGATCCAGTCCAGGCAGGTCGAAGCCCCCGCGATCCATGCCGGGCTCAGCGGGGCGGGCTCTCCGTCCGTCCCGGAGCCTCCGTCCATATCCTCCGACGGCACTGCGGTCTGCCACCTCGCAAACTTCGTCTGCACATCCGCCGCGCTTCCCGTCAGGATCAGCTTCTCCTTCGCACGCGTCATCGCCACATACAGCACGCGCAGCTCTTCACCGAGATTCTCCGCCGCCGTCTTCTGCTGGATCGCGCGCTTCAGCAGGGAGGCCCGGCGCGTCCGCAGCTTATCGTCCACAAAATCGCAGGCCGCCCCGAAATCCGGGTGCATGACCACGCGGCTGCGGATATCCGTCTCATTAAACTGCTTTCCGAGCCCGCAGACGAAGACGATCGGAAATTCCAGCCCCTTGCTCTTGTGGATGCTCATGATCCGCACCGTGTCCCCGGCCTCCGAGTCGATGTTCGCCTCGCCGTAGTCCACCTCATATTTTTTCAGGTTCTCTATATAGCGCACAAAATGGTACAGCCCCCGGTAGCTCGCCGACTCATAGGCGATTGCCTTCTCCACCAGCATGTCCAGGTTTGCCCTGCGCTGGCGGCCCGCCGGGAGCGCCTCCGCATACGCCCCGTATCCGGTCACATCCAGGATCTCCCACAGCAGAAGATGCACCGGTGTGTGATCGCACTTCCCGCGAAGCTGCTCATACACGGTAAAAAACTGTTCCAGCTTCCCCCTGAGCATTTCCTGCGGTCCCGCCGCCCGATATTCCTGACAGCAGTCGTAAAAATATTTCCTGTCCGAGAAGATGCGGATCTGTGAAAGCTCCTCGTCGCTGAATTTTCCGATCGCACTGCGCATCACGGCCGCCAGCGGGATATCCTGCACCGGATTGTCCAGAATCTGCAGGTACGCAAGCACCGTCCGGATCTCCACCGCGGAAAAATATCCCTTCTGGGAACCCGTCACACACGGAATGCCCATGTCGCCCAGCACTTCTCCGAACACATCCGCCCAGCCGCTGACCGTCCTCAGCAGGATCACAATATCCCCGCAGCGTGCCGGGCGGTAACATCCCTCTTCCCGGTCCCAGACCGCGGCGTTTCCGACGATCTCTCTGATGCGCCGTCCCACAAGGGCCGCCTCTTCCCGCTGTCTCTCCTGCCCCGCCGCCTCCAGGAGCAGAAATTCCGTGCCGGGAAATGATTCATCAGCCCCTTCCGGAAACTGCGCCCCCGGATACAGGGCCGCGTCCCGGTCATAGACGATGCCGCCCGGGTACTCCGTCATGATCTGCCGGAAGATATAGTTCACCCCGTCCAGCACCTGCGCGCGGCTGCGGAAATTCCGGTGCAGGTCGATGCGGCAGGCCTGCTCTTCGCCGCTCTGGTAAGTTCTGTATTTTTCCATGAACAGCTCCGGCCTTGCGAGCCGGAACCGGTAAATGCTCTGCTTCACATCCCCGACCATAAAGAGATTTTTCTCCCCGCGCCCGCGGCCGGAGATACTGCTCAATAGGATGTCCTGCACCAGGTTGCTGTCCTGGTACTCATCGATCATGATCTCTTCAAAATTCTCCGCGTATTCCTGCGCGGCCGCAGTCGGCACCGCCCGGCCGTCACTGCGCTCCACGAGCACCCGCAGCGCTAGATGCTCCAGATCCCCGAAATCTACGATATTCTGCTCCGCCTTTTTCTGGGCGAGGCGCTCCATAAAATCCTCCGCAAGCTTAGTCAGCACGCGCACGACAAGCCCGCTCTCCCGAAATTCCCGTACAAGCGTTTCCGTATCCGCAAAATAATAATGCTTCCTCAGGTCCGCCAGCGCGTCCCTGACTCCGGCCCGCAGGTCCTGCACGAGCTGCTTTTTCTGCTGGGAGATGCTCTCATCCCTCTTCGTGCCGAGCCGCGCAAACGGCCCCATGCAGGAAAACGCGCGCGCGCAGCCCTCGTAGCCGCCCCGCTCCAGTCCGCCCGCGAGCGTCTCAACGAGGTCCAGGTCGGACTCCAGAGCTTTGATGTACGGATACGGCCCGTCCGGCTCCTGCGCGATCTGCAGCGCCTCCTCCGTCCGCCTGCGCAGATCATCCAGCAGCCGCGCAGTATCCTCTTCTATATAAATCATCCATGCCGGGCGCGGCGCTTTCCTTTCTGATTTCCTCTCCCTGCCCTTCTCCGCCCCGGGAGCGTCGTCCTGCAGAAGGTCATCTGTCCGCCCGGCGTTTTCCGGAAGGTTCTCCGCCCGCTCCGTGTTTCCCGGAACGTCTTCTGCCCGCTCTGCCTTTCCCGGAACGTCTTCCACATATCCCGGATGCAGGAAGTCCTTCTCATATTGTTCGCGGCACTCCCGCAGCCAGTCCTCCGGCCACGGCTGTCCCAGTGCAAAATGATACAGCTGCAGAACCGTATCCTCAATCGCCTGATCGCCCTTTCCGGTCGTAAAGACCTCCAGGAACCGGAGATATTCCTCGTCCGCATGTTCATATGCGTCGTCTACCGTCTCCCGCGCCGTATCCTGCTCCAGAAGCAGCACCTCGCCCTCGTCCGCGACGCGGAACGCCGGGTCGATGCCGGCCGTCTGGAAATGATTGCGCAGCACGTGCAGGCAGAAGCTGTGGATCGTCGTGATCTTCGCATTGTGCACCAGCACAAGCTGCCTCTGCAAATGATCGTTTTCCGGCTCCTCCGCCGCGCGCTGCTCCAGAGCGTCCCGAATGCGCTCGCGCATCTCCGCCGCGGCCGCATTCGTAAATGTCACCACAAGCAGCCGGTCAATATCGACCGGCTTCCTGCAATTCGTATTTTCCTTCCCGTCTGTCTTTTTTTCCTCCGGGCTGCCGTCCGCTGCGGCCTCCCGGGCTTTTCCGTTTTTCTCCGTTTTTTCCCCGGCACGCGCATCCGAGTCCGGCCCATCCGCGAGCTCCGTTCCTCCGGCTTTTTCCCGGACACGCGCGTCCGCGTCCGGCCCATCCACGGGCTGCGTTCCTCCGGCTTTTTCCCGGATACACGCATCCGCATCCGGTCTCTCCGGAAGCTCCGGCCCCTCTCCCGTGACCAGAGCGAGGATCCTGGCGACCAGCACCGCGGTCTTGCCGGAGCCGGCCGCCGCGGAGACCAGGATATTGCGCCCGCGCGTATCTATGACCCTGCGCTGTTCCTCTGTCCACTTTACTGCCATATCACTGCCGCCTTTCATCGCATTTCCGCCGCCCGGACGCCCAGGCTCCGGCAGCCGCAAACCACCGCTTCATTCCTCCGTCTCCTCCGCGATCCGCGTCCAGACCTCTTCCTTTGAGAGCTCCGGCGCACGCTTTCTGCACATCCCGGGGATCCTGCGGTCGAAGCCGCAGACGTCCGCATATCCGCAGAAATCGCAGGCACTGTGCGTCCTGTCCGCAAACGGTCTGGCCTCAATGGAGCCCTCCAGGATTTCCTCCGCCATATCTGCCATCTTCTTCGAGACAAAATCGGAAAGCTGCCCGAACTGTTCTGTCGTAGCCGCGCTGGAGGCCGCCTTCAGCGTGCCGTCCTTCCTGAGGCCGGCAGGAATCACAGATGAATCCGCGCCGAGCCGCGCGTCAAGCATCCGCAGCACCGTCTCGTCGCTGTTGAGCAGGCCGTCCGGGCGGAGCTTTTTCAGAAGCTTCTCCTGAGACGCCTCATCAGAGACGCCTTCCTCACGCTCGAGCACCGGATCGTCCAGATGATAATAGAAAATGCCCGCCGGCACAACCTCCTGCCCGCCGTGGAGCCTGCGCTCCATCTCAAGCGCCGCATTCAGGTAGACCACGAGCTGCAGCTGCAGTCCGTAGTACAGGGAGACCGGATCAAACTTTGTCATTCCTGATTTGTAATCGACAATCTTCACATAAACCGTATCGTCTGTCTGCGCCGTGTCGATGCGGTCGATCCGCCCCTGAAGCCGGATTGTCCCGCTTCCGCCGAACCGCACATGCACCGCCTCGAGGTCTCCGGCGTCCGCAAAGGACACCTCGAATCCCGACGGGCGGAACCTGCCCGCGCGGAGCTGTTCCCGCATCGCCCACACGGCGCGGCACAGGATCCGCCGGACCCTCTGCAGCGTATATTTTTCGCGCGCGCTCCCATGCAGGGCACCCGCCCCGTAATCCTGCGCAACCGCATCCACGCACTCTCCCATCAGCGCATTCTGCTCTTCTGCGGAGATCTCCGTCCAGCTGCGGCCCTCATTCTGCAGTTTTCTCGAAAACAGTTCCATTGCGCGGTGAAAGATCACTCCGAGATCCACCGCGCGAATGCCATACAGCTCCCGCTCCGAGAGCCGCAGGCCGTAGGTTGCAAAATGCGCGAACGCGCAGGATGCAAACTGCTCCAGCCTGGTCACACTGGCTGTCATCGCCTCCCCGTACAGCGCCTTCGATGTATGGTAGGAAAGGCTCTCCCGCGCGCCGTTTTCAAATGCCGCCCGCGCAAGCTCACGCACACGGTTGCTGTACTGACTGTCTCTGAGATAGGCGGCATACAGCTCCATCCACTCCGGGCTGCACGCTCCCTCGCGGAGGTTCTGCAGGCCCCGCGTCAGACACAGCAGCCCGTTTTCCCTGGAAGTCACCTGATACACGGAGCTGCCCGCCTCCTGCTCCCGCACAGGCACAAGCTCCGGAAAAAGCTTCCGGATCACTGGCACGAGATACGACGGGCGCATCGCCGCGCCGTCCCCGCTCCCCATACACCACGAGAGATAGAGGTGATCCTGCGGCTTCGTCAGATTCTGATACAGATAGAAGCGCTGCGTGTAGCTGTTTTCCCGCGCCGTCGGGGCAAGCGTGATCCCCGCGCTCTGCAGAAGCTCGCGCTCCAGATCAGAGACAATGCCGCCCCCGTCCCCGCGCGAGGGCACCCAGCCGTCGTTCAGTCCGAGGAAAAACAGCACCTTCACGTGTGCCAGGCGCGAGCGCTCAATATCACCCACCTGCACCTGGTCGATACCGGGCGGAATAATCCCGACCTTCGCCTCCGCAAATCCCGCATCCAGGATCTCGGAGAATTCGCTTCCGCTCACGATCTCCTCCCCGAGCAGATCCACCATCTCGTCGAGCAGTGCGATCAGGATCCCGTAGATCTGGCTGTACTCCCGGGCTTCCTCCCGCGCGCCCTGCGCCTCGAGCGCGAGCTCCCTGTTTTTGAGCTTCTGCTGCACCTCGCATGCCTCCAGCAGCTCGCAGAGCGCATCCGCGTACTGCTCCAGCTTCATATCCTTCCGGCGCATTTTCTGCGCGAACGGAAGCAGCTGCCGCATCGCTTTTTCGCGCCAGAGGTTGCACTGCGCCAGTTCTTCCGCGGTCATCGTTCCCGGATGCCACGTCCACTCCTGCTCCCACATGGAGCGCCCCCGGATGCCGGCCGCGAGCACATAGTTTTCCAGCCGGTCCACCTCGTCTGCGGACACCTCAAACATTCCCGTCCGCAGGCACCGGAACACCGTCTCATACGAAAAATCCTTCTCGGCGGCAGCCATCGCGCCGCGCACAAATTCCAGGCAGGGATTCAGCAGGATATGCCTCGTCTCATCCAGAAATGCAGGCACCGCGTACATCGGAAAAATCTTTCTGATATAATTGTCATAGGAGCTCAGACTGCCCGTGATCACCGCAATGTCCTGATAGCGGTACCCCTCTTCACGCACAAGCCGGCTGATCGTGCGCGCCGCAAAGTGAACTTCCTGCGCCGGCGTCAGCGAGATATGCATGGAGATCTCGCCAGTCGGATCCGCAGCCCCGGCCAAAACACTGCCTGCGGATAGCGGGCCTTCATATTCCTGCACGGAAGCACTGTTCCTCCGCGCCGGGGCTCCGGCATGGCTCTGCCCGAAATCTCCGGCTTTCTGCACCGGGCGGTACGCCCTGTGCTCCCTGCGGAACAGATTCTGCTCCAGATGGCGCAGCATTCCGCCCTCGCGGAAACGCGGAAGATATCCGCTCTCCGGCACGACGGGCTCCTCGATCTCCGTCACCCCGCGCGCCGCCTCGCTGACCCCGCGGATCATTTTCTTGCTCAGCGCAAACAGCTCATGCTCCTGAATCGCTCCGTAAAACGATTCCCGCACATCGATCGTCACCGTCACCCAGACCTTCGGGCACAGGGCAAGCAGCTCGCAGAGCACTTTCATCTGCGACGGCGTAAATCCCGTGAAGCCGTCAAACGCCAGCGTGCTCCTGCGCAGAAGCGCCGAATCCGGCGCCGCCTGGCACAGCACATCCATCAGCTCCTCCGGCTTCATAAAGCGGTCGCGCTGATACTCCAGAAAGGCCCGGTAGAGCAGGCGCAGATCCGCAAGCTTCGCGTGCAGAAGCGGCCTGCCCTCCGCAAATTCCATCATCTCCTGCATCACGGAATCCGTAATCTCATACTGCATCAGCTCAGACAGCATGGACTTCACCTCCGAGATATAGCCCGGCCGGTTCATCCTGCTCCCGAGCACCTGCAGCGCGTCCTTCTGCTCCATCGCCACCCTGCGCAGCATCAGGTTCTTTCCGGTCTCTGTCAGCACGCTCCTGCGGTCCGTCCCGACCTCCTCAAAAATACGGTGCGCCAGCCGCCGGAAGCTCAGAATATCAATATTCATGATGCCCCTGTCCGGGTGCATCATGACCAGATCCTTCTGCGTCTGCATCGTGAACTGCTCCGGAACGATCACCATAAAATTCTGCTCCGGGTGCTTCCGCGACTCTTCGATCAGCATCCGATACAGAGTGTAAGATTTTCCGCTTCCTGAATTTCCCAAAATAAACTGAAGTGACATTGCAATCCCTCTTTTTCCAGTCCTCAGCAGCGTACCTTATCCTTACCCGGCCAGCGCATACTCACAGCTCAGCGCCGCCCCGCACGCCGCTTCCTCTTCACAGTCTGCGAGCTGCAGCTTTGCCTGGAACATCTGCGCGATGAGCCGCTGCAGCACGGGATTCCGGCGCACGCCGTTCCCGGAGGCCACCACGCGCTCTGCCCGGATGCCGGCGCCCGCGCAGATCGTCATATACATGTCATATAGCTCCCGCGTCATCCCCTCCAGAACGCCAAGGATCAGATTCCCCGGGGTAAAATTATTCTCATCAATGCCGGTGATGCTGCCGCGCATGTCCGGATCCACGCGCGTCCCCTTGAAGGTCGTGGACACGCGCAGCCCGCAGTCCGTCCCTTCCCGCATCTCAAGCGTTTTCTGCGCCAGGGCCTCCATTGTCCCGTACTGCTGACAGTTCCCGGCCCCGGCCGCCGCGAGATAGCTCCGCAGAAAATTTTCCAGAATTGCATACGCCCTTCCCCCGCACAGGGAAGAGCCGGCCAGCAGATACCTGCCGGGCAAAAACGGCCGTGCCTCTATTCCGGGCGCGGCAAAATACCGGTCGGACAGCACAGAGATCTGGCCGCCGGTTCCCATATTCACAAGAAGCGCATCCCCGTCCGCCCCGGCGGAGCCAAGAAAGCTTGCCTGATTGTCTCCCATCGCCGTCACAACCGGCAGCCCGCGGTAGGTGCCGAGCACGGCGGCCTCATCCGTCACCTCCGGCAGCACAGACACATCCGCTCCGGCCAGGCGAAGCGCGTCCCTCAGAAATTCGCCGCGCTGCACGTCAAAAAAGCCGAGGCTGGCGGCCATGCCCGCATGGAGCAGCGGCCGTTTTCTCCCGGTCAGCACCATGCCCAGATAATCCGGTATCGTGCACAAGGCCGCGGCGCTCTCCGGCACAAGGCCCTTTCTGCACTGATAGCAGTGGGTAACCAGGCCGTAGCCTGACGCCGTCTCGATCCCGCACCTCTCCCGGATCCATCCGGTCATGCTCAGGCGCCTCCGCGCACTGTGCTCGCCGCCGTGTTCCGGGCCCTCCGGACATGCCCCGCATCCGTCCGCCGTCTCCGCGGATCCCTGCGCCGACCCATCCTCCGCTGCAAACTCCGGCAGATTCCCTCTCTGATCCTGCCAGGTATACAGCGGACTTATGCACCGTCCCTCCGCTGGTTCGTCCTCCGCTGCAAACTCCGGCAGATTCCCTCTCTGGTCCTGCCTGGTGTACAGCGGGCTCGTGCGCCGTTCCCCCGCCGGCCCATCCTCCGCCGCGAACGCCGGCAGATTCCCTCTCTGGTCCTGCCAGGTATACAGCGGACTTGCGCAGCGTTCCTCCCCCGCTTCGTCCTCCGCCGCGAACGCCGGCAGATTTCCTCTCTGATCCTGCCAGGTGTACAGCGGGCTTATGCACCGCCCCTCTGCGTCAAGGTACAGGATCCCGTGCATCTGCCCGGTCAGCCCGATCGCCGATATGTCCGGATGGCGCTCCAGAAGCGCATCCAGCTCCGCCTTCGCGGTGGCTGTGATCTTCTGTACATCCTGGATCCGCTCCCAGTCATTCCCAGTCTCAATAAAGCTGTGATTCGCAGTCGTCTTCGCTTCGATCACTTTCTTCCGCCCGGTATCAAACACGGCCAGGCTGATCGTGGTCGTGCCAAGGTCGATCCCAACTGTTATCATATTGTGTCTCCTCCGCTTTTCCGCCTTCGCGGCCAGATGATGCAGATGTTGCCATGCGGATTGTTCCGCGCTCCCGCAATCCTGATCTCTCTGTAACTGATGCCTCTTTGCAGCTGATGTCCCTCTGCGGCTGATATCTCTCCGCAGCTGACATCCCTCTGCATACGATATCTCTTTGCATCCGATATCCCATTTCTCTGCAGCTGATATTCCTCTACATAGATATGGCAAACGACAGAATACCCGCCGTTTGCCATATCAGTATAACACATACTCATTTAATACAACAATTATTTTGTCACAACCGACTTTGCGTCCGACCACGCGGAGTAGTACTGTTTTCCGCCCGCATTCCGGTAGGTGCGCACCCTGACGTAGTACCTCTTATTTGAGGTCAGTCCCCTGTAGGTGACGGAGGTCTTTGTATTTTTCAGGGTCGTATTTGTGACTGCCCCGCTGAAGTTCTTATTCGTCGAGTACTGAACCTGGTAGCCCGTCGTCTGAGTCGTGTACTTTTTCAGAGTGACCGTGAAGCCCGCCGTCAGCGGCGTCAGTTTTGAAACGCTGGTCTTTCTCGGGTTGATCACAAATGTGACCCTCTTAAAGCCCTTGTAATTTCCCTTGAAATTTGCCCTGACAGAGTAAGTACCCACCTTTGTCCTCCCGGAGGAATAGACCACGGTGTAATTCGACCGGTCGATCACGTTTCCGTCGCTCCCAATCACGGTCAGAGAAGGCTTCTTCACCCTCCCCGTATAGGTGTACTCATCCTGCGACAGCACAAGCGTCTGCGGGTAGTAGATGATCTCCGTAGCTCCGACTTCGCCGCACGAGCACTTCTCCGTCACGGAACCGTTTGCCTCCGGGGTCGCCTTCACCACTTCTTTTACAAAATTGTGGACGTGCAGAGACAGCTGGAAGGTATAGGTGCCCGTGTAGCCGCTCTGGCGGACCGCCGCAAGATAATAAATACCTGCGTCCAGTTCGACGATCTCCGAAGTGTCGATCTTTCCGCTGCCGTCCTTGCAGACCTGTTTCGATTTCCAGAGCTGTTCGCCGGCCTGGTTGTAGACTACATAATATATTCCGTCCATTCCCGCCGTCGCGTTCAGGGTCAGGAGACCGGACGTATTCAGGGAGAATCTGTAAAAATCTTTTCCGTCATTTTCCGACAGCTGCCCGACATACGCCGTGTCCATCATGATATCATTTGCGGTGTAGATCGTATTGTTAATACCGGCGCCCGCCTCGGCAAAGGTTTCCCCGGCATCGGCAGCCGCAAGGCTGAAGGAATAGTTTCCGGTGAAGGTGGTATCCTTCTTGACGACCAGGTAATAGTCGCCGGCAGTCAGGTCAAAAAATTCATTCGTGACGATCATCCTTGTCGGCGCGTCCCATACGGGATTGACCGCCCACAGCTTTTTCCCGGTGCTGTCATAGATCTGATAATGAATGCTCTCCGCGTCCGACGTCGCAGACAGGCTGACGCGCCCCGGAGCCGCGATCGCAAAATGGTAGAAATCCTTCACATCATTCAGAGAGATCTGGCCGGCATAGGTGACGCCCGGCATAATGGGACTTGCCGTCTCCATGGAATTGTTCATTCCGCGCCCCGCCTCGGCGAAGGACTCTCCCGCGCCCATGAAGGACAGGCTGAAGCTGTAGTTCCCGTCGCCCTTGCCCGTGGTGTCCTTTCTCACGATCGCCAGATAATACGTTCCCCTGGTCAGATCGAGGGTCTTGTCCGTGCTCAGCATCTCGACAACCTTGTTCCACGAGTCATTCAGGCCCCAGAGCTTATTGCCCGTCTCGTCAAACAGACGGTAGGTGACCTTCTTCATGGTTCCCCTCGCGCTCAGCGCGACACGTCCGGAATTATCCAGTGTAAATTTGTAAAAGTCCTGCGTGTTCGCCGCAGACAGCGTCCCGGCATAGCCCGCGCCGATCTGGATGGCCGTCGCGTCAGCCATCGAGTTCCCCGCCGCGTATGCAGCCTCCGATGCCGAGGCGGTTTCCGTCTCAGGTGTCGCCGCAGCCTCAGTTTCAGGCGCTGCGGGTGCTGCAGTCTCAGGCTCCGCGGACGCCGCATATGCCGCGTCTGCGAGCTCACCTGTCACGGTTTCTGTTCCGTTTTCAAAAACAGGAGCCGTCCCCTCCACTGACGGAGCCTGCGCCATGGCTTCTCCGGCAAGCGCGGTGATCTCTTCCACCTCCACGGCCTCAGCCGGTACGTCCGGAGATGCCGCCTCCGCTCCCGTCTCCATTTCCTGCGCCGTGCTGCCGGCCGGTTCCGCGCTGAATTCCTCGACCACCTCGGCCTCTTCCGCCAGAACAGGCATTATATGCGAAAACGCAAATAACACAGACATAAATAGCACGACCGTCTTCCTCTTCATAGTAACTTTCCCCCTTACTTAATCACACACACTGCAGATGCTGTTTCGCCGGTATGGCGTTCTGTTTATAAGTATAACCATTTCTTCCTCTAATTTCAATAGTTATTTTATATTTTTGAAATATTTTAGAAATATAATTCATACTTATGTTAAAAATTTCGGGGCCGCCGCAAAATACTCAGCGGATCCGTGACAACCCGGCGAGTATTCTGCGGCAGCCCCATCACAGCCATTATCTTCCAAGCTGTGTCAGTCTGGCCTTCACCTGTTCCATCATCTGCGTATATTTCTCAAGCTTCGCCTTCTCCGCATCGATCTTGTCCTGCGGGGCCTTGCTGAGGAAACGCTCGTTTCCGAGCATTCCATTGACGCGGGCGAGCTCCTTCGTCAGGCGCTCTTCCTCCTTCGTCAGGCGCTCCAGCTCCTTGTCCAGATCCACGAGCTCGGCGAACGGCATGTACAGCACCGCCTCCGGGATCACCGCGGAAACCGCGTCCTCGCCGATGCCGGCCTTGTCTGCCTGCACATGTACCTCGCTCGCATAGCCGAGCGTCGCAAAGAAGATCCTGCCGTTCTCGAAAATGGCGCGGAGCTCCGGATTTTCCGATACCACGTACACATGCGCCTTTTTGGACGGGGGAACGTTCATGCCTGTGCGCACGTTGCGGATGGCGCGCACGGCCTCCTTGATCGTCTCCACCGCCTTCTCTTCCTCGTCAAATTCCCACTCGGCCCGGAATTCCGGCCACGAAGAGATCATGATCGACTCCTCCTGCGGGAGCAGCGTGCAGTAGATCTCCTCCGTCACAAACGGCATATACGGGTGCAGCAGCTTCAGCGCGTTCGCGAGCACGGTCCGCAGCGTCCACAGGGCGGCGGCCTTCGTCGTATCCTCGTCGCTGTAGAGGCGCGGCTTCACCATCTCGATGTACCAGTCGCAGAATTCCTCCCAGATGAAGTCGTACACCTTCTGGACCGCGATCCCGAGCTCGTACTTCTCCATGTTCTCGGTCACGTCCTTCGCCAGCGTGTTGACCTTTGAGAGGATCCACCTGTCCGCCCCGGTCAGCTCGCCCAGGCTGATCGTCTCGGGCACCTCTGCCTTTTCCAGGTTCATCATGATAAACCGCGACGCGTTCCAGACCTTGTTCGCAAAGTTGCGGGAGGATTCGACACGCTCCATATAGAAACGCATGTCGTTGCCCGGCGCGTTTCCGGTGATCAGCGTCAGGCGCAGGGCGTCCGCGCCGTACTGCTCGATGATCTCCAGCGGATCAATGCCGTTTCCGAGGGATTTGCTCATCTTGCGCCCCTGGGAGTCGCGCACCAGGCCGTGGATCAGCACATGGTGGAACGGCACCTCGCCCGTCTGCTCCAGCGCGGAGAATACCATGCGGATGACCCAGAAGAATATGATGTCGTAGCCGGTCACAAGCACGTCGGTCGGATAGAAATACTCCAGTTCCGGCGTCTTCTCCGGCCAGCCAAGCGTCGAGAACGGCCACAGCGCCGAGGAAAACCAGGTGTCAAGCGTATCCTCGTCCTGCGTCAGATGCGTGCAGCCGCACTTCGGACAGGCCTGCGGCATCCCGCGCGAGACCACCACTTCGCCGCACTCATCGCAGTAATACGCCGGGATCCGGTGCCCCCACCACAGCTGTCTGGAGATACACCAGTCACGGATGTTTTCCAGCCAGTGCAGATAGATCTTGTCAAAGCGGTCCGGCACAAACTGCAGGGCGCCGCTCTTTAACGCCTCGATCGCCGGCTTCGCCATCTCGTCCATCTTCACAAACCACTGCGGCTTGATCATCGGCTCGACCGTCGTCTTGCAGCGGTCATGCGTGCCGACGCTGTGGCTGTGCGGAACCACCTTCACGAGAAGTCCGAGCTCGTCCAGATCCTTCACGATCGCCTTTCTCGCCTCGTAGCGATCCATTCCGGCATATTTGCCGCCGATCTCGTTGATCGTCGCATCGTCGTTCATGATGTTGATCTCCGGCAGGCCGTGGCGCTTTCCGACCTCGAAATCGTTCGGGTCGTGCGCCGGCGTGATCTTCACGCAGCCGGTCCCGAACTCCATGTCCACGTAGGAATCCGCGATCACCGGGATCGTGCGGCCCGTCAGCGGGAGCTCGAGCATCTTGCCCACCAGGTGCTGATAGCGCCCGTCCTCCGGGTTCACGGCCACCGCCGTATCGCCGAGCAGCGTCTCCGGGCGCGTCGTCGCGATCTCGACAAACTGC
>CANRBX010000047.1 GCA_947628955.1 uncultured Lachnospiraceae bacterium | reverse complement strand
AATTCGCTTCGCGAAGCCCAAACTGCCTCTTGAATCACTTTCTTACGGCCTCAGCAGCAAGTGCTTCGGCCTGATCTGAACAGTGACGCCGATTCACTGCTTTATTGCGGCATTGAGAAAAAAGAATTGTATTTTATGCAATAGTATGCTATATTAATGGACAGCGAGGAACAAAGAGGCTCCTGGGTATACGGATTCTCTTTGTGTTTTTTTATACAGCACGGGAAATGCGGCCGGCGCTGCCGCCGGACGGGCACTCCCGCCTGTACAAAACCAGCTGGATCTCAAAGAAATGGAGGAGAAGATTATGAAGAAGAACGTGAAGATGGCAGCATGCCTGCTGTGTGCGGTATCCATGGCGGCGGCAATGAGCAGCGCGGCGCTGGCGGAGGAAGAGACGAAGACGCTGAGAGTCGCGATGGAGTGCGGCTATGCGCCGTACAACTGGACGCAGGCGGACGATTCCAACGGCGCGGTTCCGATCGCGGACAGCACGGAGTATGCGTACGGCTACGATGTCATGATGGCGAAGCACATCTGCGAGGAGCTTGGATGGGATCTTGAGATCGTGAAGCTTGACTGGGATTCCCTGGTGCCGGCAGTGATCTCCGGCACAGTGGACTGTGTCATTGCGGGTCAGTCGATCACCTCGGAGCGCCTTGAGATGGTGGACTTCACAGAGCCGTATTATTATGCGTCGATCATCACCCTGACCAAGGCCGACAGCGACTATGCCGCGGCGGAGGGCGTCCAGGGGCTGGCCGGTGCGACTGCGACTTCCCAGCTCAATACGGTTTGGTATGACGTGTGCCTGCCGCAGATCCCGGATGCAGACATTCTTCCGGCGCAGGAGTCCGCTCCGGCAATGCTGGTGGCTCTGGAGGCCGACAAGTGCGATATCGTTGTGACGGACATGCCGACGGGCATGGCTGCGTGCGTGGCTTATCCGGATTTCACACTGCTTGATTTCACCGGCTCTGACGATGATTTCGAGGTTTCCGACGAGGAGATCAATATCGGTATTTCCCTGCAGAAGGGCAATACGGAACTGCTTGACGCGATCAACGGCGTGCTCGCGGACATGACCGTGGAAGACTACGAGGAAATGATGAACGAAGCCATTTCCGTGCAGCCTCTCGCGGACGCCGAGTAATCTGCGAAACCAGCAGCCACAGTGAAGGAGAATATCATGCCACAGGATTTTTTCGGCAGAATCATATACATACTTCAGAACCGAGGCCCGTCTTATCTGGACGGAGCTAAAAATACGATGATCATTGCCGTGGTCAGCACTCTGATCGGCTGTGTCATCGGCTTTGCGGTCGGCATCGTGCAGACGATTCCGGTCAGCAAAAGAGACAACATTGTAAAGAGGGCCCTGCTCTGGATCGTCCGGCTGGTGCTGAATATTTACGTGGAGGTGTTCCGCGGCACGCCGATGATGGCGCAGGCGATGTTTATCTATTTCGGCTCGTCCGTGCTGTTCGGGATCAACATGTCGATGTGGTTTGCCGCATTCTTTATCGTGTCGATCAACACGGGCGCCTACATGGCCGAGACTGTCCGCGGCGGTATTCTCTCGATCGATCCGGGACAGACAGAGGGCGCGAAGGCGATCGGCATGACGCACGTGCAGACGATGCTTTACGTCATCCTGCCGCAGGCGCTGCGCAATATCATGCCCCAGATCGGCAACAACCTGATCATCAATATCAAGGATACGTGCGTGCTCTCGGTCATCGGCATTGTGGAGCTGTTCTACGCGGCCAAGAGCGTGGCCGGCGCGTTCTACACGTATTTCGAATCGTTCACGGTGGCGATGGTCATCTATTTCGTCCTGACCTTCACCTGCTCGCGGCTTCTGCGCTGGTGGGAGAAAAAGATGGACGGAAAGGACAACTATGATCTGGCGACGACGGACACGCTGGCACACACGAGCGGAATGTACAATTATCCGGGAAGGGAGGAAGACGAATGGACAGAGAACAGGTAATTGCGATCCGGCACCTGAGCAAGACCTTCGGCAAGAACGTCGTGCTCCGCGACATTGATTTTTCTGTCCTGGCGGGCGACGTGACCTGCATCATCGGCGCCTCCGGCTCCGGCAAATCCACGCTTCTGCGGTGCATCAACCTTCTGGAGACTCCGACGACCGGAGAGGTTCTTTTTCACGGGACGGATATCGCCGGCGCGCACACTAATGCGGCTGCCTACCGCGCGAAGGTCGGCATGGTGTTCCAGAGCTTTAACCTCTTCAGGAATATGACGGTCCTGAAAAACTGCATGATCGGGCAGATGAAGGTGCTGAAGAAGAGCAAAGAAGAGGCGAAGCGGAACGCGCTCAGGTTCCTGGACAAGGTCGGCATGGCGCCGTACATCAATGCCAGGCCGCGGCAGCTCTCCGGCGGACAGATGCAGCGTGTCGCGATCGCGCGCGCCCTGGCGATGGAGCCGGAGCTCCTGCTCTTTGACGAGCCGACCTCCGCGCTCGACCCGCAGATGGTGGGCGAGGTGCTCGACGTCATGAAGCAGCTGGCACAGGAGGGCATGACGATGATCATCGTGACGCATGAGATGGCGTTCGCGCGCGACGTGTCGAACCATGTCGTCTACATGTCGGACGGCATCATCGCGGAGGAGGGCGATCCTGCGCAGATCTTCAGCAATCCGCAGAATCCGCGGACGAAGGAGTTCCTGAGCCGTTTTATGCGGGGATAGCCGAAAATCATTGACAACTATTTGCCGCTGTGCTATTTTAGTGTAGTGAAATTGAATATGTGCAGGTTGAGATATCCGGGAGACAGGCATTTGCCGCCCGAAGGAGCAACACTCACAGGGGTCACCTTTCGCCCGGCAGGGAGAAAGGGACGGGACCGGATATGGACTGCACTCTGGAGAATCCCACGAAGGAGTGGGTGCCGAAGGTGCAAAGCGCGGTGCGCGAATCTCTCAGGCGAAAGGACAGAGCAGGCTTCAGTTTATTCTGGTGCGAAATGTTTTGACAGGTGAGAGAACTCGCCTGTCTTTCTTTTTTGACGGGGGAAGCATTCCTTCCCGCGCGGGACAGTACAATATAAGGAGACGGCACGAAGAGACGGCTGCGGCGCGTTTTGATTTTGATATGCAGACATTCGGGAAGGCAGGGAAGGACACTGCATGTGCGGCAGGCCGCGGGCATTTCGCCGGGATCCCCCGGGGGAGATTATGAAAAAGAGAGGAAGGTTGGGAAATGATTGATGTAATCACAAATGTAAACAGCTTTATCAACGGCCTTGTCTGGGGATGGCCGGCGCTGGTCCTGCTCGCGTTTGTCGGCGTGCTGATGACCTGCATGACGAGGTTCTTCCAGCTGGGCCATTTCGGACACTGGATGAAGAACACGATCGGTGCGATCTTCGGCGACCGCAGCATCACGAAGCACACGGAGGATAAGTCGATCTCGCAGTTCCAGTCTCTGTGTACGGCGCTTGCGGCGACGGTCGGCACCGGCAATATCGTCGGTGTGGCCAGCGCGATCGCGGTCGGCGGACCGGGAGCAGTGTTCTGGATGTGGCTGATCGCGTTCTTCGGGATGATGACGAATTATTCTGAGAACGTGCTCGGTATCCTGTACCGCCACAAAAATGAAAAGGGCGAGTGGTGCGGAGGCGCGATGTACTATCTGCGCGACGGCCTTGGCAGCAGGAAGGGCTGCGCGGCGATCGGAAAGGTGCTTGCAGTCCTGTTCTCATGCTTCTGCCTGCTGGCGTCGTTCGGCATCGGCAACATGAGCCAGGTGAACAGCATGGTGAGCAATGTGAACACCGCATTCGGGATTCCGAAGCTGGCGGTCGGCATCTTCCTGGTGATCGCGGTGGCGCTTGTGATCCTGGGCGGCATCAAGGTGATCGCGTCCGTGACCGAGAAGATTGTCCCGTTTATGGTGATCGTCTACCTGGTCGGCACGCTTGTCATCATCTTTCTGCACATCGGCACGATCCCGGCAGTGTTCGCGTCGATCTTCAGGGGCGCGTTTTCCGTGAAGTCCGCGGCGGCCGGCGGCATGGGAGCAGGCATCGCGCTGGCGATCCAGCAGGGAATGAAGCGCGGCGTGTTCTCGAACGAGGCAGGTCTCGGATCCTCCGTCATGGTTCACTCCAGCTCGAACGTGAAGGAGCCGGTCCGTCAGGGCATGTGGGGTATTTTTGAAGTGTTTGCGGACACGATCATTGTCTGCACGCTGACGGCGCTGAGCCTTCTGAGCTCCGGGCTGATCGACCTGCAGACCGGGCAGCTCACGGAGGCGGGCGCGGCGATCGACAGCAACTCGCTGATGAGCCAGGCGTTCTCTCAGACGTTCGGAAAGCCGGGCGCGTGGTTTGTCGCGATCGCGATCCTGCTGTTCGCGTACTCGACGGTGCTTGGCTGGAGCCACTACGGCTCGACCGCCTGCGAGTACCTGTTCAAGACAAAATCTGTGATGGTCTACCGCGTGATCTTTGTGGTGATCGTCCTTGCCGGTTCTCTGATGAAGGCTCAGCTCGCCTGGGATATCTCCGACACCTTTAACGGGTTGATGATGATCCCGAACCTGATCGGCGTGCTGGTACTCTCGCCGCTCGTCATGAAATGTACGAAGAACTATGTGAACCGTGTGATCCACGGCCAAAAGGAAAGGCCGATGCTCTCCATGTTCCCGGAAATCCAGGCGGAGCAGGAGAAGGGACTGGACTGACAGGCCCGAAGCGCCGGCACAGCCGCGGCTTCCGGTACAAAAACAGATACATAGTTTCATACGGTAATATTTTACTTGGCGAACGCAGAAAAGTGTGCTATACTTTATAAAAGTAATGGGGTGAAGGCGCCCTGCTTATCGGCAGGACGCCTTTCTTCATAAGCAGAGGGTTCTGCAAATTGAAAGAGAAACGCAGAATTCTCAGAAAAAGCAAAGGGGGACAGTAACATGAAAGAAAAGAAAAAAGGCGGCGGCGCGCTGCTCGGCGCGGCATTCCTTATGGCAACCTCGGCGATCGGCCCCGGCTTCCTGACCCAGACGGCTACGTTTACGAGCCAGCATCAGGCGAGCTTCGGCTTTGTCATCCTGGTGTCCATCATCCTGGCGGCGATCGCCCAGATCAACATCTGGCGCGTTCTGTGCGTGACGGGGCTGCGCGGACAGGATGTGGCGAACAGGGTGCTCCCGGGACTCGGGTATTTTGTCTCGTTTATGATCGTGCTTGGCGGCCTCGTGTTCAACATCGGCAACGTTGGCGGCGGCGCGCTCGGCTTCAACACGCTGCTCGGCATCCCGACGAAGGTCGGATATGTCCTGGCCGGCGGCCTGGCGATCGTCGTATTCCTGCTGAAGAACGCGAAGGCGGCCATGGATACGCTCACAAAGATCCTCGGCGCGATCATGATCGTGGTCATTTTTGTCGTGATCCTCGTTGTGAAGCCTCCGATCGGCTCCGCGCTTAAGAATACGTTTGCCCCGGCGGCAGGCGTGACCAACCTGTTCGCCCCGATCATCACGCTTCTGGGCGGCACAGTGGGCGGCTACATCACATTCTCCGGCGCGCACCGTCTGATCGACGCGGGCATCACCGGCGAGAAAAATCTGAAGGAGATCACAAAGAGTTCCGTCATGGGCATCGGGATCGCGACGATCGTGCGTATCTTCCTGTTCCTGGCGATCCTCGGCGTCGTCGTCAAGGGCGTGACGCTGGATTCTGCCAACCCGGCGGCGGACGCGTTCCTGCAGGGAGCGGGTCAGATCGGATACCGCTTCGCGGGCCTCGTGCTCCTGTGCGCGGCGATCACTTCGATCATCGGCGCGGCCTACACGTCGGTGTCCTTCCTGAAGACGTTCCATCCGGCGATCGCGAAGAATGAGAACTATGTGATCATCGGCTTCATCGCAGTCTCCACGCTGATCATGCTGATCCTCGGCAATCCGGCGACCCTGCTGGTCGTGGCGGGCGCGTTCAACGGCCTGATCCTTCCGATCACGCTGGGCATCTGCCTGATCGCCTCAAAGAGCAAGAAGATCATGGGCCAGACCTACCGTCATCCGATGTGGATGCTCGTGCTCGGCGTGGTGGTGGTGATCCTCTCCGCTTATATGGGCATCAATACCTTCCTTACGAACGTGACGTCCCTGTTCGCGTGACGACGGCGCACATCCGCGTGTAAAACACAGGATATTTGCACATGAGGGCATGAGCTCAGACGGATGTAAATCTGCTTACAAGGTGCAATCAGAGACGGTTGCACCTTTTTGCCATTATGCGGGAGATTTCGCCGGACCGCCTGTGCGCCGGAATCCTTTCCGCGGCAGACTGCTTTGCGCACGAAAACAGTATTTTTCTATAGAGGAGAAATCAGATGCAGAATATCAGAATTTTAACGGCGGGTGATTCCTCCCTTCTGGTTGAGTTCGGGAATGAGATCAGCCCGGAGATCAACCGGAAAATCGCCGCCGCGGTGCAGCTGCTGAGAGAGCAGCACATCGAGGGGATCGTGGACATGATCCCGACCTATTGTTCCCTGCTGATCAACTATGACCCGCGGGTGCTCTCCTACGAGGAGATCAGCGAGCGCGTCCGGGGCGTCGTAAAGATGGAGACGTGGGCAGGGTCGCAGAAGAAAAAGATCTTTGAGATCCCTGTGTGCTACGGGGGCGAGTACGGCCCGGATATCGCGAACATCGCACAGCACGCGGGGCTTTCTGAGGAAGAGGTGATTCAGATCCATTCCTCCAGGGACTACCTGATCTACATGCTTGGCTTCCTGCCGGGATTCACGTACCTGGGCGGCCTGGACGAGCGCATCCACACGCCGCGCCTTGCGAACCCGAGGCTGAAGATCAGCGCGGGGAGCGTCGGCATCGGCGGCTCCCAGACCGGGATCTATCCGCTGGACTCCCCGGGAGGCTGGCAGCTGATGGGGATGACGCCGGTGAAGACGTACGATCCGAACAGGGAGGTGCCGATCCTGGTGGAGGCGGGCGATTACATCCGCTTCGTGCCGATCAGCGAGGCAGAGTACCTGCGGATCAAAGAATCAGTAGAACGTGGTGAGTACCAGTGCATCGTTCACGAAGGAGAGGTGTGATATGGGAATTCGCATATTGAAGGGCGGAATGCTGACGACTGTGCAGGATCTGGGCCGCACCGGCTACCAGAGCCAGGGCTTCTCCGTGGCGGGCGTCATGGATGTGCGCTCGTTCAAGATCGCCAACCTGCTCCTGGACAATCCGGAGAACGAGGCGGTGCTGGAGTTTACGCTGATCGGGCCGACGCTGGAGTTTACGTCTGCGACGATCATCGCCATCACGGGCGGGGACTTCGAGCCGACGGTGAACGGCGAGCCGGTGCCGATGTACACGGCGCTGTATATCAACAAGGGGGACGTCCTGAAGCTCGGCAGCGCGAAGACCGGCAGCCGCGGCTACGTGGCGTTCTCCAGCTACCTGGAGATCCCGGTGGTCATGGGGAGCCGCTGCACGAACATGAAGAGCTCCCTGGGCGGATTCAAGGGGCGGAAGCTCCTGGCCGGGGACTATATAAACTTCCGGATCAAGAGAAGGTACCTGCCGTTTTTCCTCTCGAGGAAGCTGGATCTGAACGAGTTTGACCAGATGAGCGCGGAGCTGCGCGTCGTCATGGGGCCGCAGGACGATAAATTCAGCAGGCAGGGGATCGAGACCTTCCTGAACAGCGAGTACACGGTGACGAGCGATTTTGACCGCATGGGCTGCCGCCTGGAGGGGCCGTTCATCGCGCCGAAGGAGACGTCGGACATCATCTCGGACGGAATCTCGTTCGGCTCTGTCCAGGTGCCGTCCCACGGCAAGCCGATCATCCTGCTGTCTGACCGGCAGACGACCGGCGGGTACGCGAAGATCGCCACGGTGGCGTCTGTCGACATACCGAAGCTGGTGCAGAGAAAGACGGACCACAAGATCCGCTTCCGCGCGATCACGGTGCAGGAGGCGCAGAAGCTCTATCTGGACGAGGTAAAGGAGCTGGATGCGATGCGCAGGGCGATCCATCAGCCCTGTCGGGAAGTGCTGGAGTGCCGTCTGGTCGCCAAGAGGCTGCGGACATTATTCGAACAGTAGATGAACGCCGCGGGTGCCGGCGGCGACGTCCGGCCCCGACGCCATTATAAAAGGAGATACAGGTATGGATTTAGAGAAAATTGAAGGTCTGGTAAAGATAATTGAAAATTCCTCCCTCACACAGTTCACGATCAGGGAGGGGGATCTGAAGATCACGATGAGCAAGCTGGAGCACCCGCCGGTGGTGGCGGCCGGAGTGCCGGTGGGACCGCCGCTGGCCGCGCCGCAGACGGAGACGCTGCAGGAGGCGAAGGATGAGGACGAGAGCCTCTTCATAGTCTCGCCGATCGTGGGGACGTTTTATTCGGCCCCGGCCCCGGACGCGCCGGCCTTTGTCAAGGTGGGCGACCAGGTGAAAAACGGGCAGACGGTGTGCATTCTGGAGGCGATGAAGCTGATGAATGAGATCCAGAGCGAGTACGACTGCGAGATCGAGGCGGTGCTCGTGAGCAATGAGCAGAAGGTGGAATATGGACAGCCGCTGTTCCGCGTGAAGAAATTATAGGGGACGGAGGGAGGTTGGAGCATTGTTTAACAAGATCTTAATTGCCAACCGGGGAGAGATTGCCGTCCGCATCATCCGCGCCTGCCGGAACATGGGGATCCGCAGCGTGGCCGTATACTCCAGGGAGGATGCGAAAAGCCTCCATGTGCAGCTCGCCGACCAGAGGATCTGTATCGGGGAAGGCCCCGCAAAATACAGCTATCTGAATATGGACCGCATCATCACGGCGGCCCGGAACATGGGGGCGGATGCGATCCACCCGGGCTTCGGCTTTCTGTCCGAGAACAGCGAGTTCGTGCGCAGGTGCCAGGAGAACGGGATCACCTTCATCGGGCCGGAAGCGGACGTGATCGACAAGATGGGCAATAAGTCCCATGCGAGAAAGACGATGATGCAGGCCGGGGTGCCGGTGGTGCCCGGGACGAAGGAGCCCGTTTACGACGCGGAGGAAGCGCGGAAGCTCGCGGCACAGATCGGCTATCCGGTCATGATCAAGGCCTCGTCGGGCGGGGGCGGCAAGGGCATGCGCGTGGCGAGGTCGGATGAGGACTTCGAGTTCCAGTTCAATATGGCGCAGCGCGAGTCGGCCAATGCATTCGGCGACGACACGATGTATCTGGAGCGCTTCGTGGAGAATCCGCGCCATGTGGAGATCCAGATCATGGCGGATTCCCACGGGAATGTGGTCGCGCTCGGCGAGAGAGACTGCTCGGTGCAGAGAAACCACCAGAAGCTGATCGAGGAATCGCCGTCTCCTGCCGTCACGGACGAGATCCGCGCAAAAATGAACGAGTACGCGATACTCGCGGCGAAGACCGTGAACTATACGAATGCGGGCACGGTTGAGTACATTATGAGCCCGACGGGCGAATTCTACTTTATGGAGATGAACACCAGAATACAGGTCGAGCACGGGGTGACGGAGATGGTGACCGGCACGGACCTGATTATCGAGCAGATCCGCGTCGCGATGGGCGAACCTCTGAGCTTCACACAGGAGGACATTCATCCGCGCGGACACGCGATCGAGTGCCGGATCAACGCCGAGATCCCGGAGAAGAACTTTATGCCGAGTCCCGGCCTGATCACGCATGTCCACCTCCCCGCAGGGAACGGCGTGCGTGTTGATACGGGCATCTATGAGGGCTACAGGATCCCGTCGGAGTACGACTCGATGATCGCGAAGGTCATCGTCCATGCGCCCACCAGGGAGGCCGCGCTGCAGAAGATGCGCTCCGCCCTGGACGAGATGCTGGTCACGGGGGTGGAGACGAACCTGGATTTCCAGTTCCAGATCATGCGGCATCCGGTATTCTGCGAGGGAAGGGCCGACACGGGATTTATAGAGAATCTGATGAAGCTGTGACTTCAGGCAGGCGGCCCCGCCTGTGCTGAACAAGACGAAAACTGACAGAGGGAATTGAGGTGACGCGATATGTACAGGGTGGATCTGAACTGTGACCTTGGGGAGAGCTTCGGGCGGTATACGCTGGGGATGGACGACCGGGTGATCCCGCTCATCAGCTCGGCCAATGTGGCCTGCGGCTACCACGCCTCGGATCCGGTGGTGATGGAGAAGACCATCGCGATGGCGAAGGAGGCCGGCATCCGCGTTGGCGCGCATCCGGGCTACCCGGATCTGATGGGGTTCGGGCGAAGAAATCTGAACGTGAGCCCGGCCGAGGCGAAGGCCTATATTTTATACCAGCTCGGCGCGCTGGATGCTTTCTGCCGCGCGAAGGGCATGAAAATGCAGCATGTGAAGCCGCACGGCGCGTTCTATAATATGGCCGCGAAGGACTACGCGCTGGCAAAGGGCATCTGTGAGGGCATTGCGGAGTTTGACCGGAACCTGATCGTCATGGGCCTGTCCGGCGGCGAACTGGTGCGCGCGGCGGCCGATATGGGGCTCCGCACGGCGCGGGAGGTCTTTGCGGACCGCGGCTATGAAGAGGACGGAAGCCTTGTGGACCGCAGAAAAGAAGGAGCGATGGTGACGGACGAGGACACTGCGATCGCGCGTGTGGTCCGCATGGTGAAGGAGCGGAAGGTGACCGCGGTGACGGGGCGCGATATCGATATCCGCGCCGACTCGGTCTGCGTCCACGGGGACGGCGTGAAGGCCCTGGCCTTTGTGGAGCGGATCCGCGAGGTGCTCACGGAAGAAGGAATCGAGATCTGCCCGCTGGAGATGATCGTGTAAAAGACGGCCGGCAGAGGAAACTATTTAAAATGTTCAGACTGCGTGCCGCCGGAGAGAAAGGACGAGATCCGTTCCGCCGAATAAGCGGAAGCGTCCGCTTATTCGATGCCGGTGAAGCGGGAGATCACCTGGAGGGCGTTCTCCGTGTTCTGGATGTTGCCGGCGACACAGAGCACGGGCTGCTCGGCAAGGCTGCCGTATTCCTTGTATATGTCGCTGCCGGAGAGGTCAATGCCGAGCATGACCGGCTCCGAGTGGGAAACGATTTCTCCCGCTTCATCATATTCCACGAGACTGGCGGAAAGCAGGCGGTCGGAAAGCTTTTCGTACATATCCGCGGGCAGGAATTCGCTCAGGTCGCGGAACATGCCGTGCTCGGCCTGTTCCGTGAAATCGCTGCGGGGGCAGATGACCAGATCAATGGCGCCTGCAGCGAGCCTTGTCGTGAAGGCCATGCTCATCTGATAGGCGTCCAGATAGAAGGATTCGTCTGGACGTAATCATTTTTATTTTCTATGCCGATGTATTCAGTGAGAAACTGATCCAGCGCCTCGCTTTCCGTAAAATCGCTGCCGTTCACGCAGCAGACGGACAGTACGCACTCGCGGCGGTTGAAAACGCTCGTGTTCAGCAGGCCGCCGATGAATACCGCCGCCGCGGCCACTGCGAGGACGATCTTCAGATAATAATCCTTAAAATAGCCGATCTGCTGCCGGAAGGGCAGCTGCCTGATCTCATCCTTGGAGACCGTATCTTTAGAGCGCTGATAGATCAGCGCGTCGTCCTTAATGTGGTTTTCTTGAATTTCGTATCTTCCATAATGCGTGTTCCTTTCCCATACTTTCCCTGCCGCGGGAAAACGTCCTGCGGAATCTGTCAAAAGACAGCTTCGAATGTCTTTCATTATATTCCGATTGAAACGAAAATGAAACGGAAAGAGCAGATTTTATCAGAATTTTAGATTTCCGTCCGGACGCAGACAGATAAAAATTACGTAATTTTAAACGATTTCTTAAATCCAATGATTTGATTCTGTTCCTGATTGCCAGAAGCGGAAAAATATGGTAAGCTCCCTATAAATAATTTACGTAAAGAGGAGTAGTGCAATGGAGAAGAACAGGACAACGATCAAGGATGTCGCGAGACTGGCGGACGTTTCGATCGCCACGGTCTCTCATGTCATAAACCATACCCGCTACGTAAGCCCCGAGGTGGCCGGCCGCGTGGAGCAGGTGATCCGGGAGACCGGATATATCGAAAAGCTCTCCGCAAAAGAAAAGAAGCTGCAGACCGAGGGCTTTTACACGATCGCGGCCATGTTTCCCAATGTCACAAGCGGTATCTACAGGGAGATGATCACTTCGCTGAAAAAGCTGATCACGGCGAGGGGATATCAGTTTGTGGTCCTGCTCGCGCAGAACGATCTGAAGGAGGAGCTGCAGCAGCTGGAAAATCTGATGCGCGACAAGCGGGTGGCCGGCATCCTGCATGTGCCGGTCAGCGATGTGGCCGCCAATTACCGGAAATTTATCGCCTCCGGAATCCCGTTCGTGTGCATGGAGCGCAACATCCTTGGGATGAATATCGACTCCGTGGAATTCCGCGACCGCGAGGCACTGTTCAAGGGGACGGATTATCTTCTGGAGTGCGGCCACAAGAACCTGATGTTCCTGCGCGAGACCGTGAACACGACGACCAGTGAGGAGTGGACCCGGGGATATCTGGAAGCCCTGGCCAGCCACCAGATCAACGAAAACAATGCGAACATCATCGATATCGATCTGAGCTGCGGGGAGGAGGAAAGCCTGAGGGCCGTGCGCCGGATCCTGCGCCGGAATGCGCCGACGGCGGTGATCGCGGGCGGCAACCGCCTGACGTTCTGCCTGGTGAAGGCGCTGAGGAGCCTCGGCATCCGCTATCCGGACGAGATATCGATCATCGGCTTCGGGGACGAGGACTGGATGGACCTTCTGGACCCGCCGCTCACCGCGCTGCGGCACGACACGGAGGGCCTGAGCGCTCTGGCCGTGAAGCTGCTGTTTGAGAAGATCAACACGGGGAGCGTGGTCACGAAGAACCGGTACGCGGACATTGAGCTGAACATCCGGGAATCGGCCAAGATGCTGTACGACGGGCCTTACGGGGAGGCGACGAGCATCCAGGACGACATTGTCCTGACGGAGGAGGAAAAACGGCAGCTCAGAGGCGGGGGCTTCCGGGTGGCGATCTCGTTCCACTACACGGGGACCGCGTGGGCGGAACTGCACGAGCGGGGAATGCGCGATGAGCTGGAGCGCTGCGGGATCAGCGTGATTTCTGTCACGGACGCACATTTCGACCCCGAGCTGCAGAACCGGCAGATCGAGGGCATTGCGATCCAGCGGCCGGACGCGGTGATCGCGGTTCCGGCGGACGACCGGGAGACCGCGGAGCAGTTCCGGGAGCTCTCCAAGGTTTCCAAGCTGGTTTTCATCAGCAGCGTCCCGGAGAATCTCGGAAAGAACAGCTACGTGTCCTGTGTTTCCGTCAATGAGCGGGAGAACGGGGCGAACACCGGGCGCATGATGGGCGAGTACTTCCGCGGGAGCGGGCATGTGAAGGCCGGCCTGATCAAGCACGGCGCGATCTTCTATGGGACCCGCGTGCGGGACTCGGCGGCGGAGAAGGTTCTGGCGGACGATTACCCGAACATTGAGATCGTGAGCAGCCGCAATTTCGGGGAGATCGAGAACGCGTACCAGGTCTGTCTGGACATGCTGCAGAGCCATCCGGAGATACAGGCGCTCTATGTGAGCTGGGATCAGCCGGCGCTGCGGGTGATCCGCGCCCTGAGAGAACTGGGGCGCGAAGATGTGGCGGTGTTCACGACGGATCTGGATCACGAGATCGCGCTGCACATGGCGTCCGGCATCGTGCGGGGGATGAGCACACAGCGCCCCTATGAGCAGGGCAGGGTGGCGGCGCTGGCGGCTGCAAAGTCCCTGGCGGGAGGTTTTGTGCCTAAATTTCTGGGCGTGCAGCCGTACCTGGTGGAGCCGGGCCAGCTGCAGCGGGCGTGGAAAGAGATTTTTCATGAGCCTGCGCCGGAGGATCTTCCGTGAGCAGAGAACAAAAAGATACCAGGATGAAAATCGGGCAGAGTGTCCGGAGAGCCGTATACAGGCAGGCTTTCCGGACACTTTTTATATGCGCGTCCGCACCCGGGGCCGGCTGCTCCGGCAGTATTCGCCGCCCGCGGCCCTTGCTCCCCACCCGCATCCCGCCGCTCCACAGTGCCCTGCCGCCCCGGAAAAACAGTAATTTACGTAAATAATTAAAAACAATGGGCAATTTAGTGAAAAATACAGGGGGAAATTATAAAACATGACGAAGTTAATCGTGGTTCGCGAGAAGGATATTGACAAAACAAGGAAAGAATTATATTATTTACGCAAACAAAGGGGCACGCTAGGGACGGCTGAAGAGCTCAGGAAACCGGTTGGGCCGTCCGGGGAGGGAGAGCAGCCTTGTTTAACCAAACAAAATGTTCAATTATGGAGGGAAATCATATGAAGAAGTTTGCAGTATTAGGTCTTGGAATTTGCATGGCGGCGGGCATGGCGATCAGCGCTTCCGCGGAAGACGGCCTTTCCTTCGCATTCTGCACGAACACTCTGAACAACACGTTCCAGAGCTCTATGGACAAGAAATTCAGCGAGCTCTGTGAGGCGAACGGCGTCTCCTACACCTGCCTGGACCCAGACTATGATCTGAACACGCAGATGAGCCAGCTCTCTGACGTGGCGAACAGCGGCTACGACGCGGTGTTCATCATCCCGGTGGATTCCGCGGGAATCACCTCCGGTCTCGTTGAGATCTCCGAGGCGGGCATCCCGATCTTCAACGTGGACACCGCCGTGATCGACGAGGACATCGATGCGTTCGTGACACAGTTCGTCGGAACCAACGCATACATGGCCGGACAGCTGGTAGGCGCGCAAATGGCTGAGGATTATCCGGACGGAGCGGACATCGCGATCCTGGACTTCCCGTCCAATGAGAGCTGCGTGGACCGCGTGAACGGATTCATGGACGGCCTCGGTGAGAACGCGGAGAAATTCAACATCGTTGCGCAGCAGGACGGCGCCGCGGCCTTGGACGTATCCCTCGGCCTGGCGGAGGACATCATCACGGCGAACCCGGATATGAAGGCGTTCTTCTGCATCAATGACCCGTCTGCCCTCGGCGCTGTCGCGGCGATCAAGGCTGCGAACAAGACCGGCGAGATCGGCGTGTACAGCATCGACGCTTCCCCGGAGGGCAAGCAGGCGCTCCTGGACGGCGACTTTACCGCGGTGGCGGCACAGGTTCCGCTTCAGATCGCTGAGTATGCATTTGACGCGGCGAACAAGTACCTTGGCGGCGAGACCGACCTCGGTGAGAAGAAGGTTTATCTGGACTCCCATCTGGTTCTGGCCGACGAGGCGGAGCAGACCGTGAACGACTGGCAGTAAGCGCAGCACAGACGGCGATTGACAGAGGGTGTCTGAAAGGCATCAGGGGGCCTGAGTGCCCCGCGGGCAGTCTTTTGGACGCCCTCACTTTATACCTGCAGCCAGGAGAATACAGTGTAATCAGGAGGATGCCAGGAGGAGAGAGATGGGACAGACAGTTCTGGAAATGATAGGGATCAAGAAAAGTTTTTCCGGAATCTATGCGCTGAGCGGAATCGATTTTTCGCTTGAGCTCGGGGAGGTCCACGCGCTTCTCGGCGAGAACGGGGCGGGGAAATCCACGCTGATCAAGGTGCTGGGCGGGATCTACCAGCCGGACGCCGGGAAAATCAAGATAGACGGAAAAAAAGTGCAGATCCGCAACGTGCCGGACGCGCGGGAGCAGGGAATCGGGATCATCCACCAGGAGATTGTGCTGGTGCCGTACCTGACGGTGGCGCAGAACCTGTTTTTGGGGCGCGAGATCATCCGGCACGGCACGGTGGACATGCGTGAGACGAACCGCAGGGCGGCGGAGATGATCTCCTCGCTCGGAGTGAATATCCGCGCGGATGAGGTTGTGGAGAACCTGACGATCGCCCAGCAGCAGATGGTGGAGATCGTGAAGGCAGTGTCCTACAACGAGAAGATCATTGTGATGGATGAGCCGACTTCGTCGCTCTCCAATGAAGAGGTGGAGCAGCTGTTTGAGATCATCGCCCGCCTCAAGGAGAAGAAGGTCAGCATCATCTACATCTCCCACCGCATGGAGGAGCTGTTCCGCATCTCGGACCGCGTGACCGTGATCCGGGACGGCGCGTACGTGGGGACGCGGGATACGGCAAAGACCAGCCCCGGCGAGCTGGTCAGCATGATGGTGGGCCGTGATCTGGAGAATTTTTATGTGCGTGATTTCCAGGACCTGTCCGGGAGCGAGACGGCGCTGGAAGTCCGGAAGCTCACGTGCGGGGGCGTATTTGAGAATGTGAGCTTTTCCGTGCGCAGGGGTGAGATCCTGGGCTTCGCGGGACTCGTCGGCGCCGGGCGCAGCGAGGTCATGGAGAGCGTGTTCGGGGCAAGGGAATACCAGAGCGGCGAGGTGCTCCTCGGCGGCCGGCCCGTGAAATTCAAAAATCCGATGCAGGCGATCCGCGCAGGCATCGCGATGGTGCCGGAGGACCGCAAGAAGCAGGGGCTGGTGCTCGGGAACAGTGTTGCGTTCAACCTGACGCTCGCATCGCTGCGCTTCTATATGAGCGGCATTGCGATCAGTGAGAAAAAGCGGAGGACCGTGATCGATACTTATTTTGAAAAGCTCCGCATCAAGGCCGCGTCGCCCGCGATCGAGGCGGGCAGCCTCTCCGGCGGGAACCAGCAGAAGGTTGTGCTGGGGAAATGGCTTTCGACAAAGCCGGAGGTGCTGATCCTCGACGAGCCGACCAGAGGCGTCGACGTCAACGCGAAGTTCGAGATTTACACGACGATCAATGAGCTGGCGAAGGAAGGGATGGCGATCGTCATGATCTCCAGCGAGCTTCCGGAGATCATCAATATGTGCGACAACGTCTGCGTCATGCGGGGAGGCAGGCTGGTGGGAAGGCTCGAGAAGAATGAGCTGAGCCAGGAAGAGATCATGAAGTATGCTGCGGGAGGAGTGGAGTAAAATGAATCAGAAAAATAATTCAGGTGCTTTGGAAAATCCGGTTGTAAACATTCTGAAAAGCAATGTCGGCATCATCCTGGTGCTCGCCATCATGTGTGTGGTCGTTACGTTCGCGACGGATAAATTCCTGACAGTGAACAACATCATCTCGGTGCTCAGACAGATATCAGTCAATATGTATATCGCGCTGGGCATGACGCTGATCATCATTCTCGGACACATCGATCTCTCCGTGGGCGCGATCGTGGCCATGTGCAATACGCTGACCGTGGGCTTCATCGTCAACCAGGGGATGCCGATCGGCGTGGCGATCATCGGCGGCCTCGTGCTCGGAACCGTGATGGGCTTCCTGTCCGGGACGATCGTCTCGGTGTTCCGCGTGCCGGCGTTCATCATCACGATGGCAATGATGAATGTGTGCAACGGTGTCGCATATGTGTATTCCGGGGGCCAGTCCACCCGTATCACGGACGACTTTTTCAACGCGATCGGCACGGGCTACCTGTTCAACACGATCCCGCTCCCGGTCATCTACATGCTGATCCTGATCATCATCGTGAGCTTCGTGCTGAGCAAGACGAAATTCGGCACTTACGTCTACGCGATCGGCGGCAACCGCGAGGCGGCGCGGCTCTCCGGCGTGCCGATCAAAAAGATTGAGATTGCGGTGTTCACGCTGTCCGGCCTGCTGTCCGCGTTCGCGGGCCTGGTGCTCTGCTCGAGAATGTACTCGGGCCAGCCGGCCGTGGGAAAAGGGTATGAACTGGATGCGATCGCCGCGTGCGTGCTCGGCGGGACCTCAATGTCGGGCGGCAAGGGCCGCATCAGCGGGACCGTGTTCGGCGCCATGGTGATCGGCATCATCTCCAACGGGCTGAACCTGGTCGGGATGAGTTCCTACCTGCAGGACATCGTGAAGGGCCTGATCATCATCGGAGCGGTGCTCCTCGACTGCCAGAAGGACAAACTTGCGCTGCTCAGGAAAAAGCAGAAAACCGCGTGAACACAGGAACCTGGCGGAACAGAACGTAAGGAAAGGAAAAGACAGTATGGATATTTTTCGCAAAATGTCCTTTGCGGACTCGACAGGAGATGCAATCCCCTTTTATCATGAAGGCAAATATCATATTTTCTCGCTGACCTCCCCGCCCGGGACGACGGTATATCCGGCCAGGCTGAGGACCACCTGGAGCCACTGCGTCTCGGAGGATCTCGTGCACTGGACGGAGCTGCCGACGGCCCTGTACCCGGGCGAAGGCGACGAGCCGGATGCCTCCGGCGTCTGGACCGGATCCGTGGTTTACGGGGAGGGCAAATATCATATCTTCTACACAGGTTACTGCCTGACGGCCGAATACCAGCAGACGATCTGCCACGCGACGAGCGAGGACGGGATCACCTGGACAAAAGATCCGGCCAACCCGGTGATCACGCCGAAGACGGAGCTTTACGAAAAGCTGGACTGGCGCGATCCGTATGTGTTCTACAATGAGGAGGACGGCTGCTACTGGATCCTGATCTCCGCGCGGAAGCTGGATATGCCGGTTACGCGCCGCGGCTGCATTGTTCTGTACCGCTCGAAGGATCTGGTGAGCTGGGAGCACTACGGACCGATCTACGCGCCGGGTCACACGAACTGCCCGGAGTGCAGCGAGATGTACAAGATCGGGGACAACTGGTACCTGTCCTATTCGAGATTTTCCGAGTTTGTCAACACGATCTATCGTGTGTCCAAATCCCCATTCGGGCCGTGGCGCAAGCCGAAGAAGGACGGCATCGGCGGCAGACGCTTCTATGCTGCCAAATCGATGCAGGACGATACGGGACGCAGGTTCTACTTCGGCTGGGCGCACGACCGTGCGGATCGCAGCGACACCGGCGAGTGGTACTGGGGCGGTACCTTCTGTGTGCCGCACGAGGTGGTAGCGACTGAGGACGGCGAGCTGGATATCCGGCTCCCGAAGGAGTATGAGGAGCAGTTTACAAACCCGGTGGACTGGAAATATGTGCCGGTGCTCGGAAAAGCGGACTGGTACAGTAGACGCAACGTCGTGCTGGATTCCGTGAGCACCTGTACCTACGGATTCTTAGACCATGCGGAGGACAAATATTTCTTCCGTTGCAGGATCCTTCCGTGCGAGACCTACGACCACTTCGGCATACTCCTGAAGTCTGACCGCGAGGCGAGCGGGTGCCTGCTGCTGGAGTTTGACAAAGCGATGCAGAGGGTTTCGATGCTGAATCTGCCAATGGGCGTCGATCCGTTCTGGGAGCAGTCCTGTCAGGCGGTTCCGCCGGCCACCGAGCCGGGACCGGACGGCGTGCGGGTCTGCGAGAAGACGTTTGCCATCGAGGACGGAAAGTCGATCGATGTCAAGATCATTGTCGACCACGATATGGTGGAGGCCTTCATCGGCGAGCAGGTGGCATTTACCTACCGCATCTATGCGAAGCCGGAGTTCGAGATCGGTCTGCTCGCGCAGGACGCGAAGGTCGAGTTCTATGATCTGGAGCTTTTGAAGGACTGAGCCCAAAGACAGAATACTGTGAGGGTATCTCAAAAGTCGAAAGACTTGAGGGATACCCTCCATTTTGTGTTATGGCAAAAATAAACCACCTGCTTTGCGGCTGTATATTTTGTAATTGAAAATCAGATATTTATGATTTACAATGAATACATCTGTGACAGCTGTATGTTATCGTATTGATATTATTGGACTGGCATGATTTTCAAAGATTTTGCTATGAAGCTGACAGAGAAGGAAAACAGCAGTTACTTACTGGTGCGGAGGTGATAATGCGTGGGAAAGGTTTATTCTTTGGATGCAATCAGAACGAACAGTATACCAGTTGCAAAAAAGTATGGGGTGGACAGACTCTATGTTTTTGGGTCTTATGCGCGCAGAGAGGCAACCAGTAACAGCGACATTGATCTGTTAATTGATAAAGGGAACATGAGAAACCTTTTGCAGTATTTTGGCTTTGTAGCAGCATTGGAGGATATTTTTAAAGTGCATGTAGATGTGGTTACAACGACGAGCAGTGACCAGGAATTTTTGGACAGAATAAAAAAGGAGGCTATATTGATATATGAATCCGAAGGACAGAATGCTTATACGGAAAATAAAGCAATATTGTAATGATATATCAAAGCTGAGAGAACGTTTTGGGGATGATTATAAAATTTATGAATCTGATTTTGCCTATCAATATGCTTGTAGTATGTGCATTATCCAGATTGGGGAACTGACCGGGCAGCTTTCAGAGGAAATAAAAACAGCAGTTCCGGAAGTTCAGTGGCAGTTGATAAAAGGAATGAGAAATCTGTTTGCGCATGATTATGCCAGAGTGGACCACGAGATTGTGTGGGAGACATTGAGATACAATATTCCGGAACTGGAAAAGAAGTGCGAGGACATTTTGAAGAGTAAAGAAAACAGTGGAGATTAGTCTGTAACATTATAGCGGTTCCATAATAAGACTGTGAAATATAACAGGCGGAGGTTTCCTGATGAAGCATTCTGGTGAAAAACATTTTGGCGGGACATGTGATACCTGCGCATATCTGGTATACGATGAAGATTATGAGGACTATGTCTGCGACATGAATATGGATGAGGATGATTACGCGAGGATCGCATTTCAGAAGTTTGAGGGCTGCCCGTATTACTGCAGTGGGGATGAGTACCGGATCGCCCGAAAACAATAGGGTTCAGCTTATGCATCGGATTGTCCGGAGGCGGCAGTGCCGGCCAGGTACAGGACGCGCAAAAACAATACTTTTCAGATTACAAAATCTATTTTGGACAAGTAGTGAGGGTGTCTCATTATTTTAGGACATCCTCTTTTTGCACTGGAGACTGGCCCCTTTTTTACAAGCCGTGTGGAAGGAAATGTACTAGCCGGCCGCGGCCGGACAGTTTTATACTAAGATCATGGAGGAAAACTGTGATCTCGAACATGAAGGAGGACGCACTGTGAAGAACAATCATATTTTCCCGTTTTTGTGGATGCGCGGAGAGGAAGAGTCCGTCCTGCGCACGGAGATGCAGAAGATCGCTGAGTGCGGGATCGGCGCGGTGTGCGTGGAGGCAAGGCCGCACAATGAGTTCTGCAAAGAGGGCTGGTGGCATGACATGGACATCATCCTCGACGAGGCGAAGAAGCGCGATATGAAGGTCTGGATCCTGGACGACAGGCATTTTCCGACCGGCTACGCGAACGGCCTGATCGAAGAAAAATACCCGGAACGCAAAAAGCTGTACATCGCCAGCTCCAAGGCGAATGTCTGCGGCTATCCGAACCGCCCGCTGACCCTGAATATCCGGCGCATGCTGAAGCCGGCGATCGGCTTCTGGGAGATCCCGGATGCCATGAAGAACATGGAGGAGCGCGCGAAGAATAAGCTCCTGGCTGTGATCGCCGTGAAGGCCGCGGAGGAGAAAAGGCTGCACGAGGAAGTAATCGACCTCACAGGTACGGTGAAGGGGGATTTTGCGTATTTCACGCTTCCGGAGGGCCTGTGGACCGTCTATGTGATCTTCAAAACCCGCACGGACGGAGGCAATGAGGCTTATATCAACCTGATCGACGCGCAGTCCGCCTACACACAGATCGAGGGCGTTTACGAGGCGCATTATGCACATTATCCGGAAGAATTCGGAAAGACGATCGCAGGCTTCTTCTCCGACGAAACGCAGTTTGGCAATGTCGCGGATGTCTGCTATGACGCGGCGCTCGGCAGAAAGAAGATGCCGCTTCCCTGGAGCGATGAGCTTGAGAAAATGCTGAAGGAGCGCTATGGAGCTTCCTACATAAGCTATCTTCCGTTTCTGTTCCAGGACAGTGAGGAGAAGACACTGCAGGATCGGATCCGTTATGATTATATGGACTGCGTGTCCCGGCTGTACAAAAAGAATTTCAGCGACACGGTCGGGCGCTGGTGCGAAGAGCACGGTGTCGAGTACATCGGCCACGTGGTAGAGGACAACGGAACGCACAGCCGCTTCGGCATGGGTGCGGCACATTTCTTCCGCGCGATGTCCGGACAGCATATGGCCGGGATCGACTGTATCGGCGAGCAGGTCGTCTTCGGTGCCCCGGTCTACGCAAGACAGGGACTCGGGGAAAAGGGCGGTGACGGAGAGTTTTATCACTATACGCTCGGAAAGCTGGGCGCCTCCTGCGGCCATCTGGATCCGCGCAAGAAGGGGCGCACGATGTGTGAGCTGTTCGGCGCCTACGGCTGGAACTTCGGGGTCCGCGATATGAAATATGTGCTGGATCACCTGCTGGTGAAGGGAGTCAACGAGCTGGTGCCGCACGCATTTTCCATGGCGGAGTATCCGGATGAAGACTGTCCGCCGCATTTCTACGCGAGAGGAAACAATCCGGAATTTCCGTACTTTGCAAGATTGATGAAATACGCGAACCGCATGTGCGAGCTTTTAAGCCACGGGCAGCATGTGGCGACGGCGGCCGTGCTTTACGACGGTGAGGCGGACTGGATCGGCGGGGCGATGCCGATGCAGAAGGTGAACCGCGGGCTTCTGGAGCACCAGATCGACTTTGATATCGTGAGCATGGACATGCTCGAGAACCTGGAAGACTACAACGGCTCACTGCACGGTGATAAGCTTTCAATCAACGGCGTCACCTTCGATGTGCTTGTCATTCCGTATACCCGGGCTGTCCCGGCGCATTTTGCCGCATGGCTTGCAAAGAAAGGGGATTTCCCGGTGATCTTTGCTGACGGTTACCCGGAGGTGATCGCGGAGGGAACGCCGGAGCCGGCTTCCGTGCAGGTGTCCTGCGAAGAGGCGGCAGCCGCGGGAACGCCGGAATCGGCTTCTGCACAGACATGCTGCGAAGATACGGCGGCAAAGAAAGCGCCGGAGGCAGCTTCCGCACAGGCGTGTTGTGAAGATACGATGGCCGCGCAGCAGCTGCGGGCGTGCTGCGAGACGGTGCCTCTGGGAGAGATTGCGGCAGCGCTCGAAGCGCGCGGATTCTATGACATCCGCATCGACCATCCATTTAAAGACCTGAGCTTCTACCACTACAGAAAAGACGGGGAGGAGATCCTCGTCCTGCAGAACGAATCTGCATTCGAGACCTTCAGGGGCACGGTGTCGGCTCCGTTTACGGCGGAGATGGTTTATTACGACGCGCTCGCAGACCGCTATGAGAGCGCTGCGCAGGAGATCAGCGGCGGATGCAGCCGGTTTACGGTGGAGCTGGCCCCGGCGGAGTGCCTGGTCCTGACGGAGAAGAAAGATCAGGTCTGCACGGGGGCACACCGGTCATTCTCCGAGCAGCTGTCCGGCCTTGCCGGGACGGATCTCTCGGCCGGCTGGGACGTCGCGATGGTGCGCGCGATCGACTATCCGAACTTTGGCGCGGAAGAGAGGATGGAGACGCTGAAGCCAGTTTCCGTGGACCATCCGGACTTCTGCGGCGTGATCCGCTACCGGAAAACGATCACGCTGGATCGTGTGCCGGAGAAGGCATATCTGAAAGCCGATCAGGTATATGAGGTGATGAAGGTTCTGGTCAACGGCGAGGAAGCCGGCTTCCGTCTGAATCCGCCATACCAGGTGGAGCTCACCGGCTGCCTGAGAGCCGGAGAAAACGAAATCTGTATCGAGGTTGCCACGACGCCGGCCAGGGATCAGCTTACTCTGCCGCAGCCTCCGTTCGACTTCAGCTACGAGGCGCTCGAGGCGACCGGGATGTTCGGAAAGGTTGTGCTGTTCAGTTAAAATTAATGAATGAAGATGCGTAAGATATATAATATCCGCCTGGGATGCCTGTAATGGACATTTCAGGCGGATATTTAGAGAAAAAATCTCTAAATAAGCAGATTAGAAATTGCAATTCCCGGGGATACATATTATAATATAAGTGCAGACTGGGAAGGAGACGTGTATTTATGCTGATTAAAGTATCTGTGGAGAATTTTAAATCCTTCGATCAGAGGGAAGAACTGTCGATGATCTCTTCCAGCAAGATGCAGGGAAACAAGAGTCATCGTGTGAAGATAAAGCAGACGCAGCTGTTGAAGAATGCTGTTGTTTATGGTGCAAATGCATCAGGCAAATCAAATCTGGTAATAGCTTTTGCCTTTATAAAAACTGCATTGATGGAAGGACTTCCGGTTGGATCGGTTAATGATTTCTGCAGAAATAAGGAAGCAAATAAGACACGTGAGAGTGTTTTTGAGCTGCAGTTTACTGTAGGAGATGTATTCTATGCCTATGGTTTTTCTGCGATACTCAGCCAGAGAAGGGTGACGGAAGAATGGCTGTATGAGCTGATGCAGGATGGAGGAGCCCATCAGCTTTTTATCAGAGAGGGCAGCAATGCACCGGTCTTAGGAGATGAAGTGAAGCTTTCCGCTGCGGAAAAAAGCAGGTTTGCTGTTTATTCTGAGGATTTCGCCGGCCAGAACACACAGCTTTTCCTTACGGAAATGAATCGGGGAAAGAAATATGCCGAGAATTCCAGGCTGCTGTTTTTTACCGAAACGTTCAGCTGGATCATGAACAATATCATTATAATCAATCCGAATATCGGCATCTCCAATACGGAAGCTTATTACCACGATGAATCATTAGAGGATATCAGTAAGCTGATCCAGACATTTGATACCGGTATAACTGATATTAAGACGAGACAGATTACAGTTGATGAAATGAGTAAGATGCTGCCTGCAGAGGTTGTACAGGGCATCTTTAATCATTTAACGACTCGGATGCGTATGACAGGTATGCCGGGTATTCAGATGACATGGAGAGTGGAAGGCGGGTTTTTCAATATCCGTATTCAGGGGAATTCAGAACCGGAAATTTCAACGCTTGTTCTGAAACATGGGAAATCTGCGTTTGATTTTAGCTTTGTAGAAGAGTCTGATGGTACAAAGAGACTGTTTGATCTTATTGATATGCTTCTTACAGACCGCCCGGATACAGTTTTTGTTGTGGATGAGCTGGAACGCAGCCTTCATCCGAAACTGACAGAGCATTTTCTGAAGCTCTTTATGGAAGCGCATGAAGACGTCAGGATGCAGCTGGTATTTACAACACACGAGGATACGATCATGGATCAGAGTCTTTTCCGTCGGGATGAGATAGGGTTCGTTGAAAGAGATGCGGATAATGCCAGCAAGATATACTCTCTGGATCGCTTTAAGGAAAGATATGATAAGAAACTGAGCAAGGCTTACCTTGAGGGAAGATATGGGGCGATCCCTGTATTCCGGCAGTTCTCTTGATGATCAATCAGGACATTTATCAGCTGAAAGGGAATGTCAGCAGTAACATTGGCAAGATCATTGAAGGCATCATAAACGAGAAGCCGGATATTTAAGAATATAATCACGACAGAAGCGGCACAGATCCGCCATGGATTTTTGCCGGCTCCTGTGGTAAAATCCCTGTCAGAAGGAATGATTATTACAGCTCTCCGATGAGACCAGTCCTGACAGTTTTCAGACAGTCTTCCGAAGGGGAGCGCGGGAGGAGACAGGGAATGGAGCGGGAAAAGCTGGCCGAGCAGCTTACAAATCTGACGGAGGGAGAGCGGGAACTGAAAAAGGCCTGGCAGAACGGCGGGCAGGATCTGCTGAAGTCCGGCATGACGTACACGCAGTACCAGGCTTATGTGCAGGAGGGGCGGTGCATCCAGACAGCGGACAGCCATTATTACCGCGATATGTCCGAAGAGTACCTCGGGAACACGGTCATGGAGGTCGAAGAGCGGATCCACATGACGCGGCACGAGCGCTACGGCTATCCGGTGCTCCACAATCA
>CANRBX010000046.1 GCA_947628955.1 uncultured Lachnospiraceae bacterium | reverse complement strand
CCGACGATTTCACCGGCGGCGATGGAAACCTCCATCTCGCGTTTAAGGTGGTCACTTCCGGTATCAACAAGGAATTGGAGCCGGTAGTATTCTTTCTCCAAATCAGCCAGCAGTATCTTCTCCGGCTCGCCGCCCGGACGCTCCATATCGTAGACATAGAACTCCGCGAAGTTGCAGGTCACCACCCAGCGGGGGTGCTGAGAGAGCGGCAGTTCAGTGATATACCGCTTGGCCTGCTGGAACGGGTTGAGCAGAGTACCGTCCGATTGCTTGATGGGTTTGTTCAAATCCTTGCCCAATCCTTTTTGCTCAATCAGAACTTTCGTGGCAGGTATCGTCCCGTCGATGAAACTGGTGTGGTCTAAATGCACCTGCTCCTCAAAGACGATAAATTCCTCCGGATGCTCTATGCCAAAGACATCCCGCAGGAGAGAAATCCAGAAAAGCTGGCTTTGCCCCTTTTCATAGCCTTTATCCTTCCAGAACGCCGCAAAATTTCTGGCGGCCTGTTTCTGCTCGTTATCCGTCATACTGTCACCCCGGTATCATAACGTATTTGAAAACGCTCTGTCCGCAAATTCGTTCAAAATTTCATATATCACTATACCATACGGAGCGGCGGATTTCCATAGCGGCGCTGCGATTTTCAGAACAACTTACTTTTTCAATTAAGCATTTTCAGAACAAAAAAGCAGTATGTAACGCATAAACCGCCAGAGGGAGACTCGCCCATATAACAAGTCTCCCTCTGCCTGTTGAATCAGGCCACACTACACATAAATCATTTCACTTCTGATGATTCCCTCTGCCCCGGCCATTTGACGGATGATTCGCTGGCAGCGTTCCTGTGCCTGTTCGTTGAGGTCGGCAAGGTAGGCATGCAGCTTGCCCATCAAAATCAAGTGGTTGAGCAGTGACTGGTTTGTTTCCTCCAGATATGCCCTGTGCATCCGTCCCCACTTCCCGATTGGACGGTCGTCACTCTCCAGCAGTTCGATAGCCGGAATGCAATAGTCCCCGGCGAGGACGTAATCGAGGCCGTTCGTGTTGTCATGGATTCTCGGTTTCAATTTGCTCATGTCTTTTTCCTCCATATTATGATGTTGCCACCGCTTCGCCGGAGGTAATCGACCGCCAATGCACTGCTGTGATGTCATTCTTTATGTAAGGTTGACTAACGAATGGTATTGCCGCGATACAAGCAAGAAAATCCGCGCCGTGATGAAGTCAAGGGAGAAGCCGGGGAACACCTCTGTACCAACCCGCCCTATTGCTGCATGAGTGCCGCCCTAACTGGCCCCGTTTTCTGTTGACATGGAATCCTTTCTTTGCCATACTTATCTTATCTTTGCACAAAGGAGAAAAGACTATGAAGAAAGCGATCAGATCTGCATTTATTTCCATCCTCATGATACTGATGTGTTCCACGGTTTTTGAGTACAGCGGGGTTCTTCCCCTCCGGACAGCCGAGGCACACAGCGGCCGCACCGACGCCCAGGGAGGGCATCACGACTATAAAAATGCAAGCGGCCTCGGAAGCTACCACTACCACTGCGGGGGACATCCCGCGCATCTCCATCCAAACGGCGTCTGCCCGTATTCCGGATCCGCGTCCGGGAGCGGCTCTTCTTCCGGGAGCAGTTCCTCCAGCCGTCCGGCCCCGCTTCCGGCCATCAGCAAAAAATCAGCCAGCCTGTACGCCGGCGCGAGCCTGACGCTGAAGGTCTCCAACGCTTCGCAGAAGGTCCGCTGGAGCAGCAGCAAAAACGCAGTCGCCACGGTAAACGCGCAGGGAAAGGTGACAGCCAAAAAGAAGGGGACCGCGGTCATCACCGCCCTGATCGGCTCCAGAAAGCTCACCTGCACCCTGAAGGTGAAGGCGCTCTCCCTGAATAAGAAAAAGCTGACTCTGACAGAGGGTTCCTCGGCGACGCTCAAAATAAAGGGCGCCGTCAAAAAGATCAAATGGACTTCCTCGGACAAAAAAGTAGCCGACGTCACCGGCGGAGGCAAAGTGAAGGCCAAAAGCCCCGGCACAGCCACAATCACCGCCACAACCATGGGCAAAAGCTACAAGTGCAGGGTCACGGTCAAAAAGCGGATCATTCCCGTAGAAGATTTCTATCTCGGCGACTCCAGCCTGAACCTGAAGGAAGGTCACACGGCCTCCCTGACATTTACGGTCGAGCCCTCCAACGCGACAGACCAGGAGATCACCTGGACTTCCTCGGATCCGAATGTGGCGTCGGTCTCCCAGGGCGTCGTCACCGGAATCTCCCAGGGCTTCGCCAGGATCACCGCCTCCTGCGGCGGCTATGAGGACTTCTGCTACGTCAACGTGGAGCAGGATTTCGTCTCCCTGGACGCTCAGAATGCTCTCACGTATATCACGTACACCGGCAGATGCGGAGTGATCGCAGAGGTGACCAGCAGCTACAGATATCCAATGTACCTCGACGCAGAGTGTACCTTCTATGACCAGAGCGGTTCTGTCGTCCGGACCTCCCGTGATTCGCTGGACTGCCTGGCGCCGGGGCAGACCCTGTGCATGCGGTTCGATACCCCTTATGCCTATGAAGGCGGGCCCGCATATGCCTCCTGCCAGATATCCTTCCGCCCGGAGAGCTGCCGCGACAGCGCCGGTTCCGTCACCTGTGTGGAGATGCCTTCCGCCGACTGCCTTTCGATCCGCGCGGACAACACCGACTCCGAGTATGTCAGCCTGATCGATATTACCGTCATTTTCTTTAAAAACGGTGAGGCGCTGAGCTTTGAGTCGAGATATGCCGGCTGCTATGCGCCGGGGAGCTCTTCGACCCTGTACTTCGATTATCCCCGCGATGATGACGGCAGCCTCATCATACCGGACAGCTATAAAGTGTTTGTCGGGACATCCAGGTAGTCCAGTATCCCGTCCCGGATCGCACATGCCGTTTTATCCTGATAGGCCCCGTCCTGAAGCTTCGCTTCCTCGTCGGGGTTCGTGAGAAAACCGCATTCCACGATCACCGTTACGCTCGCGGAACGGCGCAGGATATAGTAGGAATCATTTCCCTTGTGCGATTTCGGGGCCTTTGGGGCGAGCTGCTCATTCATGCAGTTCTGTATGCAGGCGGCCAGGCGCTCCCCCTCCTTCGACTGTGTATAGTAGAATACCTGCGGACCGCTGACAGAGCTGTCCGGGTAGCTGTTCTGGTGGATACTCACGGTCAGGAGGGGCTGCGCAGCCTCGATGACCGCACAGCGGCGCTGCATATCCTGCGCCTTCTTGTGCGCCTGCTCTTCGTCATAAAGTCCTTCTTCCGTCGGCCTTGTCTGGACCACACGGTATCCCTCCTCTGTAAGCAGGGCCTCCAGTTTTTTCGCGAGCACAAGGTTCAGCTCGCGCTCGGAGACCCCGCTCGCACCGGATACGCCCGGATCAAATCCGCCGTGTCCCGCATCCAGGACGATCGTCCCTTTCCCGCCCGGCTCGGTTTCCCCCGGTTCCCGGGCTGCATTCTTCTTTGATTCGGCCCGATCGCTTTCCCCTCCGTTCGTATCTGTTCCGCCGCTCCCCGTCCCGTCCTGTGTCCCGTCTTTTTCCGTGCCTGCACTTCCGAAGCCGGCCCCCACATTCCGGTTCTTCCAGTTCAGATACGCTTTCCCCGCATATGCAGAGACGATAAACATCAGGGCCAGAAGCAGCAGAAGCATCAGATACTGGACTGCCTTTTCTCTCACATTCGGTCTTTCTTTTCCGTCCTGCTGATTCACCACGCAGCTCCAATCAGACTTTTTATTATTGTTATTGCCGGTCCGCGCGGAATATTCCTCAAATCTTAGAAACAAAGTGGACAAGCCTGCTTCAGTCCCCTGGCCTCTCAGCCCTCAAGGGCTTGTTCACTTTGCGCGCGGATGTGCAGCTGCGGAGCAGCTTTCTTCTGCATATCCTGCGCATTTGTGCACAAAAAAGGCGCCCCGCGCGGCAATCCGCCGTTTGGGGCACCCATCCATTATTGTTTGTTCAGTTACTGCTTATCTCCTTTTTTGCGGTTCCTGAGAACCAGAAGTACGATCACGATCAGCGCCGCCAGCACCAGAAGGCCGATATACAGGCCAATCGGCGTCTCATCGCCGGTCTGCACGTATCCCGAGCTGCTGCCGCCGTCGTAATACGAATCGCTGTAGCTTCCGCCCGGATTGTACACTCCGTTGCCGGAGCTGTACCAGCCGCCTCCGCCGCCATAGGTCGGCGTGTTCTCAGACATCACCTGGTTCCAGTCGTCGTCGCTGTTCTCCGTGCCGTAGACGGAGTTGATCAGGATCGACTGTATCTCACGCGTCTCCGGCGTGAACGCCGCGGCGGAATTTACTACGCGGATCTCATAGCCGAACTCGCTCTCATTCTTGATGATCTTACCGTTCTGGTCTACCTCCGCCACATAGATCGTCGCGCTTCTCGCCGTACCGAGATTCAGGGAAAGCTTCAGTGTCAGCTCACTCTGATTCTGCAGGTTCAGCGGGATCGGATTCGTATAAAGCTGTGTAAACTGCGGATCCTTGAACAGTCCGGCATAGAAGGTCTGCGTCACCGGCTCAAGCATCGTACCCTTGTACACACGCTTCGTCAGATACAGCGTCACCTTGGAGGAAATCTCCTGGTTGGTGACCGTCACGGCCTTGTCATCCCCGCGCGAGATCGTCACCGTCGGCTGGTCGATCGAAACCGAATAGCCGAAGGATCCGGAATCGTCCACCCGGTTTCCGTTCGCGTCCACCTCTGCGAGATAATACGTGATATCGCTGTCGCCCGAGAGCAGGATCCTCCGCCTCACATATACGGACGACGCATTGTTCAGCGCCAGGCTGACGATCGTCGGCTGGTCGGAATAATCCGGCTGACGGAAAATACCGACATAGAACGTGTTCTGCACCGCCTTCGCAGCGCCGGACGGATCCAGCACATTCTTGGTGATCGTCAGGGTGCCCGTGTAACGGTAGCCCTGCGGACGGCTGGTGTAAATATTCTGGATCACAGCAGACTTGCTGGCCGCATCCATGACCACCCTTCCGCCATCCGTATAGCGGAGCGAATGAGTGGAATCGGAGGCAAGCAGCTCGCCATACTCTGTCGTCTCTGCAAGATAGTAGGTCTTCCCGCCCTCCAGATTGGAGAAGGTCACGGAACCTCCCAGACCGCTCACATGAATCTTCTGTACGTTCGTAACCTTTCTTGTGCAGGCTGCGTCCTCAAACAGCGCCGCATAGAAGGTATACTGGCCCGCCTTCTCATACGTGCCCGCCGCGTCGTCGCGCGCGTACAGCAGATACTGGCCGCTGTACACCTGATTATCCACCTTGAGTGAATACTGCGTGGCAGTTTCCACCACATTCTCAAGCGTGACTGTGCTCTCTCTTCCTTCTTCTACCGTAAATGCAACATCCGGAGCCGGCTTGTAGCCTGCCGCGGCAACGACCTCGGACAGATAATACTCACCCTCCGGCAGTGCATAGTACTCGCTCAGCGTGATATCAGAAGAGCCTGACGCGAACGCTTTCGCTTTGCTGAGCGACTCAACTGCTTTTCCGCTGCTGTTCTTGATCACCAGCGTCGCGCCCTGGAGATGGTGACGGCTGTCTCTGTCGATTACCTGCACCTTCACAACCGCAGGCTTCAGCTGGTTGACGATCGTACCCGATGCCGCTGCGTTTGCGGAACAGCTTACCGTGATCCTGCCATTGTCCTTCGCATTCGGAAGGATGATCTGGTAGTTGAGAGCTCCTTTGCCCTCCGTGATCACCTTGCCCGCTGCATCGACCTCCGCGACATAGAAATCCATCGTCGCACCCGTCGCCTTCAGCGTCTGCGTAGCGGCGACAGCGCTTCCTCCACCCATCACAAACTCAAACGGCTTCTCACTCAGAAGCTTTGTGTGTTCTTTATCAGAGTACACATTTGCATAGAACTTTTCTTCTCCCCGGAAATTCTTCAGGATGCCGTTTGTATCCCGAATCTCCTTCGTCAGGGACAGGCTTACCGGATAGTAGAAGCCTGTCGGATAGCTCGCCGTCTCGCGCCCGTAATTGAGCACCACTACATTCTGAAGATCTGTCTCAGGAACAATATATAAAATATAATTGCTCTGCATATTCTTAAATGCCGGGAACTGTGCAGTGGCCAGGCGCTCGCCGTATTCGTCGGTCAGGGCCAGATAAACATTCTGTCTCGCAGTCAGGCCATCAAAACGCACCTCCGCCGAGTTTGCATCCTTCTGGAAAGTCAGGGCCTTCGGCTCACTGATCCTCTGCGTCAGCGCGGTATCGTTGAACAGTGCGGCATAAAATCCCAGCGTGCTGTTCTCAAGCGCTGAAAGCTGTGCGCCGTTGAACTCGGCCTGTACGGATACCCTGAGGGTCTTCCCCGCAGCCGCATCGATCAGCGGGTTGACAACCTCAACCGCCGTCATCCCATCCGGCAACACCGTAAACTCCTTGTCCTCCGCGATCTTATGACCGGCCGCAGCCTTCACCTGCGAGATCCGGTAGGTCACACCCTGCGCAGCGGCCGTGCCTGTGGTTCCCTGCGTCCCGGCTGTGCCTGCCGACGCGGCAGCCTCTGCCGCAAGCCCGGTCAGCACAAACGGCTCTGCGCCAGACTCAAAGTAATAACGCGGTTTTCCTGTCTCATCCCGGATCACGGCGCCATTAGCATCCTTTATGACAAATGCTGCACCGGTAACCGGCTTCTTCCCTTCCGTGGTCTCTTCCACAACGCTGACCATCACTCCGCCCTGCTTCGGATCCTGCGGAGCACTCTCAGGGCTGGCATAGAGCGTCACCGTCAGCGTGCCGTCAGCTCCCACTCCGATCTGCTCGTCAAACACGATCCTGCCGTCAGCCGCACCGGCTGCAGGCGACGGAACCGGCTCCACTGTGAAATACCTGCGCGGTATCAGATAGGAAGTGCCGTCAGCCGCAGACGCCGTCACGGTCAGATAATATCTGCCGGTATATCCGATCGTCAGCGTACCGTCAGCCGCCCGCGGGATCTCCTGATCCTTCTGATAAACGGTTTCAGTCTGCAGCGTCGCGGTTCCCCCGGCTCCCGCAGTTTCACTCTGCGGGGAGGTCTCGCTCTGTCCGCTGGTTTCGCCCGCCGCATTCGTCTCCGTCTGCGAGGTCTCAGGCTGCTTTTCAATCTTGATTTCCTCTGCGGCATAAACTGCAACAGTGCCGTTTACAGGAACATTCTTACTGTCTACTATATTTATCTTCAGCGGAACCCCCTGGTTCAGCTTCTTCGCCAGCGCAGCTTCCGCGCTGCCCTCAGCGCTGTATCCGGCATCGACTACATCCAGTATCACATTTTCAAGGGCTGTCTGCATCGAGTCGTCCGGCGTCTCTTCCGCTTCCGGCACAGATGTCTCTTCCTCTGAAGCTGCAGTTTCCTCTGCCTCTGTGACAGCCTCTGTCATTTCCTCAGGTACCGTCTCTGATTCGGACTCCTGTGCCCCGGTCTCTGTCAGCGCCTCGGTCTGTGCTTCTGTCTCGGTCACTTCTTCGGTCTGCGCCTCTGTCTCAGTCTCTTCTTCCGTCTGCGCTTCCGTTTCAGTCGCTTCCTCGGTCTGCACTTCTGTCTCGGTCTCGGTCACTTCTTCCGTCTGCGCTTCGGTCTCAGTCTCTTCTTCCGTCTGCGCTTCCGTTTCAGTCGCTTCCTCGGTCTGCGCTTCCGTCTCGGTTTCTTCCTCGGTCTCCGTCATCACCTCGGACGGCTCGCGTCCGCTGACAAATCTGATCTGAAGAAGCTCGTCCACAGAATCCGCTACCGTCACCTTGCTCGCATATACGGCGCCGGCAAGCGATCCCTTTACCGTCACCTTTGCCTCCGGTGCGAGGAATGTGCCCTGCAGATGGTCGCCCGTCAGAGAGAGTGAACCCTTATATCCGACAAACTCCGCGCCGTCGTCATCCATCGCGGCGAAGTTGTAAATGATGTCTCCCGGTTCCGTGCCTTCCGTGTAGTCCACGCTCTCGCCCGACATCATCATGGAATATCCTGAAAAGGACAGATCCTGCTTCGCGCTGTCTGCGATCACATTCACTACATAATATTTGTCAGTGACATCGATCACATGGTTCTTATATTTCTCATCCAGCTGGGCCGTGTCCAGTTTGCCGTTTTTGTCGGCATACAGATTGATCACTTCCACATCAGAGGATGAGGTTCCGTCTGCCAGCTCAAGAGAGACATCCGCCAGTGCATCCAGTATTGCCTGGCTCTCTGCATCAGAAGCAATCTTCTGCCCTTCCAGAAGCTCTTCGGAGGCAGTTACGTTCTCCGCTGCAAACAGATAGGGAAGAGCCTGGCTGAGCTTTTGCGTAAGCTCTGCAGAAGTCAGCCTGCCGCCGTCATTTTCGCGCTCCGAGCGCTCTGTCGCCTCTTCGGTCTGGGCCTCTGTCTCCGTCTCTTTCTCTGTTGTCTTTTCCTTATCTTTATCCTTTTCTTTTTCCTTCTCCCCGGCCTCCGTGGCAGCCTCCGTCGCCTCTTCAGTCTGGGCCTCTGTTGAAGCCTCCGTCACTTTCTCCGTAGGTGCTTCGGTTGGGGCCTCAGTTGGGGTTTCTGTCGGGGCTTCCGTCGGAGCCTCGGTGGGTGCTTCCGTTGGAGCCTCGGTCGGCGCTTCCGTTGGTGCCTCAGTTGGAGTTTCTGCCGGGGCTTCCGTCGGAGCCTCGGTTGGCGCCTCTGTAGGTGCTTCTGTCGGGGCCTCTGTTGGAGCTTCCGTCGGGGCCTCTGTTGGTGCCTCGGTCACTTTTTCTGTCGGAGCCTCAGTGGGTGCTTCCGTCGGAGCTTCTGTTGGAGCTTCGGTCGGCGCTTCCGTGGGTGCCTCGGTCGGGGCCTCAGTTGGCGCTTCCGTTGGTGCCTCGGTCGGGGCTTCCGTTATCTTTTCGGTCAGGGCTTCCGTCACAGTCTCGGTCGGAGCCTCTGTCACCTGTTCGGTCGCCGTCTCAGCCGCAGTCTCCGTCAGCTGCTCCGCCGCCGTCTGATTCTCTTCCGCCAATACCTGTGTCCCGCTCTGCACCAGCAAAACAGATGCAAGAAGCAGGGCAGATAGTTTTTTCAACTTCCTTTTCATACAAATCCTCCCCTTTGCCTGAAACAGGACCGGCTGTCCGCCATCCATGCTTCGCTGTCCAACAATAGGGACAACTCTGGCATAACCATAAAGATATGACATCTTATTCAGTATAGTACAAACTTTTCTGTTCGTAAATAAAAAGATTCTTAAAAAATTCAATTAATTTTATATTTTTTGTCATCTTATAAGTTTGCAATTTTAATTGACTTTTCTTTCAGGATTCATTATACTGAAAATGCCAGGATTGTGGGGTGCTGAGCGCCTGCGGCGCTCGTCCGGCACCGATCGAAGCGGAGCGCAGACTTGTGGAAGTGCGAAGCACGAAACAATCCTTATGGCATCATTTGACCTTAACATCACAATACGGAGTTTCTGCCTATGAAATCACTTTTTACCAGCGACATCCAAAAGCTTAACATGCTGTACAACCGCATACAGTTTTCCTTCGTGCTCATTTACGGCAGGCACGGCGTCGGAAAGACGAGCTTCATCCGTGATTTCTGCCATGACAAGACCACTCTCTTTTTTGTGGCGCAGGAGACGGTCCCGGAGAGGCAGCTGGCCGCATTTCACAGAGAAGCCGTGCGCTGTCTGAATCTGAAGCGGTCGACGCCCGCATTTGAGAGCTGGGCACAGGCCTTTTCCCTGCTCTCAGACTATTCCTTTTCGCACCGGCTGGTGCTCGTGCTCGATGAATTTCAGTATCTGGCCGCGAACTGCCCCGACTTTTCGGAGGCATTCGAGCACGCCGTATACCACTCCTTTCCATCCGGAAAGGTCTTTCTGATCGTCTCCAGTTCTGCGGTAAATTTTGCCACGAAGCTGACAGAAGAGCCTGTCCCGGCGCCTTTTGAGGCGGTTTCGGCCAGAGCCTTCCTGGGATCTCTGCCCTTCTATGCGTGTCAGTCGCTGTTCGCAGACTTCCCGCCGAAGGACCAGCTGCTTCTCTACGGAGTTACCGGGGGCTTCCCCTCCTGCCTCTCCCTTCTGCAGCCGCAGCTCTCTGCACAGCAGAACATTCAGAACCTGTTTTTCCAGAGCGATTCCCCGCTTGTCACCAGCCCGGCCGATACGCTCCACCGCGAGCTGCGCGAGGTCTCCACTTATAACTTTCTCCTGGAGATCATTGCCTCCGGCTGCCCGAAGCTGACAGACATCGCCGCCAGGGCCTCGGTCGGCACGAACAAATGCGCAAAATACCTCGGCGTGCTGATCTCACTTGGCATCCTGCGCAAAGAATCTCCCGCTGTCGGGGAGATTCGCAAAAAAGTACAGTATCTGTTCACCGATCATATGACCCGCTTCTGGTACCGCTTCGTCGGTCCCAACCTCAGCGCCGTCCTGTACGGCCGCGGGCAGGAGGTCTTCACGCAGCAGGTGCTGCCGGAGCTCGACGAATACCTGCTCCCTGTCTTTGAGGGAATCTGCGCAGAATACCTGGAGCGCCTCGCCGGCACGGGCCAGACCCCCTTCGCCTACCGCCACGCCGGGGCATGGTGGACCGGCGGAACCAAGCGCGAACCATTTCTGCGGATCCCTCTCGTTGCGGCGGACAGTCAGCACGCGGTGCTCGGAATCTGCCACAGCGCACAGAAGCCCGCCGGCATACAGCTGCTTGACCGGCTTCTCGAACCGGCCGAGCCCTTTGAAAACCTGACCCGCTACTGCTGCATTTTCTCCACATCCGGGTTCACAAAGGAGCTGGAGGACGCCGCACGCGACCTGGGAAATGTATGGCTGATCGACCTCGACGATATCTGCGGAAGCTGACGCCCGGAGGAATCCGGCCCGTCACTTTGTCCCGAAGATACGGTCCCCGGCGTCGCCGAGCCCCGGCACGATATAGCCGTGGTCGTTGAGATGGTCGTCGAGCGCGCCGATATACAGATCCACATCCGGATGCGCTTCCCGCATCGCCTTCACGCCCTCCGGCGCGGCGATGATGCACATAAAGCGGATATTTTTGACGCCCTTTTCCTTCAGAAGATCGATCGCGGCAATCGAAGAGCCCCCGGTCGCCAGCATCGGGTCTACGACAAACACTTCCCGCTCATGGGAATCTGCCGGAAGCTTGCAGTAATATTCCACAGGCTTCAGCGTCTCCGGATCGCGGTACAGGCCGATGTGACCCACCTTTGCGGCCGGGATCATCGCCAGCATCCCGTCCACCATGCCGAGCCCCGCGCGCAGGATCGGCACGATCGCGAGCTTTTTGCCGCTCAGCTCCTTCACGGTCGTTTTGCTCAGCGGAGTCTCAATCTCCACGTCCTGAAGCTTCAGGTCTCTTGTCGCCTCATAGCACATATACATTGCGATCTCGCTGATCAGCGCACGGAAATCCCGGGAACCCGTCTCGGTCCTCCGGATCAGTCCGATCTTGTGCTGGATCAGCGGATGGTCCATAATCACTGTCTTCTGCATCGCACCCTCCTTTTTCTGAATCTGTCCTGTTTTTCGCACCAAATCCGATTCCGACCGGTTTTTCGTGCCGGCCTGAACTCCCTCATCTTTCACACCGAACCTGAGCCTGGCCGGCTTTTCACACCAAACCCGAGCCTGACCGGCCTTTCGCACCAAGCCTGAGCCTGGCCGGCCTTTCACACCAAGCCTGATCCAGGCCGGCTGTATCTGCCCGCAGGGTCTCTCATGTTTCCGCAGGCACGGCTGTAGTCCGGTTTACTCCTCGTCGATCATGCGGATCCTGCGCACATGGCGTTCCTCACCGGAAAACGGTGTGTTCAGGAAGGTCTCCACGATTTTCACCGCAAGTCCCGGCCCGACCACGCGCGCCCCCATCGTCAGGACGTTCGCATCATTGTGCAGCCTTGTGGCCTCCGCGCTGAAGCAGTCCCCGCAGAGGGCCGCGCGGATCCCCTTGTAGCGGTTCGCCACCATCGAGACGCCGATGCCGGTGCCGCAGATGATGATCCCCCTGTCGCACGCACCGGACAGGATCTCCTTCACGACCGCGCGGGCATATACCGGGTAATCCACGGAGTCCGGGGAATACGTGCCGCAGTCCTTGTATTCGATCCCCTTTTCATCAAGATACTTCATAACCTCCAGCTTCAGTGAGTAGCCTCCCTGATCACATCCAATCGCAAGCATATTCATTCCTCCCTACTGCTTTTCATATATCGAACAACATCGTTTCGTGTGTTTCCCGCGCAGGCGCACAGCGGCCGCGGCTTCCATCCCCGGCGCCGTGTCATTCCTCTGCATTCAGCCGCACCGCAAGCTCTCCGATCAGCATCTCCAGATCCGCATAGCTCTGACCGTAATCCGCCAGATCGCCGCCATACGGGTCATACACCTCAAATTCGGCCCCGACGAACCCGCTAAGCGTCTGCACCTCCCCGGCCAGTTCTCCGAACTGCCCGCACAGCTTCTGGCGCACGCTCTCTCCCGTCGCCAGGATCAGCGTCCCCTCTTCAAAATCCTCCCGCAGGACCGGCGCACTCATATGATTCTTCATCGTCAGCCCGTTGCCGGCAAGCACCGCTTCGGCCTTCGGGTTGATCGGCTCAGGGAACAGCACCACCGCTCCCTTTGAGGTGATCTCCGGCATATCCAGCAGAAATTTGCTCTGCAGGATCGCCTCCGCCATCGGGCCGAGCGCCGTGTCTGCGTTGCTCACAAAAATCAATCTGTCATAATGTCTCAAATCAACCGACCCCTCACACAGAAATAATCTGATGTCCTGCCGCCTTGATCAGGCGGTTCATAATCGCCTGTCCCAGACGCGGCGTTTCAAATGACTCGGAGTAGATCACATGAACCTCCGAATCGTCGAACTCCCGCAGGATACCATACAGATGCCGCGCAATCGAGCCCTCATCCTCACGGGAGCCGATTGACTTCACTTCAACATTTTCCTTTATATAGAAATCTCTGGACTCATCCGTCCCGATGATGCCCGTCCTGCGCCCCCGGGCCGCATTCTCCGCCGCCAGTTCATTGATCTTCCTGCGGACCTGCTCCTGCTGGCCCTCCACAATGATGAGCTCCGCTCTCGGCGCATAGTGGCGGTATTTCATTCCCGGCGCCTTCGGCCTGATATCTGCATCGTCCGCGATCAGCGCCCGGTCCGTCTCAACCGTGCCAAGCACGCCTTCAAGCATCTCACGGCTGATGTACCCCGGCCTGAGAATCGTCGGCGTGCCCTCAGTCAGATCGACAATCGTCGATTCCAGTCCGATCTCGACGTCACCGCCGTCTATGATCATGTCGATCACTCCGTCCATGTCCCGGGCGACATGCTCTGCCTTTGTCGGGCTCGGACGGCCTGAGGTGTTCGCGCTCGGCGCGGCTATGTAACCGCCGCCCGCCCGGATCAGGGCACGCGCGACAGGATGATCCGGAAGGCGCACCGCCACCGTGGAAAGTCCCCCCGTCGTCGCAGGCGGCACCGCGTCGGATTTCCTCAGGATCATCGTGAGAGGACCCGGCCAGAACGCGTCCGCGAGCAGCCTGGCCTCCCCGGGGATGTCCGCCGCGATCTTCCGGACTGCCTCCCAATCCGCGATGTGTACGATCAGCGGGTTGTCCGAAGGACGGCCCTTGGCCTCATAGATCCTGGCCGCAGCTGTCTCGTCAAGGGCGTTCGCGCCCAGTCCGTATACCGTCTCCGTCGGAAAGGCAACCAGCCCGCCCCGCCGCAGGATCTCCCCCGCACGGCGGATCCCTTCCTCATCGATACCGCTGCGCATCGTTTCTATGACTGTCCTCATTCTCTCTTCCACCTTTCCACGTCAGTATATCACTTCAGGGCCGCTTTGGGAAACAATTTTCGTGTTTTTCTAATTTTTTCGCTTTTTTCTGGTATCCAAAAGGCAAAGGCTGTGTTACAATATTCATAATTCAATGGATCCGCGGGTCCTGATACGGACCGGATTCCAAATTTTGTATACGGAGGCAACTATGAGTGAAGAAATCTTAACCACCCCAGTAACTGAAGAGGCAGCCGCCGAGGCTGTGGAAGCGGCCGCTGTGCCGGAGGCTCCTGCTATGGACGAGACTGCCGCTGCACCGGAAGCCCCTGCCGCAGACGAAACTGCCGCTGCACCGGAGGCTCCTGCCGCGAACGAGACTGCCGCACCGGAAGCTCCTGCCGCAGACGAAACTGCCGCTGCACCGGAAGCTCCTGCCGCGGACGAGACCGCTACCGCACCGGAGACTCCTGCCGCAGACGAGACCGCCGCTGCGCCGGAGAAAAACACAGCGGCCGGCGAGAGCATGGCCGATTACGATGAGGCCATCACCGCCTCAATGAAGCCGATCCACGAGGGCGATATCCTCCACGGCACGATCATCGGGGTCTCCGATGATGAGCTGACCGTCGATCTCGGCATCTACACGGACGGCGTGGTGCGTCTCGAGGACGCAAGCGACGACCCGTCCTTCACCTTCCGCAATTTTGAAGTCGGACAGCCCGTCTCCGCGACCGTGATCCGGCGCGACAATGCCCAGGGCCGTATCCAGCTTTCCCTGAAGGCCGCGGCAGCCGTGCTCGGCTGGGAGCGCCTGCAGCAGCTTCTGAAGGATCAGTCCAATATCACCGTCAAGGTCGTCGAGGCTGTCAAGAGCGGTGTGACCACGTTCGTAGAGGGCATCCGCGGATTTATCCCGGCTTCCAAGCTGTCCCTGAGCTATGTCGAGAACCTTGACGACTTCGTCGGGCGCGAGATCGAGGTCCGTGTCATCACCGCGGATCCGGAGCAGAAGCGCCTTGTCCTCTCCGCACGCGATATTCTGCGCGAAAAGGAGCAGGAAGAGCGCAGGAACAGGATCTCCAACCTTCAGGTCGGCCTCGTGACCGAGGGAACCGTAGAAAGCCTGATGCCTTACGGCGCGTTCGTCGACCTCGGCAGCGGCCTCTCCGGACTGGTTCATGTCTCACAGATCAGCCAGGAGCGCATCAAGCATCCGTCTGTCGTCCTCAAAGAGGGCCAGAAGGTGAAAGTAAAAGTCATCGGCGTCCGCGACGGCAAGATCAGCCTCAGCATGAAGGCACTCGAGGACGTTCCGGCCGAGGCAATCGAGGAAGAGACCTACAAGCTCCCGAAGGCCGAGAATGCGACGACGTCCCTCGCATCCCTGTTCAAGAATATCAAACTTTGATGCAGGGCGGAATTTCAGCCTGAAGCAGGCGGAATTACATAGAAGTCGGGCATCTGCCCGATACCTGTTTGATATGAGAGCAGCTGCAAAACTGCCGGGACAGCCTGTCCGGTATTCCAGACCGGGCAGGCCGAACCCGGCATTTTTAATATAATGAAACTGTCTCAGCCAATCTCCACCACCTGATAGTCGTGGTGCACGGCCGGCAGAAATTTCTCAAGCACATCTTTCGTGCGCAGCTTCAGGCTTGAGGTGTTGACGCAGGGGTGGCACCCGAGATACTCAGACTCCGCGACCTCCCGGTCGATCAGGAGCTGCACCCGGTTCTCCCGGTCGTTCATCAGCCCCATGATGCTGACGGAGCCCGGCGTGATGTCCAGGAACTCTTCCATATAAGACTCGTCGGCGAAGGAAAGGCGCGGCGATCCGATCATCCTCGAGACTTCCTTCGTCACAAATTTTTTCGTCCCCGGCATCATCAGCAGATAGAACCGGGTTTTCTGATGATTGCAGAGAAACAGGTTCTTGCAGATGCGGATGTCGAGCGTCGCATCTACCTCGTCGCAGTCCGCGATCGTCATCAGCGGCCTGTGGTCAACCCTGTCATACGTTATTTCCAGCCGGTCCAGCAGGTCATAGACCGCGCGCTCCTTCGGCAGCCGGCTGCCGTCATCCCAAGGCCGGCCATGAAAAATCTCCATTGCGTTTCAGCTCCTTTTGTAAATTCTATATATCCCAGTCCGCCGCTGTCCCAAGCTCCCCGAGCAGGCTGGTCTTCATAATCTCCTGTACCCTTGACGGCTCGTCATACTGCCCGAGCGCCCACATCAGCTTTGTGACCGCGGCCTCCGTCGTCATGTTTCCGGTCTCCACAACGCCGCTCCCAAGCACCTGACGGCCGACTTCATACACGGTGAAATCGCTGCCCTCGTACAGACACTGGCTGCCGACCGCCACGACCATGCCCTCTGCCGCCGCCCTGCGGATGGCCTGCGTGATATTGCGCCTCTCAAACGGGAGGCCGCCGATCCCGAAAGCCTCCACATAGACGCCGCGGATGCCCATCTGGGAGAGCTTCGTGAAAATATCCGGCGAGATGCCCGGAAACAGCTTCAGAAGGAACACGTCCGTGCTGAACCGGTTCTGCAGGATACATGGCGCAGGCCGCAAAGCCTGTCCCTTTGCGCTGTGCGCGTCCGCCTGCGGCATGCACCTGCCGCCCTCGCCCGGCACACCCGCCTGCGGAATGCATCGGCTGTCCTCACCCGGCGCGCCGCAGGCCCGGACCACCCGCGGATTCAGGACCAGCCCGCCGCTGTTGATCCGCGCCGCATACGGATAATCAATGCTCTCAAACGCGTCAAAGCTTCGCGTGCGCACCTTGCTCGCGCGCGTCCCCATAATGATCTTGCGGTTGAACGCCACATACACCCCCGGGCAGCGGCTGGCCGCCATGTGGAGCGCAGCGCGGCAGTTTTCCGTCGCGTCCGCGATCGGGTTCTCAATAGACACCTGGCTGCCGGTCAGCACGACCGGTATCTCAATATTCTGCAGTGCAAAGGACAATGCGCTCGCCGTGTACGCCAGCGTGTCCGTCCCGTGGATCACAACAACCCCGTCATAGTCCGCGCGCCGCTCATAGATCCGCGCCGCAAGCCCGGACCATTCCTCCGGCTGGATATTGGAACTGTCCAGCATGAACAGCTCCTCCGCGTCCACCTGAAAGCCCGCGGTCAGAGTCTCGATCCTGTCCAGTATCTCATTTCCGCTCATACCAGGCGCAAGGCCGTTTTCGCTGTGCGATGAGGCCAGCGTGCCCCCGGTGCTGATCATCAGAATCCGGTTCATAGTCCCTCCTTTTGCGCAAAACCTCATGACCCGCCTGCCGGGCTGCGCCAAAGGTGAAAGCCCGGCAGAAGGTTCCGGCTCCATTCTACCCCGGAACCCGCGCAGCTGCAACAGAAAAAGTATTCCGACAAAAAAACTCGTCTAAAAAGGGCCCTTCAAAAAAGCACGCCAGAAATATCCCGACGAAAAAGCCTGTCAAATATCAAAAAGAACCGGCGCGGTGTTCGGGCACCTGCCGGTCCTGTCATTTTCTTTGTACTCTCAGGCCGGACGATTCAGGGCGTCCGGCTGACGGACAAACCGCCGTTCTTTCTGCGCACAGCCTCCTTTCCGTCATCCGATCCGATATTTCTTCAGGAACTCATCCGAGAGAATCATGCGCCCGATATAATCTGCGCTGCCGGTCATATGCGCATTCATCCCCTCGTCCACCTTCACAGTCAGCACGCCGCCCGGCATATGCACGTAAACGCACGGGTCGGTAAGCCCGAGCTGATAAGCCACTCCCGCGGCCGCACAGCAGCTGCTGCCTGACGCGAGCGTGTACCCCGCGCCTCTCTCGTACACCTCTGTGTAAATATTATTTTTATCCGCAATGCGGATGATCTGCGTGTTTATGCCGTCCGGGAAGCGCTCGGATTTCTCGAGCTGTGCGCCGATTTTGCAGACCGCCTCTTTTGAGATCTCCTTCATCGGAATGATGCAGTGCAGATTTCCCATCCACACGCATGTGCCGCAGTACTCTTCTCCCCCGTACGTCACCGGCACCTGCTCGCTGCGCACGCTCTCATGGCCGGCCTCCTGCACCGGCTGTGTCTGCCCGCAGTACAGCTTGCCCATCGAGATCGTCATCTCCTTGGCCTCTTCATTGTGGTAGCGGACCGTCACCTCGCGGCTCTGCGTCTGGATCGTAAATTCCTTCTTTACCACATATCCCGCATCCTTCAGATACTTTGCAAAAATGCAGAGGCCGTTTCCGCTGATCGCCGCCTCGCCGCCGTCCGGGTTGTAGATCTTCACGCCCATCTTCCCGAACATCTGCAGCGGCCCGACAAGTATGCCGTCCGACCCTGCGCCGAACTGCCTGTCGCAGATATGGCGGATGTCCTCCGGTTTCAGTTCATAATCGTTTTTCATGCAGTCATAGATCAGATAATCGTTTCCGAAGCTCTGATACATGCTCAGTGTCAGTTCCATCTCCCCAGCTCCCTTCTCACTGCCGTTTTCATCCGGCCGATACTGCAGTCGTCATGCCCCCGGCCAACCGGCCAGCTCTGCCGTTTTCACCTGGCCGATACTGCAGTTGTTATGCCCCGACTGACCGTTTACCTTATAATTATTATATTCGCCATTTTCCTCAATAAAAACTAACATTCTGCTTTCTTTCTTGCAAATAATGCGTTATACTGTGATTATTCGGGGAGCGGGACGGAAAGAGCCGTTTCAGCCCACCAGGCGCGCGGCATTTTTGTCCGCCGTCCATCTGAAGATCTGTTCCGCGCAGGGCAGGCCGCGCCGCCGTCCGCGCAGTGATACCGGCGCAGTTTCGTTCTGCCGCGTCCGGCCATGAGGTAAATTATGTCCGTATCCTATCAGAAAACCGGCTATCTGGACAGTGACTTCCGCATCTTTTATCTGACCAGCGCGAAGCCCCGCGATTTCCAGAGCCATTATCACGATTTTCACAAGCTGCTGGTCTTTGAGAGCGGCAGCGTGAGCTATTACATCGAGGGCGAGACTTATCAGCTGCAGCCCTACGATATCGTGCTTGTGCCCGCAGGGGAGGTGCACCGGCCTGTGATCCACGACAATCTGCCGTACCGCCGGCTGATCCTCTATCTCTCGCCCTCCATGTTCGACAGGTACCGCAGCCTCGGCACGGATCTCGGGCGCTGCTTTGCGCTCTGCCCCGCCCGGGGTTCGCACATCCTGCGGATCGGACGGTTCCGGGAGAGCCGGCTGTATCCGCAGTTCCGGGAGCTTGCACAGGCCGCCCTGGAGGAAGCGGAAGCCGCAAAGTCCGCCCGGCTCCGGCAGGCGGGAATCTCAGCCGCAAAGGCGGAGATCTCTGCAGTAAAGGCAGGAATCCCTGACGCAGAGACAGGAATCTCAGCCGCAGAAGCGGGGATCTCTGCAGTAAAGGCAGGAATCCCGGGCGCAGAGGCAGGAATCTCAGCCGCGGAAGCGGGAACCTCAGCCATGGAGGCAGGAACTCAAACCGCAAAGGCAGAAATCTCAGCCGCGGAGGCCGCACTTTACCGGCAGTCCGTCCTGCTGCAGTTTCTGATCCTGCTGAACCGCATGCTGGACGGCGACGACATCTCATTCCCGGCGGCGTCCGGCTCCAACCCGCAGATCCTGCAGGTTCTCTCCTATATCAGCGACCATCTGACGGAGGATCTCTGCATAGACCGCATCGCGGACGCCTGCTACCTGAACCGCTCCTACCTGATGCACCTGTTCCGGAGGGAGACCGGCTATACGCTCGGCTCCTACATTGCCGAAAAACGGCTGTTCACGGCGCGCACCCTGATCCAGTCCGGCGTCTCTGTGACGGAGGCCAGCCTGCAAAGCGGCTTCACAAGCTACGCCGCATTTTATCGCTCATACCGAAGGAAATTCGGAGAAGCCCCCAAGGACTCCCGGGGAGGAAGAAAGACAGGAGGTACTTCTATATGAAGCTTTTGATCATCCGGCACGGCGATCCGGACTATTCCATCGATTCCCTGACCGAAAAGGGCTGGAGGGAGGCCGCTTTTCTGGCCGAACGGCTCTCCCGGCTGGACATCCGCGCATTTTACGTCTCCACGCTCGGGCGAGCGAAGGACACGGCCTCCCTCACTCTGCAGAAAATGAACCGCCGGGCGACCGAGTGCGAATGGCTGCGCGAATTTTCGCCGCGCATCCGCCGCCCGGACAAGCCCGGGGACAGCATTGCCTGGGACTGGCTGCCGCAGGACTGGACCGCGCATGAGGATTTCTATCACAAAGACCGCTGGTCTGACTGCAGCGTCATGCAGGCAGGCCGGGTCCGCGAAGAGTACGACCGGGTAACCGGAGAGTTTGACCGCGTGCTCGCCGCCCACGGCTACGTGCGGAGCGGCCTGCTGTACCGGGCGGAGCACCCGAGCAACGACACCATCGCCTTTTTCTGCCACTTCGGGGTCGGCTGCGTCCTGATCAGCCACCTGCTCGGCATTTCGCCGATGGTTCTCTGGCACACGTTCTGCGCGGCCCCGTCCTCCGTCGCCTCGCTCGTCACGGAGGAGCGGCGGGAGGGCACGGCGGCCTTCCGCATGACCTCCTACGGGGACATCTCGCACCTGTACGCCCACGGCGAGGAACCCGCATTCGCGGCGCGCTACTGCGAATGCTTCCGGAACGAGGACGAGCGGCGGGACGACTATGTCAGCGCCCCTGCGGCGCAGGAAAAATCCGGCGCAGACAAAGACTGCTGACAGGAGGCTGCTGTTCACTCCGTGACCAGTAACGGCAGGAGTACAAAAGCCGCTGACGGGCGCAGGTTTCTCTTGACTTCTGTCCCCTGCAATGATAAATTTTTATCTGTTTAATATCTTCGCAGATGACTTTTCTTCTTCGATGGAGGGATAAAAATGATTCGAATACTGGTAGACTCCTCTTCCGACTATCCGGTAGAGGAAATCCGGCAGAAACAGCTTGATCTCGTGCCGATCAGCATCACGATCGGGGAAAAAAGCTATGTGGACGGATACGACATGGGGCGGGACGAGTTTTATGAGATCCTGCAGCGCAGCGACGATTTTCCAAAAACCTCCCAGCCGTCCCCGCAGGCGTTCCTGGATATTTTTGAGGACGTCAGATCGAAAGGGGACGATCTGATCTGCATCATCCTCTCGTCAGAGCTGAGCGGGACGTACCAGACCGCAGTGCTGGCAAAATCCATGGTTGACTACGACAGGATCTATCTGATCGACTCGCGCTCCGCGACCTACACGATCAAGGTCATGGCGGACTACGCGCTGAAGCTCCGCGAGGAAGGGCTGTCCGCGGAAGAGATCGTCCGCAGGATCGAATGCCTGAAGCCGCGCGTCAAGGTGCTTGCCGCCCTGGACACGCTGGAGTTTCTCGGGCGCGGCGGCCGCATCAGCAAGGCCGCGGCTGCGATCGGCGATCTCGCGAACATCAAGCCGATCATCACCGTCACCGTCGAGGGCGCCATCGGCATTCTCGGAAAATGCCTCGGCAAAAACAAGGCGATCCTGTCGATCATCCGGCATATGCAGGAGCTAAAGGCCGATCCGCTCTTCCCCATCTACACCATCTTTTCCTACGGGGCCGAGAACTGCATCGCCTTCGAGGAAAAGCTGCACAGAGAGGGCATCCAGATTGCCGACCGCCTTCAGATCGGCTCGACGATCGGCACGCACATCGGACCGGGCGCATTCGGGATCATCTTTGTGTCCGGCACAGAGTAGGTTACTGTCCGCTCCGTGACCAGTAACCAGAATAGTTTTTCTTCTGATTAAATTTCTGTAAACTTCTTGACATCCTTTTTTACGTGTAGTAGTATTTACGTTATAAGACATAGTTTTCAAAACTACATCTCATAATTTTTACGTTTCCTGTACATACTGACTACAGTAAAGGAGGGGTTTATATGACTGTTTCACTTCGCGAACCAGGCAGCGCCATCACGCATTTTATCGGAATGCTGCTTGCCCTGCTCGCATTTGTTCCTACGCTTGCGAAGGCATCCGCGGACGCCGGACGCATCGGGATCATCGCAACAGCGGTTTTCATGACCAGCATGGTCCTGCTCTACGGCGCGAGTACCTTATACCATTCTGTCAATCTCAGCGGGCGGAAGCTCCGCGTGTTCCGCAAGATCGACCACATGATGATCTTTGTGCTGATCGCCGGATCCTACACGCCCGTGTGCCTGCTCGTTCTCGAGCCGCACGACGGCCGCCTGCTGCTGATCGCCGTCTGGTCCATCGCCGCCATCGGAATGCTCATCAAGGCGTGCTGGATCACCTGCCCGAAATGGTTTTCCTCGATCCTGTATATCGCCATGGGCTGGGCCTGCCTGTCGGTCTTCGGACAGCTCCTGACCCTGCTCCCGCACGCGGCTTTTCTCTGGCTCCTGGCCGGAGGGATCCTCTATACGGTCGGCGGCGTGATCTATGCGCTCAAGCTCCCTGTCTTCAACAGCCTACACAGGAATTTCGGCTCCCATGAGATCTTTCATCTGTTCGTCATGGCCGGAAGCATCTGCCACGTCATCTGCATGTACCAGTATGTACTTTGATGCATTCCCATACATGTCAGCGTCTCTCATGGATACGCGGGCAGGCTGGCCTGCCGTTCGCTATCCGCGGAGGCAGGCAGGCTGACCTGCCGTTCGCTATCCGTGGAGCCCGGCGGGCTGGCCTGCCGTTTGCTATCCGTGGAGCCCAACGGGCTTTTCTGTAAATTGTATGATCAGTAATTCTACTGCGAGCCGGTCGCCAATGCGGCCGGTTTTTATGTCTTCCTCCATTTTTACGCAGGCCTCCACGATCCGGCAGAGCTCCTCTTTCGAGAAGCGGCCCGCCTGGCCAAGGCACTGCTTAACCGCAAACGGGGCCATGCCCGCGCGCTTCGCGATCCCGGAGCTGTCGAGGCCCTGCTCCCTCAGATCCTTTACCTGAAGGATCTGGTTGAACTGTCTTGCCAGCAGGAACAGGATGCGCATCGGCGCCTCCTTCAGGGCCAGCAGGTCGTAATACAGCTCCAGCGCCTGCTTTTTCTGCTGCTGCGCGACCGCGCGTATCATATGGAAGATCCGGTTCTCCGTCGTCACAGTGCAGACTGCCTCCACGTCCTCCAGCGTGACCGCGTCCTGATCCAGCGTGTAAGACAGCAGTTTCTCAAGCTCGTGATAAATATTCTCCATATCATCCCCGGCCATCTCCAGAAACCGCTCCAGCGCCTGCTGCGTGATATTCTTTTTCTCTCTGCGGATCATCCCGGCCACCCACGTTCTCAGCGTCCCGGCGTCCTGCCGTCCGAGCTCCACCACGCGGCCGCGCTCTCTGACCGCCTTGTACAGCCTGGAGCGCTTGTCCACTTCATCCTCGACGAAGAGCAGCACCGTCTCCTGCGGAAGCTGCGGAAGATACTCCGCAAGCTCCGGGCAGGCGTTTTTGAAAAAGCCGCTGTTCTCCACCAGGATCAGCCTGTGCTCCGCAAAAAAGGGCAGGGTGTCCGCCTGGTCGATCACCTGTCCGATATCGATCCCCTTTCCCTCAAAAGAGGAAAAATTCATGGTATCGTCATCGGGCAGAATCGCCTTTTTCAGCTTATTTTTGTACTGATTTTTCAGGTAGAGCTCCTCCCCGTACAGGAGATACATCTGCCTGAAGTTTCCGCTTTTGATATCCTCATTCAGAGTTTTCATGATGCAGGGGTCCTTTTCTCCCTCTTTTTCCTGGCCATCAGGCCGCCGATGCGCCCGGTCTCCTTCGCAGACAGAGACTTCCATCCGCTCGTCTGAACCTTCTCCAGCAGCCCAAGCTCCTCGGCAATCTCATACTTCAGCTGGTCGTCCGGGCTTAATTCTTCCCATTTCAGATTTCGATCCTTCTCAGCCATAACCGGCAATGCTCCTTTCTGTCGGCGGAAATCCGCGGCTGCCCGCGATTCCCCGAATATTCAGAGTATGGCCTGTTTGCCGGGAATTATTCACCGAATCGTTTTCTTAAACCTCCGACGGCATCAGCAGCGCCGCGATGATGTAAAAAAGGACTCCCACCGACACCAGCCCGAAGATGACAAAGATCAGCCGCACCACCGTCGAGTCAATCCCGAAATATTCCGCGATCCCTCCGCAGACGCCGCAGATCTTGCGGTCTGTACTTGATTTATACAGTTTTTTCATAAGAAATTCCTCCTGTTTTCTGTTCTGTATTTCTGAATTTTTGTTTCCGAACCTGCATTTCCGGATCCGCATACATGTATTTCTGAACCTGTGCTCCCGGCCCTGCATTTCCAGACCTATATTCCTGAACCTGCATTTCTGGCCCCGCCAGCCATCCGCCCCGGCATCACTGCTCAGTAATGGTCTGAGTGTTCTTCCCCGTGGCCGGAACCTTCTTCCTCGCGGCCGGAATGCTCTTCCTCATGACCCGGCTGGCCTTCTGCATAACCGGGCCCTTCTTCATAGCCGGGCTGGCCTTCTGTATAATCGGGCTCTTCTTCTCCATAATCGGGCTGCCCTTCTGTATAGCCGGACCGTCCGCCCTCCCGGGAAGCCCCGAATACGATCTCCGCAGAGCCCGTGCCGCAAGTAAGCTTCAGCTCTTTGTCCGCGTGGTTGTCGATCTCATGCTCTCCGGGGAGGATTTCTCCGTCCAGCAGGATCGAGCCCGCCCCGGAGTTAAACTCATAGTCAAAGTCTGTCTGCTCTCCGGCCAGCGACAGCTTTATCTCGCCGACGCCGGTTTTTATCTCCGCTTCCTTCTGAATATCGGCAAAAATAACCGCCTGCGCAGTTCCGCACTTCAGTTCGAGCTCTCTGCATCTGAAAAACGCTTCCTCTGAGGCGACCTGCAGCGTTCCGACGCCGGTCTCTATCTTTACCTCATCCACGATCTGATCCCGCGGAACGTACAGCTCCAGTTTCGGTTTCCGGTTGTTCCCAAGTCCAAGGGAATTCCAGAAATGATCGCTGCTGTCAATCTCAAGCTCCGAGCCGTCCATCCGGCAGCGAAACAGAGCGGACAGCCCGGAACCCTTCACCGTCCAGACATCCTCGTCATAGGGGATGATGCTGCAGTCCGTCTGCCCCGCCTTCAGCTCGAGCGTTCGGACGTCCCCGAATGTCCCTGTGTACGTCTGCCCGGACTCCTTCTGCGCTTCCGCCTCTTCCGGATCACTCCTGATCCATTGCATCTCATTGCTCCACCACACGGCCGGCCCGACGAACTCAAAGCGTCCTTCCGCGACTGCCTGGCGAAAATCATCATAGCGAAAGCCTGCGCACAGGCTGGCGAAGCCGAGCGCCAGTCCCGCCATCAGAAAAGAAACCGCCGCAAACAGCAGTATCCTGGTCCACCTTTTCATGCCGACGCACCCCCTCTGCCAAAGATCCTGCGGATCAGGTCCGCAGCCCACCCGCAGAGCCTGCGAAGCAGCCCGACAGAAAACCGGAACACGCCCGGAACCGCTGTTGTGAGGCCCCACTTTGCCAGAAGAAACAGGAGCATGGCCGCGGAAAGTGCCAGGAACCCCAGGCACATCAGCATCAGCCCCATCGCCGGCGAGGCCAGATTCACGATTCCTGTGGCCACGAGCGCAATGCCTGCCACAAGAAAGGCGCAGGCCGTTACAAAAGCGCCGATCACCAGGCCGAGCAGGCCGCCCACAACCCCAAGCAGGCATCCGGCAATGCCGGCGGCCACGGAAAACCCGGCCGACAGAATTGTCCCCGCGATCGGGAGTCCGAAGACAAGAAAAAGTACGATCAGGAGAAGCGCGTCCCTGCGCCTGTCAGAGACGGAGCTGTTTCCCCTCATGCCGCTCTGTCTGCGCCCCCGCGGCCGCACATACACTCCCGGCACCTGACGGAACTCAGAAAAATCTGTGCCCGTCCCGCCCCGCAGGCCTTCCCGCAGCTCGGCCGCCACCGTCTCCGGGCTGCCCAGGTTCCGCAGGATCTCCGCTTCCTCTTCCGGCGCTGCCTCTGCAAACAGCTCCCGGTAGTACTCTAATATTTCCTCACGCTCTTCCTCCGTCAGATCCTGAAGCAGAAGCTCCAGCTCCCTCAAAAAACGTTCTTTGCTCATAGTCCGCTGCCTCCCCGGAAGATCGCTGAAATCCTGTCAGAATAATCCTGCCATTCTGCACGGTACAGATTCAGCCGGGACGCACCCTGTTCTGTCACTTTATAGTATCTGCGGTTTCGTCCGCCATATTCCTGATCATAAACGGTCAGGCAGCCGTCCTTCTGCAGCCTGCGCAGCACCGGGTACAGCGTCGATTCCGAAACCCCGAGCACGCTGCGCATCTCCTGCGTGATCCGGTAGCCATAGGTGCCCTCCGGCTCCCGGGACACGATCGCCAGAACAATAGCGTCGAGGAGCGCCGCTCCCGTATTAAATATCATCCGTCCGCAGCCTCCTGTCATATAATATTATATATCATATAATATTATTGATCCTATCCCGTGTCAAGTGTTTTCTGCCGCATCCCGGAAGGTTTTTAGCAGTTTGTCACTGTTCAAACCAGGCCGAATCACTTGCTGCTGAGGCCGTAAGAAAGTGATTCAAGAGGCAGTCTGGGCTTCGCGAAGCGAATTTGCTTTAAATGGTGATCCCGTATTTTTCAAGATCTACTCTGCCGCCGACCGTCTCCACGCCCTCTGCTCTCAGCAGATCCTCCTGGTTCTCAAAGCACCCGGCCAGCCGGCCTCCGGCATTCACCACCCGGTGGCACGGAAGCGTGCTCCCGTCCGGAACCCGGTGCAGCGCATTTCCGACCGCCCGCGCCATTTTCCTGTCGCCGGCCATCTCCGCGACCTGTCCGTAAGTGGCCACCCTGCCCCTCGGAATTTTCTTCACCGCCTCATAGATCCGTTTTGTCGGGCTGTCCGTGACAAGGTCGTAGCTCTCCGCGATCATCCGGCGGACATCCTCATCCGGAATGGTTCCGTCCAGAATGATCGTGTTCCAGTGCTCCTTATTCTGATGCCAGCCCGCAGTCACCGACTTGTAGACGCTCCTCCAGAAATCTCTCCACGCCGGATCCGCTTTCACATTCAGGTGGACAAAGCCGTCCTTTTCGTACGTCCAGAGAAAAGCCTTTCTGCTTCCCCTCACCCGGACAAGCTGCCAGTTCGGGTCGTGAAACGGGGCCTCCTGATAAGTGTCCGGAAACGACAGCCCGTACGCCAGCGCCTCTTCTCTCGTTCTCATTTTTTTCTCCTGCCTCCTGCCGCACATCGCGGGCCCGAAACCGCCGTCCTGTTTCAGCCGCATCGCGCTGCGGCCCGCGCCGCCGTCTTTCTCTGCCGCACTTCGCTTGCGGCCCGGCGCGCCGTCTTTCTCTGCCGTATTTCGCTGCGGCCCGGAATCACTGTCCTGTTTCAGCCGCATCGCGCTGCGAGCCCGGCTCCGCTGTCTCTCTGCCGCGCTTCGCTTGCGGGCCCGGCGCGCCGTCTTTCTCTGCCGCATTTCACTGCGGCCCCGGAACCGCCGTCCTGTTTCAGCCGCATCGCGCTGCGGCCCGCGCCGCCGTCTTTCTCTGCCGCACTTCGCTTGCGGCCC
>CANRBX010000045.1 GCA_947628955.1 uncultured Lachnospiraceae bacterium | reverse complement strand
AATTTTGTATAGTATCCATAACTCCCGATAAAATCAATCTTTCTTCGGTTTAATATTTTCTTCGTGAAACAACCCTGGCGTTTTTCGGCAAAACCCGGGCAGCTCCTGAATCACTTTCTTACGGACTCAGCAGCAAGTGTTTCGGCCTGCTCTGAACAGTAACGGGCGGCCTCCGCTCACTCATACGCAGCAGCTTTGTACAGCTCCATCCGCTCGATCACGCAGCTGTGTTTTTTACTTTTCCGGTCATAGCTGATGCCCGCCAGGAGCAGACTCCCCTGATAATCCTTCAGCGCCTCCACATACTGCCTGTTCCTGATCTGTGCGATCGCTCCCTGCGCGCTTCCGTCCCACTTCAGCTCCAGGATCGCCGCCGGCTTGTCCGCGTGAAGCCTGCGCGGGATCATGCAGATATCCGCAAAGCCCCGCCCTGCGGGCATCTCGCGGACGACCGTGTAATACTCCCTCGCAAAATAGAACGCGAGACCGACCGTACAGCTCAGAGAATTCTCGTCATTATACCGGAGGATCGATATCTCATTGTGCGCGCGGTCGATCCCTTCCGCCACGGCATCCCCGTCTCCGGCCCAGAGCGCCTCCAGCAGCCTGCGCGACTCATTTACAGAGCGGATCACCTCCTGCCAGTCCATCGTGCTGATGGCGTTGACATACTCCTGGGACACCTCCCTGTTCGGGATGGACGCCGTCTCGGCATCGCCGTTATAGGTCAGATAGCCCAGATGGACCAGCAGCGTCAGGACGTCGTCCTTCGTCGCAAAGGTAGTCATGTCATTCGTAAAGGTCCCGGTGTTGATGCGGACACTGTCCCCCGCAAGCATTTTCACCACGGCATCCTTCAGGCCGTCCATATTCATCTGAATGTAGATTTTCAGCGCCTCATAGGTCTCTGTGCGGTTCCAGTAAGGCCCGAACTTATGGCGGAGCATCGCTTCCACCACGGATTTCGGGCTGTACATGGAATAGGCGCGATCCCCGAACCGGCTGTGTTCCACGAGGCGGTAACCGTTGTACCAGGCCCTGGCCTCTTCAAAGCTCATCCGGTATTCCCCGCACAGCTCTTCCACCTCGTCCTCTGTAAATCCGAAAAACCTGGCGAAGTCCCCCGGCTCCGTCATGGAGTATTCTATAAACATATTCAGTGCAGAATGCGTACCGTATTTCTTCACAGGCAGGATCCCGGTCATATAGGCAAGGGCCACATAATCCTTATCCTTGAGCCATGTCCTCAGAAAATCGAGGTATTTCTTCTGTACCTCCGGATCCTGCCCGTACTCCCGGAACAGACAGTCCCACTCGTCGATCAGGATAATAAAGGGACAGCCAGTCCCGGCATAAATATCCTGCATGGCAAATACCAGCTGCGGCTCGTCCGCCCATTCCGGATATTTTTCCTTCAGCTCGGACAGGATCCTCCGCTGAAGCATATCCAGCATTTCCCCCACGCTGCCTGTCACGCTGAGGAAATCCTGCATATTGACTTTGACAACATCATAGCGGTTCAGATGCTCCCGAAAGGACGGGATCCGGCTGACCTCCAGCCCTTCAAACAGGCCGGACGTATCCTCCGCGCGGTCGTAATAGGCAGCCAGCATGTCCATCGCCATCGACTTCCCGAATCTTCTCGGGCGGCTGATGCAGAGATATTTCTGCTCTGTCCCGATCTTCGCATTCGTCTGCTCAAGCAGCCCTGATTTATCCACATAGATCTGGGATCTCAGACTCCCGCGGAACCTCCCGCTTCCCGGATTCAGATAACTGCCCATACTCACACCCCCATCCGCAGCATAAATGTATCCTTATCTTACCACAAAGCGTTCCAAAAGTTAAGCCGTTTTCACCGGGGAGACAGGGTCCGGCCCGGCGAAGCCGGAGGCCGTCTGCGGACCGTTCACACCCGGGTTTCCTTCCGGCCGGCAGGGCCGGATCCGCGGTCCGCAGCGTCTCTGCGCGCAAGGCGCCGGCCCTCCCAGAACGTCCCGGCTTTCCGGCAGACGGTCCCGAGCGAACACCACTCCGGCTCTCCCCACTCCTCCGGGAACATGCGCCGGTAGCCGGCCTGCGTGAAGCGCTCATCGAGCAGGAGGATGACCCCCTCGTCCTCTTCCGTGCGGATGACGCGGCCCGCGGACTGCAGCACCCGGTTCATGCCGGGGCAGAGATACGCGTAGAAAAATCCGTCCTCTCCGCGCCTGTCGTAAAACTGCTTCAGAAGCTCCCGCTCGGTGCAGACCTGCGGTAGCCCCGTCCCGACGATCACCGCGCCGATCAGGCGGTCATTGCGCAGGTCGATCCCCTCGCCGAAAATCCCGCCCATCACGCAGAAGCCCACGAGGCCGTTTTCGTGCGGCTGCTCGAACCGCCGCAGGAAATCCTCCCGCTGCGCTTCATTCATGCCGCTCTCCTGGCACAGCAGCTCCACCTCTGCGCCGCACTCATCGCAGAGCAGCAGAAACTGCTGCGAGACGTCCTCCATCATGCGGTAGGAAGAAAAGAAGATCATATAGTTTCCGGGCTGCGCCTGCACAAGCTGCAGGACGTATTCCGCCATCTTGCGGAATTCCTGTTCACTGCGGTTCGCGTAGCGGCTGCTCGTGTCCGTCCCGATCAGCACGCAGCGCTTTTCACGCGCAAATGTCGAATGCGCGTAAATCGCATAGTCGTCCTCCGCCGTGCTCAGCAGGCTCCTGTAATACTGGATCGGGAGCATGGTCGCCGAAAAATAGATCGTGCTCTTCCCCTTATCCAGGCACTGCTGCAGGTTCGCGGAAATGTCCACGCAGAACAGCCTGACCAGGAACCGCCCGTCCTCAAGAAGCTCCGTGTAGATCACATAGTTGTCATTGAGCCGGTCGCCTGTGTCCAGGAATCTGCGCACCTGGAAATACAGGTCCAGTACCTTTTCGTTCACTGCCGCATGCCCGGGCTCGTCCATAAAGTCCTCCATGATCCCGCACAGGTTCATCAGGCTGGCCGGGAACGTCCCGATATCTGAGAGCACCTGCACCGGCCCGGATTCGCTCTCCCTCTTCCGCTCCAGCATCCAGGTGTTGCAGCGGCTCAGCGCGCGCGAAAGCTTCCTGCTGTAGGGAGCGATCTCCCTGCGGAGCGCCAGGAAATCCTCCTTGATCAGCGCCGCCGAAAACATCTCCCGGCCGCGGTCCACCAGATTGTGCGCCTCGTCGATCAGGAACAGATAGTCCCCCTTCACGCCCTCGCCGAAAAAGCGCTTCAGCTTTGCCCTCGGATCAAAAATATAATTGTAGTCGCAGATCACCGCATCCGCCCACACAGACACGTCCAGGCCGAACTCGAACGGGCAGACCTGCCATTTCTGCGCCTGCTCCTCTATCGCCGGCCGGTCGAACACCTCACCGGATGAGATAAACTCGAACACCGCGTCGTTGACGCGGTCAAAATGTCCCTTTGCGTACGGACAGGCGTCCGGATTGCACTCTGTCTCGTCCATGAAGCAGATCTTCTCTTTCGCCGTCAGCGTCACCGTCTTCATGCGCAGCCCCTGGCGCCGCAGCAGCGCGTAGGCCTCCTCCGCGACGGTACGTGTGACCGTCTTGGCCGTCGCATAGAAAATCCGCTCGGCAAGTCCCTCGCCGACCGCCTTCACCGCCGGAAATACCGTCGAGAGCGTCTTGCCCGTACCGGTCGGAGCCTGGATAAACAGCTTCTTCCTGCGAAGCATCGTCAGGTACACCGACGAGGCCACCTCCTTCTGCCCCTCTCTCCACGGAAACGGAAAGACCAGCCCCTTGATCGACGACTGGCGGAGCTCCCTCCAGTCGAGCTGCAGCTTCGCCCATTTCTGATAGCGCCCTGCCACCTCGCGGAACCAGCCGCCCAGCTCCCCCACGCTGTATTCCTCCCGGAAGCGCCGGATCTCCTCCGTCTCCAGATTGCAGTAGGTCATCTGGACCCCGATGCGCTTCAGGCCCCTCTGGCTGCCGTAAATATACGCGTAGCACTTGGCCTGGGCAAGATGCACGCCCACAGGCTTCATGATCAGACGGACGTCGCGGTAGACGCCCTTGATCTCGTCGATGTACCGGTCCGCCTGCGCTGTCTGGTCTGCGTCCTGCTCTTTTGCGCGCGCCTGACTGTCCGGATCCGTTTCATCTGCCGCTCCGGTCCGGGCCGTCTGGTTCACCCGTTCCGCCTGTCCTCCCTGCCTGCCGCCATCCGCATCCTGCTCATCCGCGCGCGCCTGACTGTCCGGATCCGCCTCTTCTCCCGCTCCGGGCCAGGCCGTTTGTTCCGTCCCCCCTGCCTGTCCTCCCGCCCGGACCTGCGCGGTGTTCGCGCGCATAAAATCCGCGAGACTGATCTGGCCCGGCATCGGCACCGCATCCTCTGCGCGCCCCCTGCCGGCAGCGGCGGCCGGTCCGTCCTCCAGCCCGTGTTCGCAGCTCCAGATCACACCGCGCTCCAGGCGCATGGTCTCATCCATGCGGAAGATCCCGTCTGCACGCCCCTCAACCGTCAGGATAAATCCGTCTCCCGGAACGTCGGCAGAGAGAGGCACCTCCGCCTGGTAGCCGCTGCCCATCCTTCCCTGAATCCTGCGGTGAATGCGGCTGCCCTCCTGCATGGCCTCCTTCTCTGCAAACGCCCCTCTTCGGTTGTCAATATCGCCCGACCGCAGAATAAATTCCACGAGATTCCGGACGGAAATCCTTATTCTCTGCTCCATGGATCCTCGTACCCGCTTTCCCGGCTCATGTACATATTCATGTCAAATGGATTGTAGCACATATTTGAAGAGAAGAAAACAAAAAGCATCAGAAGGTTCCTCATTGAAAATCCCGTGATGCGGTGATATAATGATGTGGTATCAGAACCGAACAGATTCAGGAGGTTGCCTATGATCCGTTTTAATAATGACTACAATCACGGCGCGCACCCGCAGATACTCGAGGCGCTGGCCCGCACAAACACAGAGCGCTACGGCGGCTATGGGATCGACCCATGGTGCGAAAAAGCCGCAGATGAGATCCGGAAATATCTGGACTGCCCGGATGCAGCCATACATTTCCTGATCGGAGGAACGCAGGTCAATTACACCGCCATCTCGGCGGCCCTGCGGCCCTACCAGAGCGTCATCAGCGCAGACACCGGACATATCAATGTCCATGAGACCGGCGCGGTTGAACACTGCGGCCACAAGATCCAGGCCCTGAGCGCCCGCGACGGCAAGATCACAGCCGCGCAGATCGAGGAAGAAGCCCGGCTCTACCGCGACAGCGACATTCCGGAGCACGTCACACAGCCGAAGCTCGTCTATCTGTCCTTTCCGACCGAGTACGGCACCATCTACTCCCTGGATGAGCTCACACAGATCAGCCGGGTCTGCCGGGAATACGGCCTCTTCCTGTTCATCGACGGGGCAAGGCTCGGCTACGGGCTCGGCGCGGCCGAAAATGACGTGACCATGAAGGACCTGGCGCATCTTGCGGACATGTTCTACTGCGGCGGCACCAAATGCGGCGCGCTGTTCGGAGAGGCGCTTGTGATCACCAATCCGTCCCTGAACGTGGATTTCCGCAGCTACATCAAGCAGAACGGCGCGATGCTCGCAAAAGGATGGCTGCTGGGCCTGCAGTTTTGCACGCTGTTTGAAAACGGCCTGTACTTCGAGATCACCCGCCGCGCGACAGAACTCGCGCAGCAGATCCGCCGGGCATTCGCAGAAAAAGGGATTCCGGCCTACATCGAGAGCCCTACGAACCAGCAGTTTGTCGTGCTGGAAAACAGCCAGATGGACGCTCTCGCAGAAAAGTACATATTTGAGTTTGAGAAAAAAGTGGACGATACGCACAGCTGTGTGCGCTTCTGCACGAGCTGGGCGACGACGCAGGAAGAGATCGATGCGCTGACCGCGGATATCCGGGCGCTGTAAACGGATCCGGCCGCGTCTGAGCACTGTTCTCCGGCTCTTTCGCTCTTCCATTTGCCGGATATGCGGGCCGCGCAGAGGATGCAGGATCCGGACAGGTTTTACAGGAGGTTTATATGCGGGGTTCTAATTATGAGATCATGAAAAAAGACGCCCAGAGGCTGTTTCTGAACTATGACCAGGAGCACATGATCAGAAAATTCCATCTGGAGCATGATGCAGATTATCTTTATCTGGAATTTGTCGCCCGGGATTACCGGATCGACCGCCGCACCGGCGAGACCGCCTGGCGCGAAGAAACAGACAGCAGCGCTCCGTCCGGGATCTGGCACGAGGCCGGTTTCGAGGAAGCTCTTTCTGTCTTCGATGTGCTCTGCTATGCAAAGGACGGCTGCCGTCTCTCCGGAAATTACTGCAGCATCAGCAATGTAAAGGGAGCCGCTCTCGCCGCGGCTCCCGGAAATGATATGTTTGCGCCCGCCGCCCGCACCTTCGACCATCAGACCGCACGGCTCTGCGCAGCCTGCGAGGCCCTCGGCGGCGTCAGGGGAACGGTCGGCGACGTGTCCTACACCCTGCCGGTGTTTCCGTTTCTCTCCGTGCAGCTCCAGTTCTGGGAGAGCGACGACGAATTCCCGCCCCATCTGAAATTCATGTGGGACGAAAACATCCTGCAGTTTATGCACTTTGAGACGACCTTCTACGTGACAGGGCATCTGATCAGCCGTCTCTGCGATCTTGTAAAATAAGATGATGTCCGGATTGTGGGGTGTTGAGCGCAGACAGCGCAGCACGGAACAATCCGTATGACATCATTTTAAATAAAACAAAGACATGGAACGTCACTTCTTACTCCACGCAGGCGAACGGCTCCAGCGTCACGGTCCTGTCTCCCTGCTCCGTCCTCACCGTGGCCGTCTGCGGCCTGTCTGAATTGTTGATGATCACCAGGCGCCCGGCCTGCGGATAGTACGCGCATTCCGTGAAGGGATTGTCGGTCAGGTACAGGCCGTCCAGCGGTTCTCCTCCCGCGTACAGCAGCAGGTTCAGGAGCATTCTTGTGTTTTCGGGAGTGTAGGAAAACCCGCCCATGTAGATGCCGAGTCCCTTTCCGAACGCGTGCAGCGTCAGATCCGGGTTCCCGTCATGTGCGAGCAGCACCCTGGCCTTCCCGTCTGTCAGGAAGCGGTTTTCCCTCTCCGGCACGCTGCAGCCCTCCGGGAGAAGCCCCGGAATCTCTTCCGTCTCAAATTCCCATCTCCCATGGCAGACCTTCGCACCGGTGTCCTCGTCCACGCCGAGCACCGGCGCCATGCGGTAATAGGAATCAAATCCCTCCACCGCGGACGGCTGGCCGATCCCGAGAAAAGTTCCGCCCTCGTACACCCACTGGTACAGGCGGCTTACTACATCTTCATCCTTCCAGGCATCGCCGCCGCTCCAGGAGGTCCCGGCCCGGCCCGCGTTGATCACGATATCGTAACCGGCGAGCGCCCCAGCCTTCACATCCTCAAAGCTGATAAAACCGACCTTCGCCGGCAGTCCGGACAGCGCCTCGTTCACGTGGATCAGGTCGTGCATAAAAGTCTCATGGAAGTGGCCGGACAGCGTCCACGGGCGCAGGCTCCCCCAGCAGTGGAGCACCGCCACCTTCGGGCGGATCGTATACGGCTTCCCTGATCTGTGGTATTCCTGAATCCTGCGGAACTCATCCGAGATCTGCTCGATATAATCCTGAAAATCCGGAAACGCCTCCGTCAGATGCAGATAGCCGCCCAGGCCGATGCGCTGGATCGGCACGCGCAGCAGCCCGCGGCGCACATTCTTCCAGTACTGCTTCGCGTCCAGCGCCGGATTTCCGCCCTCCATGAAGGTCGGCGCGCCGCCGAGGCCCACCGGGAAGAGATACGGGTGCAGCCGCAGCTCGTGCGTCTCCACCGGCACACCTGCGCACAGGCGCACCTCATAGCCGGAAAACACGCACTTGATCAGTCCGTCGAAGCCGATCTTCCCGAACAGTTCCCCGTAGGGCTCCAGCCCTACCCAGCTGTCGTCGTAGAAGACATACGCTTTCTTCCCATATCTGTGGACAATGTCGACCAGCTTTTTCCCCGCCTCCGCGACAAAGCGCTGGATGAAGCTCATCCAGTCCTTTTTATGCTGATCCGCGGGCATGTGCGTCACATGCAGATTTCCCTTGTTGATAAAATCCTCCGCCGTCATGCGGTATCCGTACTCCCGCTCAAATTCGTCCAGGGCCAGGTCACTGACCGTAAAGTCATAGGAACCCCAGTCCGTGAACAGATTGCGGCGGCGCGGGTCGCTGCCCCAGATCCACACGAAATTGTAAAACATCGAAGTAAAGCGCACGACCGTCGTATCCGGGTGGGTCTGACACCAGCGCTCCATCCAGCCCAGCAGATACTCCATTGTCTGAGGATATCTCGGGTCCACCTGCATCAGGTGCTCCCTGTCCCAGTTGTTGGTCGTGTGATTGTACATGGAAATCTCTTCCCAGATACGGTAGGCCAGGAAGCTCACCGAGTACATGTGGAACGGGCGGATCCCCCGGATGCGGACGGTCTCCTTCTGCGCGTCATACTCCCACTGCCCGCGCGGAACCTCTTTGCCCGCCGTCCGGTCATACACCTGCCAGTATTTCATCGCAGCAGCCGTGTCGTTGACCCGGAACTGCTCACTGAAAAATTCCTCCATGATGGGAATCTCCAGCGTCTCCCCGTCCGCAGGCCGCGGGCCGGCCATCAGGAAGGTCTGCTGCAGCTCCTGCGGATGCGCCTTCGCCCACTCATTGTGATCGCGGATTATACAGATCGTGGAGTAGATCCCATACCCTGCCTTCAGAATCTCATCGGACAATGTCGTGCCGTCGCTGTCACGGATCACGTCCGCGCCCCATTTTCGGGCCAGCTTAAGCGTCAGCTCCTCATAGCCAGCCTCCCCCGGAAGTGTAAAGCTTCCATTTAATTCTGCCATAATATCTCCTGTCCCTCCTGTCATTTTAGCCCTGTCGGCAGCCCGCCCGGCCATTTATTCATTTATTTATGATCTCTCAGTATACTCACAGCAAACGGTATCTCGCCAGAGCGGCCAGGATCTCCTGGGAACGCACCATCGCCGCGGGACCGGCCCCGTAATTTTTCGGCGTCACGCTCAGGATTCCTTCTTTTTCGAGCTTTCGGGCGGCTTCCTCCGCCAGCTGCGCCGCGCTCTTCTTTCCGTCGGCCATGCGGACCAGCACATACTGCAGGACATATCCGATGGCCGCAGTCTGCGTCTCGTCCACGATCTGCTCTAGGTAGCGCAGATCGATCTCTGTCTTGTCAAGGCTCAGCGTATCCCAGCCGTGCACGCGCATCTTTTCGATGTCCCTGTGCGCGACAGATTTCTTCAGCCAGACGCACTTCTTCGCCGGCTCCTCGGTCAGCTCCACGGCAAGCTCTCTCGCCCGCGCCGTCACATCCTTCGTCACATAGCAGTCCATCTGCAGCACCGTATCCGCCACCGACAGATAATCGCCCGAGCTGCCCGCCACGAGCACCGTCGACACGCCGAGATCCCGATACAGGCTGCGGATCTTGCGGATGAACGGCGTGATCGGCTCTTTCTCATCCGACACGAGCTGCGCCATCCGCCCGTCGCGGACCATAAAGTTCGTCGCCGATGTGTCCTCGTCGATCAGAAGCGTCCTGCTCCCGCACGCGAGCGCCTCCACCGTGTTCGCCGCCTGAGAGGTGCTTCCGCTGGCATTCTCCGTCGAAAAGCAGGTCGTATCTGTCCTGGTCGGAAGATTGCTGATGAACATGGAAATATCCGTCTTATGTACGCAGCGCCCTTCCTCCGCGCGCAGCTTAAACGCAGTCGCATCCGTCAGCACAAATTCGCGCCCGTCGCCCGCGATGTGGTTGTAGACGCCGCGCTCCAGCGCCTTCAGAAGCGTGGATTTCCCATGGAACCCGCCGCCTGCGATCACCGTGATCCCCCGGCGGATCCCCATCCCGCGCAGCCGTCCCCTGTGCGGCAGCTCCAGTGTCACCGCTAGGCTCTCCGGGCTTGCAAATCTCACCGCATCCTTCATCGGCTTCTGCGACACACCGCTCTCGCGCGGCAGCACGGAGCCGTCCCCGACAAACGCGACAAGATCCAGGCGTTCCAGCTCGCCGCGGATAAAATTCTGATCGTCCGCCAGATTCACAACCAGCTGCAGATCCTTCTGCACCGCCGGCTGCATGCGGAAGGACTTGTCCGACACCTCCGGCAGCAAGTCAAAGAGGATCTTCTCAAGCTCCCCGGCCGCGATCGTCCGGCCGAAAGCGGGGAAGCCGACCTCGATCCGCGCCGTCACCGCCTCCTCCGTGATCTGCATCGCCGTGCGCTCCAGGATCTCCTGCCCGGCGCGGCAGGCCGTCACCAGCCCGCTCTTTCCGGAACCCTTCCGGTCGCGGTCCGCGCACATCCGCAGGCTGCGGTGCAGGCGGCGCAGCAGATAGTCCTCCACCGCCGTTTTCCGGTGCTTCTGCGCGAAATATTCCACCGGGATATTTCCCCGATTGCGGTACACGATGCGCACACGGGACGGCGTCGCAAACGGGTCGCCCTGTACGTGGTCGATGCACAGACGGTATGTGCCAAAATCGTATTCGCCCTCCAGGACCTTGTACGCCTTATATCCCTTATGGTCGATCTGACGCAGCTGCGTCCTCAGTTCATTCTGTGTTTTCATGTTGTCACTCCATTCTATCTACTGCAATAGATTTATGGTTAATACCCCTTTATTCTTTGCTCTCAAATCCGTGGATCCAGTCTGAAAAATGGTAATAGATCAGATAGATCACAGAACTGATCCCCCAGGTCAGAGGATATGCCCAGTAAATAAAAGCAAGCTCATGCGTAAAATGCATGACGGTCGTTATGTAAATGATCCGCAGCACACACCAGACGGACAGCATGATGAACATCGGCACAAACGCCTTTCCCGCGCCGCGGCACACCGCCGCAACCGCGTGGGAGAAAGCCAGCAGGCAGTAAAACAGCGCCTCGATGTGGGCCTGCCTGGCCCCGATCGCGATCACCTGCGGATCCTCGGTGAAAAAGCCGACCAGCACCGGCGCCGCCAGAAAGATCGCGACACCGATCAGCTCTGCCAGCATCACAGTCGTGAAAATGCCGAAGCGGGAGCCCTTCCGCGCGCGGTCGTACTCCCGAGCACCCAGATTCTGTCCCGTGTAGGTCGTGAGCGCCATCGTAAAGCTCGTGACCGGCAGGAAGGCGAAGCCCTCGATCTTCGCGTACGTGCCGTAGGCTGCGGTCGCCAGCTTCCCGAACGAATTGATGTTCGTCTGGACGATCACATTTGCAAGCGCGATCACCGAATTCTGCACGCCGGAGGGAAGGCCGTAACGGATGATCTCGCGCATCATCCGTCCGTCGATCCTCACTTTTCTCCACCGGATCTGGTAGACCGTCCCCGGCCTGCACAGGTGGACCAGGCAGAGCACCATGCTGGCCGCCTGCGAGATCGTGGTCGCGGCCGCGGCCGACCACACGCCCCATCCAAATCCGCCGATGAACAGCAGATCCAGAACGATGTTCAGCAGCGAGGAAAAGATCAGATAGTACAGGGGCCTTTTGCTGTCCCCGAGCGCGTTCATGATCCCCTTCAGGTTGTTATAGCCCACGACCGCAAGCGCGCCAAGAAAATAGTAGCGGAAATATTCGACTGCCTGCGGCAGCACCTCCGGATCCGTGTCCATCCAGCGCAGCAGCGTCGGCGTAAAAATGACGCCTGCCACGGTCAAAAGCACCCCGCAGATGACGCTCAGCGCCACTGTCGTATGTATCGCTCTCGAGACGTGACCGTACTCCTTCGCCCCGAAATACCGGGAGATCACCACCCCCGCGCCCAGCGCCATCCCGGTAAAAAAGCTGACCATCAGAAAGATCAGCGTTCCGGAAGAGCTGACCGCGGCCAGCGCCTCCGTCCCGAGAAATTTCCCCACGATCAGCGTGTCCGCAGTATTGTAAAACTGCTGAAATACCTGGCTCAGAAAAATCGGTAAGGCAAATCCAAGTATCAGACGGTACGGGCTGCCCGTCGTCATATCCCTGATATTTTCCTGCATGTCCATTCCCCACATTTTAAAATGTATGCTGTTTTCAGTTTCTGTGCGTTTCGTATACCAAAAGCTGCAGGCGTGCGCCGTCTCCGTCCCCGCACGCGCCGCATCCGGAGAGATGCCGCATCCGGAAAGATACCGCCCATCCGGCTCCCGCGGAGCGCCGCGTCAGCCCTCTCCCCAGCGCATAAAGAAAAACAGGAGGCTGCCGAGTACCTTTCCGGCTGCCACCGCGATCACGATCCAGCTCAGCCCTTTTGTGATGCCGAGTCTCCGGCAGTATACCGGAAACACATTGATCACCTCCGCAAGCGCCAGGATCCAGCCGCCAACAAAAATACCTGTAAATAAGCCCAGCAGCGCCGGCGCCCACACGCCGAGCGGAAGCCTCACCTGAAATACCGTCAGGATCGTGCCCGCCAGCGCCCCCAGCAGGATCGCATCCTCATGCCAGAGGATCCGATCCGCCGTGTGCGTGATCCCGATAAACCGCGTGATGATCCCGAGTCCGACCATCAGCGCCACCACGCCCCCGGCCACAATAAAGCCGGAGGAAAAGCCGATTACCCCAAGTACCGCCTGTGCCATGCTGTTTCCCTCATTTCTGCTTCTGTTCCGGCGCAGCGTGCCGTTCCCGTCCTTTTCACACCGGCCGCCGCTGCACGCCTTTTCTGTCCGCTTCACGCCGACCGCCGCTGCGCGCTTTTTCTGTCCGCTTCACGCCGGCCGCGTCAGCCGCGTGCCTGGCGGCTGTCCGCCTCGATCAGCGTCGTGTCAACCTCATCCTCGTACGTGCGCATCTCCACTTCCAGCGGCGTCGGATCCGACAGCCCCTTCTTCCGGGCGAAATGATGGAAAAACAGCAGGATGCCCAGTCCTACCCCTGCCGAATAGGAAATCTCGAGCAGTGTGAACCCGTCCGACGGCTCCCCGGTGAAGATCTCATACAGCTGCCCGAACAGCGTGGTGATCCCGACGTCATTGTTAAACGCCATGATGGAAAAAGCCGCCCCGAAAAACGCGAGCACACAGACGAAAATCGTTTTCCCCCAGCTCATCATATCGGACAGCTTGTTCGGATTCTCCACAGTTATGATAAAATCGGCCTCCCCGAGATTACTGATCTCCAGGTTCGGAAATTCCTTCTGGATCACTTCGATCACATCCAGCACGGAAAAGACATAGCGCCCCGGCCCTTTGATCCTCCCGCCGGGAAGACGCAGCGCCCTGATCCTGTTCTCTGCCTTCTTATCGCTGCATATGATCTCTCCGATCTCTCCGACCGTGACCGGTGCCTGCTTCGCCTGCACATTTTTATCGATCTTCAGATACAGCGTCTCAGAGTTCATGGGAAACTTCCTCTCCAACCGGAAATTCCGCTTCCAGCTCTGCCAGGATCACATCGTCCTCCGGCTGCCTGTAATCCCGCGAGAAGTACCAGGCGGCTCCTGCAAAAACTACAAGCATTGTAATCAAAATCAGATAGCGTGTCAACATTTTTCGCTCCATGAAATCCACCTCTCCCGTAACGCAGGTCCGGCAATGCCGGCCTTGGGATCCCTGCGTTCCTTTTACGGATAGTATTTCCGGATTTTCCCCGATTATCCCTGAGTTCCTCTGCTGATTTTCTTTGCCGGTTTTCCCGCAATTTTGTGCAGAATCACCTTTGACGCGGAGGCAGATTTTCATTAAAATAAAGACAGAACGTGTGGCACTCAATGCGTAAATCCAGTTGAGCGCCGCACGTTATTTTTTTGCGCAGGATTCCGCTTTAGCCGGCAGCATAGGACATCCGCACGATTTCCGCCGCCTCCCTGGCAGGATGGCGGAAATTGACAAATCCGCCGCAAAGGTTCGGCAGGTAAATTTGGAAAGATGCCAGGGTCAAACATCATAGACCACGATGCGCTTGCGCAGAAGTGGTTTTATGACTTAATGACCCGCCCAAACATGAGGAAGAAGTGGGGAAGGGGCCCCATGAATTCCGAATGTTGGGCAGGATTGTGGAAGTGCGTAGCACGGAACAATCCGTATGGCATCATTCGACACTAACATCATGGAAAGGAAGTAAGAAAATGGAAGCAAACACAAATCAGTTTCTGGGGAATGAGCATATCGGAAAGCTTATGAGGCAGTATGCCATTCCCTGTATCATCTCGCTTCTGGTCGGCGCCCTGTACAACATCGTAGACCAGATCTTTATCGCCAACGCCGATTACCTCGGTTCGTACGGAAACGCCGCCAACACAGTGGTGTTCCCGCTCACCGTGATCGCGCTCGCGGCCGCCGTCATGGTCGGGGACGGCTGCTGCGCTTACGTAAGTCTCAGCCTCGGGCGCAGAGAAACAGGACTGGCCAGAAAAAGCGTCGGAAATTCCGTCGTCATGACCGTCTCCGCCAGCATCGTCCTCTGCGCGGCCTACCTCCTGTTCGCAGACCCGCTCATCGCAATGTTCGGCGGGACCGTCAATGCGGAGACCTTCCGCCATTCCAGAGAGTACTTTTTCTGGATTTCCCTGGGCATCCCATTCTATATGTTCGGGCAGGCCATGAACCCGGTCATCCGGGCCGATGGTTCGCCGCGCTTCGCCATGGCCTCCACACTGTTCGGGGCAGTCGTCAACATCATTCTCGACCCGCTTTTCATCTTCGTCTTCCGCTGGGGAATGATGGGCGCCGCCGTAGCCACCGTTCTCGGGCAGATCGGGACGGCGGCCCTGGCTGTGTGGTATCTCCTGCACATGAAACTGATCCGCCCGGCAAAGCGCGATTTCCGGCCGGATTTTGGCATATCGCGCAAAACCCTGGCGCTCGGAGCCACAAGCTTCCTGTCGCAGATCTCGCTGGTCGCGGCGATGGCGGCCATCAACAATATGATCCGCAAGTACGGCGCCCTCGACGCCATTTTCGGCCAGGAACAGTATGCGCAGATACCGATGGCGGTCGTCGGGATCGTCATGAAATTTTTCCAGATCGTGATCTCCATCGTCGTGGGAATGGCGGCCGGCTGCATCCCGATCGCCGGCTATAACATGGGAGCCGGGCTGAGACAGAGGGTGAAAGCACTGTTTTCACGCCTGCTGGCCGCTGAGGCTCTGGTCGGGGCCGCCGCATTTGTCATCGTGGAATTTTTCCCGGGTCAGCTCATCGCCGTCTTCGGCGCGGCAAACGAGAGCGCGTACTACACCGATTTCGCGCTCCGGGCTTTCCGCATCTACCTGTGCATGGTCGTATTTGCCTGCGTCAACAAGGCCTGCTTCATCTTCCTGCAGGCCATGGGAAAGGCGGCCGCCTCCACGATGTTGTCCATGGTACGTGAAATTGTCTTCGGCGTGGGATTTGCGCTCCTGCTGCCGCTGTTCTGCGGCCTTGACGGGGTACTGTATTCCATGCCCGTGTCAGATTTCCTGACCTTCCTTATCGCGGCCATCCTGATCGTCCGGACCTTCCGGGAGCTGGGCGGGACGGCAGATCAAAAACCGGCTCAGGCCATTCGGCAGTCCGACCGTCCGGCCGTCTCCTCCGCGGGCGGCCTGTAAGGGGTCTGTCGTCCGGTCAAAGTCCGGCTGTCTGGCTGTTCTGACACTCCATGTTAAAGAAGGGGCTCACGCAATTCAGTGATCCCCTTTTTTAACAGTATATCGTAAAATGGCTGATAGCTGATCATTTCCTCAACCTGAGAAAACAGTATCACATGTTTTTATTGTTTTCATCACATAATTATGCTATGATTATGTCAAAGAAAGGAGTGAAGTATTATGCCTCTCATTATGCCTATTAAGGATTTACGTAATACAACTGAAATTTCCAATATTGCTCATAAAGAGCAGGAACCTATTTTTATTACCAAAAACGGATATAGCGACCTGGTTGTAATGAGTAGTGAATTGTATGATAAATTCGCAAGGATTAACCGCATTGACCAGGCTATCGGTGAATCTGAACGGGAAATTGCAAACGGAGCAGCAGCAGTCGATGCAGAGATAGTTTTTGCGGAACTGGAGAAAAAGCATTTTGGATAAATACAAGGTAATGATCAACCCCAGAGCAATACGCGATTTAGACAGCATTTACAAATATATTGCAAACGAGAAACTTGATCCTGAAAATGCAAAGGGACAGGTTGATAGAATTAAGAAAGCTGTGTTAGGTTTAGACACTTTTCCACAGTCTCATCAAGAGCGAAACGAGGGCAGATATGCCGGAAAGAGTTACAGACAGTTGTTGATTGATAACTATATTGCTATCTTCCGCATTGACGAATCGTGCAAAACAGTTTATGTGGTAACGATACAGTATCAGGGAAGGAATCTATAAGATAAACGCCGGATGACAGAGTAAATCAGGAGAGAAAAAGGGATGGCGTTCATCTTCGTTTAGTGCTGCGTTAATTTAAAAAATCTGAATCATATACTATATTCATGAAGAGGACTGTCGCTGTAACTAAAAATATTTAGTGCGGCAGCCCTTTTCTTATCTGATAATCTTCGTTTTCCGCGCCGAAAGTACTGCGGTTTATCCGGGAATATCCGCGGCTTGTCCGGGAAGGCCAGCACTTCATCTGAAAGGCCTGTGATTCATCCGGCGAAGGTCCGGTTCGTATCACAGGTTCGCGGCCCCGATCATGCCCGCATAGCTTCCAAGCTCGGCGACCGCGATCTCCGGGATCGTGCCGTGCGCGCCGCCGAAGCAGTCCGCCGCCATCATCTCGCGGATGGGCTCGATCATATCCGCGGCGAACGCGGACATCGCGCCGCCCAGCAGAATGAGCTGCGGGCGGAACATGTTGACGAGATTTACGACGCCTGTCCCGAGCATCTGTTCATACTGTTCCACTACCTCCTGCATCACGACGTCGCCCTCGCGGGCCCGCCGGAAGATCTCTTCCAGGCTGATCTCCCGCCCGGCGGCCTGCGACGCTGCCTTGAGCAGGGCCGGCACGGAGACATACGCCTCCAGGCATCCCTTTCTTCCGCAGGTGCACAGTCTGCCGTTTACGCGGATCACCTGGTGCCCGACCTCGCTTCCTCCCATGATCCCTCCCTCAAAAACCTGGCCGTTGAGAATGAGGCCGCCGCCGACACCGGCCCCGAGCGTGAACATCGCCACGTCCGAGTATTCCTTTCCCGCCCCGGCCGCGGCCTCGCCAAGCGCGGCGCAGTCCGCATCGTTCGCGATGCGCACCGGGCAGGGAACAACGCTCCCGATCATGTCCGCGAGCGGCACATCCTCCCATTTGATATTGTTGGAATAGAGCACCGTGCCCTTCCGCCGGTCTACGGTTCCGGGCACCCCCACTCCGACTCCGATGCACTGATCCAGGGGAATCTGCTGTTCCTCCAGAAGCTCCAGGGTTTTCCGGGCCACCTCGCTGACCACCTCCTGCGCAGGCCGCCTGGGGCTCGTCGGGAAGCTCTTCATCGCGATCAGGTGCTGATGGTCGTCCACCAGGCCAATCTGCGTCTCCTGGCTTCCTATGATGACGCCCGCGCGCACGGGGCTGGCCTTTTCCCGGATCGTCGTCAGCAGCGCGTCGCAGGTTCCCTCGATCTGCCAGTCGCCGCTCCCCGCTGCGAGGAAAATGCTGTCGCCCTTCCGATAAGGCAGGCTCTCCCCTCTGCAGCTGATCGTTCCCTCCCCGTCCAGGATCAGGATGCTCAAAAAGGAGGCGTCGCTGACTGTTCCCTGCATCCGGCAGGTCAGCCTTCCGTCCAGGTTCAGCTTGTCCACCGTAAAATAGTCACAGTCCGCGATATGTGGGTACTGGCTGCCGCTGCGCACGATCGGCACGCGGTTCGTCACGGCGAGCGCTTTTTCTATGTGAAGATCGCGCTTTTTGCCATCCTTCCCCACCCGCCCATAGTCATAGACGCGGTAGGTGACGTTGGAATTCTGCTGGATCTCCGCGATCAGAATGCCTTTTCCGATCGCGTGGAGCGTGCCCGACTCGATAAACAGCGCGTCGCCCCGCTTCACCGGAACCGCGTTCAGCACCTCCAGAAGCGTGTTTTCCCGGATCCGCTCTGCAAATTCCTCCTTCGAGATCTCCTGACGGAACCCGTAATACAGATAGGCTCCTTCGCAGGCGTCCAGAACGTACCACATCTCGGTCTTTCCATACTGGTTCTCATTTCGAAGGGCAAAACTGTTGCCGGGATGTACCTGCACGGACAGGTTGTCCCGGGCGTCGATGAATTTCGTCAGGATCGGAAAATCGCGGAACCGTCTGCAGTGCGTCCCGAGCACCTCCCGCCCTTCGCTGTCAATATACTCCTGCAGGGTCCTGCCCCTGTAGGGGCCGTTTTCGATCACGGACGGGCCGTCCGGATGGCAGGACAGCTCCCAGGCCTCCGCCAGAACCGGGCCGTCATAGCTGATGTTAAATTCTTCCGCCAGCCTGTGCCCTCCCCAGAGATAGTCCTTGCAGGACGGCTTTAATTTCAGAATACTCATATCCACAGACACTCCTTACTTCACAAAAGGCTTTTATCCCATGCACTTGTCGATCTCGGCGGCCGCCCGGGACAGGATCGCGTCCACATCCGCTCCCGCGATGTCCAGGCCCTCCGCAGAAAAACAGCGGATATCAGGGATCGCAAAAAAGTCTCCGCCAGGGCCTTCACATACTCGAAGCCCTGTCAGGACAGGCCGCGGATCTGCCGAAAGAAGTTGCATCGCACCCCGCCTGTACATAAAATACTATAAGTCACCGCCGCACAAATTTCAATATATCATGATTGCACATTTATCTTTGTCCCTTGCATTCCGGCGCGGATCACGCTCCCGGACTCTCCCGGGACAGCGGAGGCATAAATCAGATAAATGATCAAAACTTGACCATTTCCTGACTTTCAAATACTATAAATATACCGGAACCGGCACAATAACCCTTTACAGAAAATCAGCCGCATCAGGAGGATTCCCATGAACTGGAAGATATTGATCGTTGACGATGAGCCGTCATTGACTGCTCTGCTTCGGCGGCAGTTTACGGACTGCGGTTATACGGTATTTGTGGCAAATAACAGTTCAGATGCCTCGAATTTACTGAAAATGCAGCCCGATATGATCCTGCTGGATATTAATATGCCCGGAAAGGACGGACTGGCATTTTGCCGGGAAATCCGGGAATCTGTTTCCTGCCCCATTCTCTTTTTAACAGCGCGGATCATGGAGCAGGACAAGCTGACAGGCTTTCGGGACGGCGGGGACGATTACATCACGAAACCTTTCAGCCTGGCGGAGCTGACGGCGCGTGTGGAGGCCCACCTCAGGCGGGAACAGCGAAATAAAATGTCTTCTGCCCGTCTGACTTCCCACGGCCTGACAGCGGATCTGACCGCAAGAGAATTATCCTTTGAGGGAGAAGCCATTGCGCTCACCAGAAAAGAATTTGACATCATTGAATTGCTGTGGACAAATCCCAATCAGGTATTTGACAAAGAACATATCTATGAATCCGTATGGGGGCTGGACGCAACCGGGAATAACAGCGTCGTGAAAGAGCATATCCGGAAAATAAGGGCCAAGCTCCTGGAAGTGACCAGTCGGGATTTCATCGAGACGATATGGGGGATCGGATACAAATGGAGAAAATAAGAAATATGCCGCTGAAAAAAGCTTTCATTTATATAGTGTGCGGCGCCGCCCTGTGGATTACTGCACTATCCGGCCTTACGGTTTATGGCTGTTACCGCCTGCAAAAAAGGATCCTGCCCGTCTCCAATGAAGCGATCCTGACGATTGTCAGTACAGATGCTGGAGGCAAAAAAAGCAGCCAGCAGCAGCGGTTTGAATTTGGGAAAGAAACCCCTATTCCAACGGAATTTGCGGTGGGAATCGGCTATGACAGGGAACCTGACCCTGAAAAATATGCCGCAGCAGTGGAAAATCTGGCGGCCGAGTTTACAGTGGACAGGATTGACAACAATTTTACCCTTCTGTCTCCCAGACGGCAGCTTGCTTATACCGCGTTGTCTGCCGCAAAGATCGTTCTTCCCCTGGTTTACGCGATCGCGGGAATCCTGCTGTGCGCGGCCTGGTTTTACAGGGAAAAGCTGCAAAAACCCATTCAGATTCTGACGGAGGCATCCGAAAATATTGCCCATGAAAATCTGGATTTCTCCCTGAGCTGCGGCAATCGGGATGAATTGGGCGCACTGTGTGATTCTTTTGAGACGATGCGCAGGGCCCTTGCGGAAAAACACCGTGAGCTCTGGGGAATGGTCGATGAGCGGCGCCGATTGATGGCCTCGGTCGCTCACGACCTGCGCAACCCGATTTCCATTATGGAAGGATATCTGGAATATCTGCGCACTCACATTCCAAAACAGGATCTGAGCCGGGAAGATATGATGGGCATGATCGATCAGACCTCCGAAGCGGCCGCCCGCCTGAAAAGATATACGGAATCTTTGCAGGATATTTACCTCACAGAAGAACAGGAACTGCACAAGACGGCGGCGGTGCTGCCGGAATTGCTGAATGACATGGCGGACAGCTTTGAACTCCTGGCCGAAAAAGAGCAGATCCGTCTGACCGTCACAAACTCTGCACCGGCCTGCCGGGTGAAGCTGGACAGCCAGATACTTTACCGGATTCTGGAAAATGTATTCGTAAACGCCCTCCGATTCGCCAGAAGCCAGATTCAAATGCACTTTTCGCTGGAGAACCATATGCTGACGGTACGGATCGCGGACGATGGCCCCGGTTTTCCGGAATCCGTTTTACGGCAAAATCGTTTTATGCCGGCCGCGACAGATCAGACAGGAAAACATACCGGACTGGGTCTGGCAATCTGCTCTGTATTGTGCCGCAGGCACGGGGGCAGTCTGAAGCTGGAAAACCGGGATTGCGGTGGAGCCTGCGCGGTCATCCAGATTTTTGCCGACAAATTTTGAAAACCTGACCCTTTCTTGACTTCTGATTTCTAAACTCTCCTTATCATTTCGATAAAGGAGGGTTTTTTATGTCAAAGAACAAACTTTTTCTATCTTTTTTACTGTCGGGCAGTCTGCTCTGCCTTTTTGCCTGCGCGAACCGGGCCGCTTCCCGGGAAGCTCCCTCTGCCGCTGATGATTCACCGGGAAGTCTCCTTTCCGAAACAGAAAGCCTTTTCGCCGAAAATATTCCGCACGGTTCCATCATTCACGGATCTGACAGCAAGACGTTTACCTATACGGGAGGGACTCTGGAACTTCCGTATTACGCTGAAGGAAGCGGGCTGGGAACAAACTGCGGCTTCCTGCTCTTTCTGGATGGGATTCCGCAGCCGTACCGGATCGAAAGCGAGGGCTCCTGTGCTTACCTGCATCTGCTGAGCCTTACGGACAATGTGCGGAAGAATTTTTCGTTCTATCTGGAGCCGGTCACGGGGAAAGCGGGAGAAACACTCACGCTTACCATTTTAAGCCTTAATCCTCAGTCTTATGAGGGGACGAAAGAGCTGCCTCTGGGGACTTCACAGAATTTCCTCGAAAACTATGTATCTCTTACTTTTGAGGCTGATGTTCCCACAGGAGCCGACGTCGTTCGCGCAGAGCCTGACGCCGTTCCCATAGAGGCTGACGTCATCCGCGCAGAGCCTGACGCTGTTCCCGAAGAAGCCGACGTCATCCGCGCAGAGGCTGACGTCATCCGCGCAGAGCCTGACGCTGTTCCCGCAGAGACTGACGCCGCTCACATAGAACCCGCCGCGGACAGCGGTCTCCCGATTCTTAAATATCTGTCCGTCTCGGAGGAAGAACTGACCCCGGAAAGCATTGACCGCTATCTGTCGGACGGAACAGGAACGTCGACGTCACCGGTCAGTGAACTGAGTACGAGGGTTTTCCAAAACTGTTCCCTCAGCAGAGATGGAGCGGGACTTTCCCATATCCTCCTGGGCCATCCTGGTGCCCGATACCGCACAACGCTGTTTCTGGATTACATTCTCCTCTGGTGCGAAGGATCCTCCTGCGCGGACCGGAACCTTAAGAGCGGACTTGCCAGCCGTCTGGATGCAGGGTTCGATTCGGGCGCCCTGGAAGGAACACATATTTTAAGCGTCCTGTCCGTTCCTCTCAATGCGTCCGATTTCCCGAACGATGTGCTGATAACAGAAACCTGGTCTGCAATTCCGGGGGATGAGCAATGAAAGCAGAATTTCAGAACGTCAGCAAATATTACGGCCGCAAATGCGTCCTGAACCAGTTCACCGCCACATTGGAGCATGGGGTCTATGGCCTCCTTGGGCCGAACGGCGCGGGGAAAACCACGCTGATCAATATTTTTATCGGTATCCTGCAGAAAAGCTCCGGCAGGCTGCTGATCGACGGACAGGACGCGGAAAAACTGGGAACCGAATTTTTGGGGCATATCGGCTATCTTCCGCAATATCCTCAGTTCTATAAAAATTTTACGGCAGAAGATTTCATGGCCTATATCTGTGTCCTGAAGGATATTCCTGAAACCGTCGGCAGGCAGCGGACAGAAGAGCTTCTGGAAATGGTAAATCTCATGGAACACCGCCGCAAAAAAATCGGCGCGCTGTCAGGCGGAATGCGCCAGAGGCTGGGGATCGCCCAGGCGATGCTGAATCATCCGGACATCCTGATCCTCGATGAACCGACTGCCGGGCTTGACCCGCAGGAGCGCATCCGCTTCCGCAGCCTGATCTCCCAATTCTCTGCGGAACGGATCGTGCTTCTGGCTACACATATCGTATCGGATGTGGAATTTATTGCCAGCGAAGTACTTCTTCTGAAAAACGGGATCCTGCTGAAACGGGGCCGGCCAAAAGAACTGACACAGGCGATTGCAGGCAAAGTATGGGAACTGACACTTCCCGATCCTCAGGCGGCAAAGCGGTTCGATGCCATGCAGATCAGCAATATGAGCCGCGATGCGGACGGAATCCATCTGCGCATGGTCTGCGAAAACTGCCCCGCCGAAGATGCCTCTCCTGCACCGCCGAATCTGGAGGATGTTTTCCTCTGCTACTGCAGCGATCACAAGATGGAAAAAACTATAACAACGCCACAAATGGCACTAAACCTGCTGCCTGGTACAAGAAATGATACGACAAATTTATTTTGAATTCCGAAAACATTTTCTGAGGCTTCCTCTATGTGCGGCGGTGATCCTTTTCCTGCTGCTGGATGCTTTTCAGATTTCCGGCGTATATCAGGGAAAATCCATTTTTTCCATAGTGCCGGAATGGCGGGCCAGGTATGAAAGCCTGTATCCGGTCTACGGAGGACCGATCACAGAAGAAAAAATAAGGGATCTGATGGCGTACTACCGTCCACTGAAAGCCGAGGGAAACCTCCGCCCGGGCAGCGAATACGAGGAAGCCCTGATGCTCCAAAAGTGTTTTGTGGCGCCCCTGCAGTATGCTTATGAATACCGGCAAAACGCCGCCCGGATTGCAGAAAGGGCGCTGGAAAACGCAGATTTTTACCGGCAGATGGGGAACATTTACGACAGCCGCAAGAATCAGCAGATCGCAGAAATGTTTTCCGGCCGGCGGATAGCGGAACTCCACTATACGGAAATGTACCAGCATTATCTGCAATACGATTTTTCTGTTTTTCTGGTGCTTCTCCTTGTGATTTACGGGCTGGTCAATGTGTTTGTATTAGAAAAGGAGACAGAGATGGAACTGCTCCTTCAGACAACCGTACAGGGGAAACGGAAATCAGCCGCAGCCAAACTGCTGGCCTCCGTCCTTTTTGTCATTGGCATCAGCCTCCTGTTCTGGCTTGCCGACTTCCTCCTATTCGGCTGTCTGTTCGGAAGCTTCGACGGCGGGAGCTGCCCAATCTACGCGATCGAGTATTTTGAAACATCCCCGCTTTCCATACCCCTGTTTTTCTGTGCCCTGGGGGCGATGGCTCTGAAAACGGTGGGAGCTCTGGTGTTTGGCATGGCTGTTCTGCTGCTGTCACGCCTGTGCAAAAATGCATTATTTCCATTTGTGGGGAGTATTTTTCTTATCGGAAGCTGCCTGCTTGCCTATAATGCGGATCTGCCTTCTGTTTGCAATCCGGTCAGCCTTCTGGTCTGCCGGGAGCTGTTCCACCGGGTCGACTTTGTCGATCTGGCCGGTATCCCGGTTCAGACCTGGCAGCTCTGCCTGGGGACGGCACTGCTTATGCTAACCGTATTTTCGGCCGCAGTCCTCGGGATTTCCCGCCATTCTGCCCGGAGACTGCCCCGCGGGACAACTGACGCGTGAAACAACGTCATTAAATTTAACGATTCCGGACGCCGCAGAGGACAGGGACATCTCAGGGCGGACGTCCTTAAAGGTTCTTCCCGGAGACGCCCTGCCCCCGCGGCTGACAGCTAAACGGCAGAAACATGTGAACTTTATAATTTTAGATCCGTGGGAAAGGAGGGTTTAACTGTGGAGATTTTAAAATATGCTCAAAAAGCACCCCCTAACTCAAATCCCTCCGGGATAGGCAAACAGCTTCGCTGTTTGATAAGGTACGAATTTAAAAAAATGTTCCGTTACCGACCGGGCCTCATATACATTTTCCTGTTTCTGGCATCGGAGCTGCTGATACTGTCCGCTGATGCACCGGCGAATCCGCAGATGCAGGCGCACAGGGACGACTGCACCTGGTATCTGGAGCAGATTGGCGGTCAGCTGACAGAGGAACATCAAAAGTTTCTGGAAGAGGAAGCTGCCGCAATGTCGGAGGCCGACAGTACCGTCCAGACTGCTTACAGGCAGTATTTTGACGGGCTGATCCCGCAGGACACGCTGGAGGAAATGACAGAGGCCCCTTTCGCTTTGCTTGAGCGAAGATCCGGCTTTCACGTGATCTATGAACAATACCTCTATGCGAGGCAGGATCCCGCGCACCGTTATCTTCTGGACACCAGCGGCTGGGAGGCACTGCTGTCCCGCGACGGACTGGATCTGCCGCTGATCCTCGTATTGTTTCTGCTCCTGGCCCCAATCTACTGCGACGAGGGGAAAAGCCAGATGGATCTGCTCTCCCTGACCATGAAAAATGGCGGAACCTGTCTTTCCAGATATAAGATTTTATATTCTGTTCTGATCGTGCTTGCGCTGAATGTAAGCAGTACAATAATAAAGCTTCTCTTTGTATCGGGAAAATATGGACTTCCGAACGGAAATTTCCCGCTGCAGAGCCTCTCCTGTTACGGAACATCCGCAAAGGAATTATCCCTGTGGGAGGCGTATTTTCTGATAACTGCGCTGAAAGCGGCGGGAAGTCTTTGCCTGGCTGTTTTCATCCTGTTTGGAACAGCACTGACAAAAAAGTACGCGCCCGTCCTGCTGGGATGCATGGCAGCCGTTTTTCTGCCGGTCTGCGGTTTTTCCGAGACCGTTCGTTACGCACTGCCCGGCCCCGCCGGATTTCTGACCGCTTCGGGCTTTTTGCGCGGGGAGCAGACTGCCGCGGACAGTCTCACCGGAGAATCGGCAGCGGTCTTTGAGGAAATCTCTCCAGGAGGGCTGCTCCTGCGCCTTGCTCTGACGGCGGCGCTCTGTCTTTTTATGCTTGCAGCTGTTCAGTGGAAAAACACCAGCAAATGGGAACGGCATTCGTTTCGTACCGCATCAAGGCTTTCAGCCCTGTGTGCAGCGGTACTTCTGGCCGCGGGGCTGTCCGGGTGCTCGGGACCTGCCCTTCAGGAAATGCCGGATACACTTCAGAATAATCAGATGAGCACGGAGCGGATTTCCTATTGCTTATCGGATGCAGGGCATTATGAAACAGACGATTACCGGATTGAAGCAAAGGAGGACGAAAACCTTGAATTGCACCTGATCGCGGAAGATAAGCATACGGGCAGGCAGTTTCCTCTGGTGCGGGATGCTTTTGAAGATTCCTATACGGTGATGCCCTGCATCTACGGCAATGGGGATCATGTTTATTACATTAAAATGACTGTGGATAAATCCGAAACCATTCTGTACTCCATGTATGAGCATCTGCTGGTGCAGGAAGTGAACCTGAAGGATTTTTCTGAAAGGACGGTTCTGAAGCTTCGGATGAATGAGAAAAATCTGCTGGGAGCCGTTTCCCGGACAGGATCGGCGGACTGGAGTTACTATCTGGCGCTTTCGGGATTTTTTCTGGATGAAGATTATGTCTATTTCATCACGCCCGGGGATATCAGCAGGGTCAGTTATCTCACAGGAAAACGAAAGGTACTGATTGAAGCACCGCAGCTTTCCGGTGTCGCCTGCGACGGCCGGAACATCTACTACCTGAATGAGCGGTTCCTGCCTGTAAAATTCAGCCTGTCCGAGCAGGAAAGCCAGGTGCTGTCAGATAAAATAATGAAGCAGTTTACCCCGTCGGATGCAGGGATCTCCGGCCAGGAAATGTCATCCGCAGGTGAACCGGCGCTCCGGCATTTATAGCATCTTCCGTATGTTCTCCAGCCTGTTCAGCGCTTCACAGAGCGTATCTTCTTTTTTTGCAAAATGAAGACGGATCAGATGATTGACCGGTTCGCGGAAAAAGCTGGAGCCGGGCACTGCGCCTACCCCTACATCACGCGCCAGTGCCTCGCAGAATTCCAGATCTGAGTCATAGCCAAATTCGGAAATATCCAGAAGAACATAATACGCTCCCTGCGGAACGGTGTGTGCAATCCCGATATCGTCCAGTCCTTTCAGGAACAGATTGCGCTTCTCCGTATATCTGCGCCTTAAATCCCGGTAATATTCGTCCCCGAATCTCAGCCCCGTCACAGCCGCTTCCTGTAAAGGCGCGGCCGCGCCGACGGTCAGGAAATCATGAACCTTTTTGGCCGTATCCACGATGTCCGCGGGCGCAATGATATATCCGAGCCGCCAGCCGGTGATGGAATATGTTTTGGAAAGTGACGAGCAGGAAATCGTGCGCTCCCACATGCCGGGCAGGGAAGCAAAATATATATGCTCGTTTGGTTCATAAACAATATGCTCATACACTTCATCCGTGATGACAAAGGTGTCATATTTCTCTGCCAGATCCGCAATCAGCATGAGCTCTTCCCGTGTAAACACCTTGCCGCAGGGATTGGACGGATTGCAGAGGATCAGTGCCTTGGGGCGCTGCCTGAACGCATCCTCCAGCCTGTCGGGATCAAAACTGAATTCAGGAGGTACCAGCGGCACATAGACAGGTTCAGCCCCTGACAGAACGGCGTCCGCACCGTAATTTTCGTAAAACGGTGAGAACACAATAACCCTGTCCCCCGGGTTGGCAACTGTCATCATCGCCGCCATCATCGCCTCGGTACTGCCGCAGGTGACCACGATTTCCCGATTCGGATCAATCGTTCTTCCCATCCGCCGGGATTGTTTTTCGGCAAGCGCCTCCCGGAAATTCTGAGCACCCCAGGTAATGGAATACTGATGGAAATCTTCTCCGGACACCTGGGCCAGGCGTTCCAGTATCTCCCTGGGCGGCTCAAAATCCGGGAACCCCTGAGATAAGTTGACAGCGCCATATTGCAGAGATATCCGCGTCATACGCCGGATAACCGAATCTGTGAATGTTTCCGTTCGCTTTGAAAGTTCAGGCATTTTGCTCTCCTTTAGACAGTACATGTGATTTTTATCACTCAGAATATGTATCGGAGCGAGTGAATGAATCCGCTCCCTCCGGCACAGGGTCACGTCTCTTCTGCTTTATACCTGCATATTCTATGATTTCAGTCGGTATTATAGGTAAAAATCACAGTTTTGTCAATACACTGCAGAATGCTTGAGTTTCCTCTTCCCTTGACTTTTTTAAAAAAATATGTATAATAGGTAACATAGGTTGCATAACGAGAGATGCACTATGATGGGAGGAACATGAGTATGCCGCCGAAATTCAAATTCACACGGGACGAGATCACAGGCGCCGCACTGAACCTGACACGCAGGGCCGGCCCCAACGGGCTCACCGCACGGGCGTTGGCGGAGGAACTTGGCTGTTCGGTCAAGCCGATTTTCGGGCTGTTCAAGAACATGGAGGAAGTGCAGGGAGCGGTTCTGGCCGCCGCACAGGACTTGTACCAGAGCTATCTTGCCGAGGATATGGCCGCGGGAAAATATCCGCCCTACAAGGCCAGCGGCATGGGCTATATCCGTTTTGCCAGAGAGGAAAAAGAGCTGTTCAAGCTGCTTTTCATGTGT
>CANRBX010000044.1 GCA_947628955.1 uncultured Lachnospiraceae bacterium | reverse complement strand
TTTGCCTTATTTCATTTTCGATGACTATGACAAAAACAGCTTTCATACTATATTTCGTATTTTTTCACCTCTGGTTATGCTTTTCCAAAAAAATTTATCACATTTCTTCTAAAATTACTATCAGCGCTCCAGCGCCATTTGAAGTGACATTTGAAGTGATTTTAGACGATCTCCGGCGATGTTTGACGATATTCACTTCTAGCGCAAAAAAAGGCCCCGGAAACCTTATAATCACTAGGAAATATAGTGTTTATAAGGCTTCCGAAGCATGTCTAAACCATAGGTACTATTTTGATTGAAAACTTCGCTTAAATGCCCAAGCGACTGTTGCTAACCTCAGCCTTCGGCTAACGCCTCGCCTTCGCTAAGCAACGCTGCATAGCCTCCAACATACGGCTCATCTGCGCCCTGACACATCGCACAAGCGCCGCCTACCTCGGCTCCGCTTCGCTACACCTCGGTATCCGTGCGTCGCACAATAAATACAGAGGAAGCTTCGTGCAAATAAATTTGCCTCAGCTTCCTCTAGTATTTACTGCGCTTGTGCTAAACGCTTAGTTTCCGGCCATCTGCTTCGCAACTTCTGCTGCAAAGTCTTCCTGCTTCTTCTCGATGCCCTCTCCGGTCTCCCAGCGCACAAAGCCCTTGATCGTGATCTTGGCGCTGTTTGCCTTTGCGACGGAGTCCACATAGGACTGGACGGACTGCTTGCCGTCCTCGGCCTTTACGTATACCTGATCGAGCAGGCAGATCTCCTTGAGCTCTTTGTTGATGCGGCCCTGGATCATGCCCTGGATCACCTTCTCCGGCTTCGCAGCTTCCTTCGGATCGTTCTTGATCTGGGCCAGGAGGATTCCTTTCTCATGCTCGATGTAGTCCTCACTGATCTCGCCTCTGTTCGTGTACAGCGGCTTCAGTGCGGCCACCTGCATTGCCACGTTCTTTGCCATCTCGCGGATCTCGTCGTTGACCACATCCGTGACGACGTCCACCAGAACACCGATCTTGCCGCCCATATGCGTGTAAGATGCCACAAAGCCTGCATCCTCTGTCACCTGAATGAATCTGCGGATATTCATGTTCTCGCCGATCACTGCGATCTGGCCGGCCAGCGCCTCGTTGACCGTCTTGGTCGTGTCAAACTTCCACGGCTCTGCGAGGAAAGCCTCCACGTCCGTTGCTGTGGTCTCCATCGCCTGCTCTGCCACCTGGGCCACATAGCCCTGGAACTTCTCGTTCTTAGCCACAAAGTCTGTCTCCGCATTTACCTCAACCGCTACTGCCTTCTTGCTGTCCTCGGACACGATCACCTTTACAAGGCCCTCAGCCGCAATTCTGCCGGCCTTTTTCTGAGCCGTCGCGAGACCCTTCTCTCTCAGGAACTCAACCGCCTTGTCCATATCGCCGTCGGTCGCCGTCAGGGCCTTCTTGCAGTCCATCATGCCGGCGCCGGTCATCTCCCTTAACTCTTTTACCATTCCTGCTGTAATTGCCATTTTCTTCTCCTCCAGGTTATTGACTGCAAAGGCAGCCGGACACCTGCTGACCTGCTGCGCTTTGCCTCTATGATTTATTCAGTTTCCGAAGCTCTGTTACTCTGCAAATGCCTCTACCGGTGCTTCCTCGCCGTATGCCGCCTCATCGTAAGCGGTCTCTTCCGGAACCATTGCCTCTGCGCCCTGCTTTGCCTCGATGACAGCGTCCGCCATCTTGGAAACGATCAGCTTGACCGCACGGATCGCGTCGTCGTTGCCCGGGATCACGTAATCCAGCTCTTCCGGATCGCAGTTGGTGTCGCAGATGCCGATCAGCGTAACGCCCAGAGTATGGGCCTCCTGCACGCAGATCCTCTCCTTCTTCGGGTCTACTACGAAGATTGCATCCGGAATCCTTCTCATCTCCTTGATGCCGCCGAGGTTCTTCTGAAGCTTCTCCTGCTCCTTGCGAAGCGCGATGACTTCCTTCTTCGGGAGGACATCAAATGTGCCGTCCTCTTCCATGCGCTCGATGTCTTTGAGGCGCTTGATCCTGCTCTGGATCGTCTTGAAGTTGGTCAGCATGCCGCCGAGCCATCTCTCATTGACATAGAACATGCCGCAGCGCTCTGCTTCAACCTTCACCGCATCCTGCGCCTGCTTCTTCGTGCCGACAAAGAGGATGCTTCCGCCGTTTGCCGCGATCTCTGCCACCGCCTTGCAGGCCTCGTCCACCTTGCCCACAGACTTCTGCAGGTCAATGATGTAGATGCCGTTGCGCTCTGTGTAGATGTACTCCGCCATCTTCGGGTTCCATCTTCTCGTCTGATGTCCGAAATGAACGCCCGCCTCGAGTAACTGTTTCATTGAAATTACACTCATGTCTCTTCTCCTTTTGGTTAGATTCTTCCGCATGTCTCACGCTTCCGGAAAGACCGGTCCGCACTGCGGCTGACCGCATGCATGATCCCCTGCGTATCTCTGAGATGCAGGTTCTGCCGGCACCATCCCCGGAATCCACATACGTGCTTGATTTGCAGCTTTTGTATTATAACATAAGGACCTGCATGGCGCAAGTCCTTTATGCCCGGATTTTGCCGGATTTTACAGATTCTGCAGGCAGGTTTTCCAGGTTCCACGGGATCCGTTCTGAAGACCCGGCGGCGGATCTGTCTGCTCTTCGTCTGGTCCGTCCCGTGTTCTGTCCCGGTCTGCCCTGAGTTCTGCCCCGGTCCGCCCCGGGTTCTGTCCCGGTTTGCCCTGAGTTCTGCCCCGGTCCGCACCGTGTTCCTTCTGTCCGCGCTTATTCGCGTCTCAGCGCCTCGATCGGGTCAAGGTTGGCCGCCTTTACCGACGGGAGCAGTCCGAATATGATCCCGATCAGCATCGAAAACAGCACTGCAACCGCAGACGCGACGACATCGATGGAGACTGCCACGCCCGATATCCGGTTGATGACCTGGGCCATCCCGATCCCGCTTACAACGCCCAGAACTCCGCCGATGCTCGTGAGCACCGCAGCCTCGGTCAGGAACTGCCCGAGGATCGATCCTTTTCTGGCGCCGATCGCCTTCTTCAGTCCGATCTCGCTCGTCCGCTCCGTGACGGACACCAGCATGATGTTCATGACGCCGATGCCGCCGACCAGGAGGGAGATGCTCGCGATCCAGATCAGCTGATTGTTCGTCGCGGCGCTCATATCCTGCAGCTTCTGCGCACGTTCCAGCACGTCGTCCGCCTTATACTTGTAATCGGTCTGATAGGAGGAAATCGTCTTGTTCAGGATATCCTCGGTATCCGTGCCAGCGTCCTCCATATCGTCCACGCTGACCGCCTTTACGATGACATTCTCAGGCTCATCGTACCGGAACGCGATCGGCCATGCCGCCTTCGGCATAAACAGGTAGCCGACCGAGTCGCTGTTCGCGTAGGTGTAATAGTCGCTGAGCGAATTGATCTCCGGGGTAAATTTCCGGCTCTGGGCAACAACCCCGACAATCGTAAACGGGGCCTTATTGATCTCGATCGTCTCCCCGATCGGGTTCTCATTCCCGAACAGGTTGTCGCTCGCCGTCTGGTCCAGGATCAGCACCTTCCGGAAATTTTTGTAATCACTCTCGATGAAGTTCCGCCCCATGCGGATCGTATACCCCACGGTATCAAAGTAGCTCGTGTCAATGCTGCGCACACTGATATTCTGCAGGGATTCATTCTTATAATAGATGCTGTCGGTCCACTGACGCTCGTTGTAGCGTGTGACATTCTCTACAGAATCAAGCTCACGGATCTCTTCGCAGACCTCGTCGCTCACTTCACGGATCCCGATCGGAGTACTCGTGTAGGAATCCATTATAAACGGATATCCCTGCGTATACAGCATGATCGACAGCGTATTGTTTCCGGAACCGATCAGGTTGTTCTTGATCTGCTCATTCGTACCCTTGATCGTCGAGACGATCGAGATAATGGATGCGATACCGATGATGATACCCAGCATGGTCAGGAAGGAGCGCATCTTGTGCGACCAGATTCCCTGAAATGACAGTCTTATGTTCTCAAGCAAGCCTTACACCCCCTGCTACATATATTCATACTGGAGCGCATCCACTTCTCTGGTTTTCGCACCCTCCGTCACATCCTTCCCGTAGGGGAAGGCGATGTGATCCGTAAGATCCAGTCCCTGTATGATCTGCACCGCGTAGCCGCCCATCTTGTTTCCCGTCGTGACATACTGCTTCGTGAGGTTTCCGTCGTCTCCCTCTTTGTAAACGTATGACCTGCCGTCCGACTCGGAACGGACAAAATAATTTTCCAGATAGATGGAGTTATCCATATCCGGCGCCGTGGCCGTCAGATAGATCTCTGCGTCTCCTTCCTCCATATCCGTCGTATCCTCGATCAGGGCATAGAACGGATAGTAGGAGGCGTTGGAGTTTCCGCTGCCATAGCCGTAGCTCATGGAGCTGCCCGAGTCCGGATATTCAGAGATTTCCTTGATCTCCGCCGTAAAATCGGTGCCATTTGTCATCAGTTTTCCGGAGATTATATCCCCGACTTTAAGCTTTTCCAGGGCAAGCTCACTCATTGAACCCTTCGCGTACAGGCCGGCCTCGTTGGCAACCTTCACGAAGTAGTCTTCCTCGGAATTTCCGGATTCATCTCCTATGCTGAGCACCGTTCCCTCCAGCGTGCTCTTCACAACCTTCTCATCCAGGATCCTCTGCTTCTGCTTCAGGTCCAGCTCACTCTGGCGGATGTCCAGTTCGCAGCTCTTGATCTCCTGTTCTTTGTCCCAGATCATATCCTGAAGCTCCTGGGCCGTATAGAGCGGCTCATCGCCCCAGCCACCTAAATCGCCCCAGCCGCCGTCAAAATACGGCTCTGTCTCAGGCTCCAGATCCTCCCACAGTCCGTACGCCCTCAGTGTTTCCTCAAAAAGCGGATCAGTGCTTCCAACGATCGCCTGCTGTTCTTCGCTCAGGCCGAGGAATGCATTCCAGATATTCTGAAGCGCCATATACCGCTCATCATCCGAGATCTCCGGCGACAGCTTCTGGTAGTCCTGGAACATGCTGAGCACCCCGTATGCTGCCAGCGTATCCCCGATGCCCGGGACGGCCGCCGGCGCGATCGGCTCGCCGTATTCGTCCGTCTCGTCGGTCTGAACCGTGTTCTCTTCCTGCCAGCGCTTCTCGAGCGCCTCTCTCCATTTGTCTCCCAGGATATTGTAGATCTCTGTCGCCCTGCTCAGCTTATCCTTATCAAGATCGGCCGGATCCAGATCCAGGAACAGCTTCTTCGCATACAGAAGGCAGAGCTCCTTGTAGTCGTCCTTCAGCTGCTGGATCAGCGCATCCTTTTCCTGCTCCTTCAGGTAGGCACGCACATTTTTCTTCAGCTGATACTTCTGAAGCTCTGGCACCTCTCCGGACGTCCCGTCCAGGATCTCCGCGGGAAGCACCGCGAGCCACTGCTGATAAAATACGGTCGCATTTTCCAGCTCCGTCAGGTAATCGCGCCCCTGCGCCGCAAAGGACTGCTCTGCGCCGTCCGCCAGAAGCTCCTCCGCAACAGCGAGGAAATTCTGCACATATCCTTCAATCGCGTCCGGCGCATTCTGGTACTGGGCCTCGGCAGTCAGATCAAACGGAGGCATCACAAAGGTGATCCTGTCGCTGAGCAGATCCTCCTCCGTCATGGTCTCCGGAAGCGGCTCGAGCTTCCATCCGAGAAATTCCAGCGTCACGTCTCCCATATCCGCCTGGATCGTGACCGTATCGCCCTCATAGTGCTGCTGCACATCGAGTGCGGGATATTTGATCGTCAGCGTATACTTTGCCCGCGTCTCCGATTCCGTCTGAGTCTGCGGTTCTGTCGCAGGTTCCGTCTCCGTCGCAGGTTCTGTCTGGATCTCCGTGCCCGGCACGGCCTCCGTCTCCGTACCCGGTATGACTTCTGTCTCCGTACCCGGCGTGGCCTCCGTCTCCGTACCCGGTGTGACTTCCGTCTCCGTGCCCGGAGTCCCGGCCGGCCGCGTGGTGACTGTGACGATGGTGTCGTCCGTCTGGATATTTTCTATGATATAATCGTTTTCCTCCGGCGTCGCCTCATTTTTCGCCGCCGGGGCCGCATTGTTCACAAGCACATCCGCGATCTCATAGCCCTCCTGCGCAGCCACGGAAAATACGATCGTTCCGTTTTCCGCCAGGGCGGTCAGGTTCGTCTGCGCGACATCCACCTGTCCGACCGTCACGACTGCCCCTTCTGCCACCTGAAACGTCACAGGATGGGTGGCAACACTCCCGGCCGGCCGCGTGGTGACCGTGACGACGGTATCGTCCGTCTGGATATTTTCTATGATATAATCGTTTTCCTCCGGCGTCGCCTCATATTTCGCCGCCGGGGCCGCGTTGTTCACAAGCACATCCGCGATCTCATAGCCCTCCTGCGCAGTCACGGAAAATACGATCGTTCCGTTTTCTGCCATGGCAGTCATATTGTTCTGCGCAATGTCTGTCTGGCCGGCCGTCACGGCTGCTCCTTCCGCCACCTGAAACGTCACAGGATTTTTCCGGACATCCGGAAACGTCTCGCCGCCCTCCGGGGTCTGGCCATTCGCAGGATCATCTCCGGTTTCCTGCTGGGAATCGCCCGTCTGCTGCGTATCATCCACAGTGTCTGCGCCGTACTCCTGGATCAGCGTCTCCAGCTGCTGCAGGTACTCGTCACCTATCTGCGGCTGCTGCTGCACATCCAGCAGGCCGTACATTCCCTGGATCTTCCGCACCGCCTCAGGGAGCGCCGCCTCTTCCAGCGTCCCGGCCTCCGAGATCAGCATCTGCACATAGGTGACCAGGCACTGGTCCAGCATTGCCGTCGTCGCTGTGAGCCTCTGCAGAGTCTCTTCCCCGAGAACCTGCCGGACGGATTCCAGGATCTCATACGTCCGGATCTCCTTCACGGAGCCGTCCGCCTGCGGCTCCTGTATGACCTTCTCCTCGGCAAGATTCTTTCTATAATAGGAGACGGCCTCCTGCATGGACTCTTCTGCTTTATCATCCTTCAGCTGGTCTCCGCACGAATCAAAATATGCCTGGATCGCGAGCACCAGCTCTTCGTATCTCAGCACACTGCTGTTGACCGCGTCGCGCAGGATCTCTTCCTCCGTCCGTTCCACCTGCTCCACTCCATCCAGCTCAAACTGCGGCTCCTGAGAGTTCTCAGAGCCGTTTGTCCCGCCGGCATTCTCTGATGGTTCCGGAGCGGTGGATCCGCCATTGTCCGCCGGATCCCCCAGAATGTCTGATCCCGCAGAGTCCTGTCCCTCGTCCAGGATCATATCTCCCCCGTTTTCCGGCGCAGACTGGACGGGTATCTGCATATCCGCATTCCCCGACGAATCCTGAAGCGGCTCCGGCACATCCATATTTCCCTGCGGATCCGGGGCAGAAACCGTCATCGGCGCACCTGTGCTTCCCTGCGGTTCCGGGGCTGAAACCGTCATCGGCGCACCCGTGCTTCCCTGCGGTTCCGGGGCTGAAACCGTCATCGGCGCGCCTGTGTCTCCCTGTGATTCCGGAGTCGAAACCGGCGAGCCCGCCTGCACCGGGGGCTCTGTCCCTTCCGTCGGGCCGGCCGTCTCCGCAGCCGCGGTCAGCGTCGTCAGCTCACGCACCAGTGAAGCGCTCGTCGGCGTCCGCTTCAGCTTCTCCAGCTCCTTCTCGAGCCTCGTCATCGTCAGCTCATTCGTCTGAAGCTCCAGCTGCTGCATCTCAAGCTCCAGCTCCTGCATCGTCATATCATAGGAAAACAGAGGCGTCCCTTCTTTCACCTTGTCTCCCTCTTTCACAAAGATCTCTTCGATCGGATATTCGTCATTTAAACGCACGGTCTGCGCAACCTGGGAGGTCACTGTGCCATAAAGCGTCTCCTGCTGGTCCCAGCTGTAATATCCCATGTTGACGTTCGCCACCGGCACCACGTCAACCGGAGATTTCTTCCTCTGCATGGCATAGTAGGCTCCATAGCCCGCGCTTCCCACCAGGGCGGCCGAGACCACAATACTGATCAGCGCTGTCCTTACCTTCATTCAGACACCTCCCCCTGCTCTTTCTTCTCATCATTCCCCTGTTCATTGAGCTCGCCGTCCAGAATGGTGACCACCCGCTTGGCGTAGCCCGCAATCCCGCTGTCATGTGTGATCATGATGATCGTAACGCCCTCATCGTTCAGCTTCTGAAACAGCTCCATCACCTGACGGCTCGATTTGGAGTCCAGCGCTCCCGTCGGCTCATCCGCGAGCAGAATATCCGGCTGGTTCACCATCGCCCGCGCGATCGCGACCCTCTGCTTCTGTCCGCCGGAAAGCTGCGTCGGCTTGAAGGTCAGACGATCCTCCAGCCCAACCCTCGTGAGCGCCTCCCGGGCCTTTTTCCTGCGCGTGCGCTTGCGGATGCCCGCATAGATCAGCGGCAGCGCCACATTGTCCAGGGCTGTCATCCTCGGGAGCAGCTGAAAGTTCTGAAATACGAATCCGATGTTGCGCAGCCGCACATCCGCGAGCTGCCGGTCGTTCAGTGTCAGGACATTCCTGCCGGTCAGCTCATAGCTGCCGGAGGTGGGCCTGTCGAGGCATCCGATGATATTCATCAGCGTCGATTTTCCGGAACCGGACGGTCCCATGATCGCCACGTACTCCCCCTTCTCCACGCTCAGGCATACATCCTTCAGTACCGAGACCGTCATTTTCCCCTGAATGTAATCTTTGTATATATGTTCCAGTCTGAGGATCAAATGAACCCCTCCCCTATTTCCATAATCTTGTTCTCAAAACAGAGCCTGCGCGCACCGGAATCCTCCCCCGCACAGCGCCCCGTCAGGATCTCTCCGCTCACAGAGTCCGGCATTTCCCTGCGTTCACGGATCATCCCACCGGCTCCATGTCCATGTCTTCCTCATCCATGACATCTATGTCACTCATGTCATCCATGACTTCCATATCATCCATGTCATCCATGCCGCTCATGTCGTCCATGACTTCCATATCGCCCATATCGTCCATGCCGCTCATGTCGTCCATGACTCCCATGTCGCCCATGTCACCCATATCGTCCATGCCGCTCATGTCGTCCATGACTCCCATGCCGTCCATGTCACCCATATCGTCCATGCCGCTCATGTCGTCCATGAACTCCATGTCATCCATGCCGCCCATGTCGTCCATGACTCCCATGCCGTCCATGCCCGCGCCGGAGTTAAGGTCATTGTAGATTACCGGATCTCCCTCTGAGATCGTCTCCATCGGAAATGCAATGTAGTCGTCCGCCTCGAGTCCGTCGAGCACTTCATATTCCATAAGCTCCGGATCGTAATCGCCGAGCGTGATCTCATGCTTCTCAATCTGGTTGGAAGAATTTGCCCACCAGACATAGGACTTCCCGTCCTCATCCATGATATAGTACTCTTCCAGCCACATTCCGGTCTTCTCCTCCGTCTGGCCGGCGTCTTCCTCCATATAGACATGCTGGCCCAGGAGCAGTCCTTCCGAATCCTCCAGTTCTACATAGAATGAATAGTTAGAAGAACCGGACTCATTGCCCATCCCATAATATACGTAGGAATCGGAATCTTCCTCTTCCTTATTGTCCGTGTCGATCTCCGTGACCGTCCCCCGCCAGGTCTTCGTATCGTCCACCCTGGAATGCACGATCATCTGCATGCCGGGCGAGATCAGCTGCATGTTCTGCTCGTTGACAGAACCCTTGATCCGGAAATCGCCCTCCGCAAGGATCGTTATGTACGCAGAGTCCCCGCCGGAACCGTAGTAATCGTTCGAGCCGCTGTTCGGATCGGAGATCTTCTGGACGATGCCGGCCATCTCGGCGGTAACCGCCGCATTGCCGATCGTCTTGCGCAGCTGCTCCATCTCGAGTTCCTTCGTCTTGATGTCATACTCGTGCTGTTTGATCTCATTCTGGGCAGTCAGAATACTCGTCGTGATCATCAGCTGGTCGCCTGCGTTCGCATTTTTCTTGTCGCGCTCCAGCTGGCTGATGCTGCGCTCGGCCAGCTCAATGTCGCTCTTGGCCTTCTCGATATCGATCTCTGCCTGCGCGAGCTTATCCTCGTCCTCCCGCGTGCTGTATATAAAAAGGCGCTGCCCTGTCCTGACTACGTCCCCTTCCTTCACATAGCATTCTTCCACGGTGCGGTCGTTCTCGAGCTTCACCTCAAGCGTCGCCTGGGGACTCACCTCACCGCCGAAGCGCTCGACCAGTCCGGTGCCGCTACCATAGCCTGTGATCGTGGAAACCAGATCCACATACACCGCATTGTCCGCAGTGGACGAAACCCTCTCAGCGGAGTCTGCCTCGCGCTGCACAAAATAATAGTATGCTCCATATCCTCCTCCGCCAAGGATACCGATAACCAGCAGAAAAATTAAAAACTTCTTCATCCTTATACTTCCCTTCAGAGTAGATTCTCTTCCTCTACCACTATACCACAACTATTCTGAAATAAAAGTGATTTTTTCTTAATACTTCCTGAAGTCACTGAATTTTCACAAATTCAAAGGGCTGCCGTAAAATCTCCGCCGGGATATCAGCGCCGCCGTCTGTCAGGTGTTCGTTCCGTCTGCCTCAGACGTATATGCGGCCGGCCATGACAGGCCCGCTCAGAGATTTTATGGCAGCCCGTTCAGCTGCTTTTCCACATCGGATCGGCGGATATTCGCCCGCCGCTGTTCCGCGTCAGAGCGGATAATTGTCCGCGCTGCTCTGCGCCGGAGCAGACATTTGCCCGCTGCTGCTTAACGTCAGATCAGCGGATATTTGTCCGTGAGAGTCTTCACCAGAACTTTCGCCTTCTGCTCGCAGCCCTCTTCTTTTTTAAGCATGCATGCGATCGCCTCCGCGATCGTATCCATGTCCGCCTCGTTCATGCCGCGCGACGTGACTGCCGGCGTGCCGAGACGTACGCCGCTCGTCACAAATGCCGACTGCGGATCGTTCGGGATCGTATTCTTGTTGCAGGTAATATTGACGCTGTCAAGCAGGTGCTCTACCTCCCTGCCCGTAAGCCCGACACTTGTGAGATCCACGAGCATCAGGTGATTGTCCGTGCCGCCGGAGACAATGCGGATGCCGCGCTTCATAAGCCCGCCGCAGAGCGCCTCTGCATTTTTGACAATATTCTCCTGATACGTCCGGAACTCCGGCTGCAGGGCCTCCTGGAAGCATACCGCTTTCGCCGCGATCACATGCATCAGCGGCCCGCCCTGTGTTCCCGGGAAGATCGCCTTGTCCAGGTGCGCCTCCTGTGCAAACTCCGCGCTCGAGAGGATCAGTCCTCCGCGCGGGCCGCGCAGCGTCTTGTGGGTCGTCGTCGTCGTCACATGGGCGTACGGGATTGGGCTCGGATGAAGCCCGGCCGCCACCAGCCCGGCGATGTGCGCCATATCCACCATCAGATATGCACCCGCCTCATCTGCGATCTCGCGGAATTTTTTGAAATCGATCACGCGCGCGTAGGCGCTCGCTCCGGCGACGATCAGCCTGGGATGATTTTCAAGCGCGATCTCACGCACCCTGTCATAGTCGATCACGCCGTCATCGTTCACCCCGTACGGGACAACATGAAAATATGCGCCGGACAGATTCGCGGGGCTCCCGTGGGTCAGGTGCCCGCCGTGCGCGAGGTTCATTCCCATCACGGTATCCCCCGGCTTAAGCAGCGCAAAGAAGACCGCCATATTTGCCTGTGCCCCGGAGTGCGGCTGCACATTTGCATAAGTACAGCCAAACAGCTTTTTTGCGCGCTCCCTGGCCAGATCCTCAACCACATCTACACACTCACAGCCGCCGTAATAGCGTTTGCCCGGATAGCCCTCCGCATATTTGTTGGTCAGCGGGCTGCCCATGGCTGCCATTACAGCCTTCGATACCCAGTTTTCAGAAGCAATCAGCTCAATGTGACTGTTCTGTCTCTCCTGCTCCGCCACGATCGCATCCGCGATCTCCGGATCTGTACGCCTGATATCATCAAGTGAATACATTCTTTCATCCTCCTGTCGGTGTTTTGACTGATTCAGAAACGCCTCATGCCCCGCAGGCGGGGCAAAAACCATCATACTTTGCTTCCGGTAGATTGTCAAGGGATTTTCAGCTTTCCCGGCCCTCCAGCAAAAACATCAGCACCGAGAGCACCGTCATGCCGGCCGTCTCCGTCCGCAGGATGCGCCTGCCGAGCGTCACCGGCTCGATCCCCGCTGCGCGCGCAAGCGCGATCTCCTGCTCATCAAAACCGCCCTCCGGCCCGATAAAAACCGCGACAGACTCGCCCGGGCGGACAGCGGAAAGCAGGCTGCGCGTCCGCTCCATTCCCCCGGCCAGCTCATACGGGATCAGCCTCCTGTCATACCTCCGGGCATACTCCACCGCCTCCGCAAAGGTCATCACCCGCGTTACTTCCGGCACTCTCATCCGCTTCGACTGCTTGGCCGCGCTCTCGGAGACCGCGCTCCAGCGTTTCTGTTTGGATTCCGCCTTCTTCTGGTCCAGCCTGACCACCGCGCGCCTTGTCGCCATCGGGACGATCCTGCAGGCGCCGAGCTCGACCGCCTTCTGGATGATCAGCTCCATCTTGTCCCCTTTCGGCAGGCCCTGGAACAGGCAGATTTCAGACGGAAGCTCGGCGTCAGGCTGATCCGCCCACAGGATCTTCGCCGTGACGCAGCTCTCATCCATCTGCACGAGCTCACAGCGGTATTCCTTCCGGTTCTCCCCGCTGCTCACCGTGATCTGCTCCCCCGGCTTCATGCGCAGAACATTGCGGATGTGGTTTACATCCCCGCCCGTGATGCAGATCCCATGCTCCGTGATCTGCTCCTGCTTCACAAAAAAATGGTGCATATTCTTCCCCCGGTCTTATAATTTCCGTGCGCACACGGACACCCAGTCGTTCTGATGCGTCACTTCCACGATCTCAAACCCAACCGCCTTCACCGCGCGCACAACCGCCTCTTCCTTCTCTTCAATGATCCCGGATGTGATATAGATGCCGCCCGGCTTCAGCTGGTTCACGATCACCGGGGTGAGCGCAAGCAGCACCTCCGCCAGGATATTCGCCACCACGATATCGTACCTTCCGAAGCCGGCCGCCTGCTGCACCTGCGGGTCGTCGATGATATTTCCGATCATCACATCCATCGCCCCCTCCGGGATCTCGTTCGCCTCAAGATTTTCGCGCGTGGCCGAGATCGCACACGGATCGAGATCGGTTCCCACCGCATGTTTTGCGCCGAGCTTAAGCGCAGCGATCGACAGGATCCCGCTGCCGGTGCCCACATCGAGCAGCTCCGTCTCCGGTGTGACATATTTTTTCAGCTGGCGCAGACACAGCTGCGTCGTCTCGTGCATTCCGGTTCCAAACGCGGTGCCCGGATCGATGTGAATGATCATCCGGCTCCTGTCCTCCTTCTTCACCTCTTCCCAGGAGGGGATGATCAGGATATCATCCACATAAAACTGGTGAAAATACTCCTTCCAGTTGTTGATCCAGTCCTTGTCCTCGGTCTGGCTTTCCGTGATCGTGCCCTCCCCGATGTCCGTGAACATCCGCAGGGCGTCCAGCTCCTCGCGCACACGCCCGAGCACCGCCCCGCAGTCCGCGTCCTCATCCAGATAGAAGCTCAGGTACGCGATCCCGTCGTCCGCCGGTCCGTCCGGCAGGATGTCCACAAACATCTGCTGTTTATCCGCCTCGGAAAGCGGAACCTTGTCCTCGATCTCGACGCCCTCCACCCCGGCATCCGTCAGGGCGCAGATCACGAGATCCTCCGCCTCTGTCCTGGTTTTTAACGTATATTTATTCCAACGCATAAGTCCCTCCTGACACGCTGAAAGGACCGCCGGAGACTGTTCTGCCCGGTCCGGGAAGTATTCAGAAATCATATATGCAGATTGTCAGGATCTTGCTGTAAATGTATATGCAGTTTCTGAACAGTTCCCCGGGACAGACGGCCGTCCGGCGGTCCTGCCTGTTTATTTATTCTTCAAATGTCTCTTTTAATTTGTCCATAAAGCCCTTTTTCTTCGGCTTATCTCCCTTTTTCTCCGCCGCGGCCGCCTGGTTCAGGCTGTTGCCGGTCGCCAGGTCAAAGTCCTTCAGCGCCTGCTTCGCGGCCTCGTTCAGCTTTGTCGGCACCTGGATCACGAGCGTCACGTAATGGTCGCCGCGTATATTCTTGTTGCGGAGCGACGGAACGCCCTTCCCCTTAAACCGCACCTTCGTGTCTGTCTGCGTGCCGGGCTTGACCGTGTAGACGATATCGCCGTCCACCGTGCTGATGCGGATGTCCCCGCCAAGCGCGGCCTGCGCGTACGTCATCGGCACCGTCGAGTATATGTTCATGTCCTGTCTCTGGAAGATCGGATGCCGGCCGACGACCACTTCCACCAGCAGGTCGCCTCTCGGGCCGCCGTTCGCGCCGGGCTCGCCCTTCTCGCGGATGCGGATACTCTGGCCATTGTCGATGCCGGCCGGAACCGTAACCTTGATCTTCTTCCGGCTGGACGTATAGCCGGTGCCGGAGCAGTTCGGGCACTTGTCCCGGATGATCTTTCCGCTGCCGTGGCAGTCCGGGCACGTCTGCACATTCTGTACCGTGCCGAACAGGGACTGCTGCGTGAAGACCACCTGGCCCCTGCCGCCGCACTTCGGACACGTCTCCGGGGAGGTGCCCGGTTTGGCGCCCGTGCCGTGGCAGGTTGTGCACTCGTCCTTCAGCGTCAGCTCGATCTCCTTCTCGCAGCCCGAGATCGCCTCTTCAAAGGTGACCCGCACGCTCGTTCTCAGGTTGGCGCCCTGCATCGGCCCCTGAGAGCCCCCGCGGCGGCGTCCTCCGCCGAACAGATCCCCGAAAATATCGCCGAAGATATCGCCCATATCCCCGCTGAAATTAAAGCCGTCAAAACCTCCGAAGCCGCCCGGGCCGCCCTGTTCAAAGGCCGCATGCCCGAACTGGTCGTACTGTCTGCGCTTCTCCGGGTCGCTCAGCACCGCATACGCTTCGGAAGCCTCTTTGAATTTTTTCTCCGCCTCGGCATCCCCGGGATTCATATCCGGGTGATATTTCTTTGCGAGAACCCTGTACGCTTTCTTCAGAGCCGCATCGTCTGCATTCCTGTCTACGCCGAGGACCTCGTAATAATCCCTCTTATTCTCTGCCATAAATATCCACCTTACCCGACAATGCCCCTGAAGGTATCCGCCCTCAGGGGTATTGCATTCTTTTTATTTACAGTTTATTCTCTGCAGCTTATACCTCTCTGTAGTCTCCGTCCACTACGTCGTCGTCCTGCGGAGCGCTGCCGGCCGTGCCTGCGCCGCTCATATCCGGGCCCGCGCCTGCTGCGCCCGCAGCACCGGCCGCACCCTGCGCCTGCTCGTAAACCTTCGCGAACAGCTTCTGCGCGCTGTTCATCAGCTTCTCCCTGCCTGCCTTCAGATCCGCGATCTGTGCGTCCGTCATATCGTCCACATTGGTCTTCTCGACAAGCTCCTTGAGGGCCTTCAGGTCAGCCTCCACCGCCGCCTTGTCGGCTGCGTCGATCTTGTCACCGACTTCCTCCATGGCCTTCTCGGTCTGGAATACCATCGCGTCCGCATCGTTTCTCGTGTCGATCGCTTCCTTCTTCTTTCTGTCCTGCGCCTCATACTCGGCCGCCTCTTTGACTGCCTTGTCAATCTCTGCGTCAGACATGTTGGAGCCGGATGTGATCGTGATGTGCTGCTCCTTGCCGGTGCCGAGATCCTTCGCGGATACATTTACGATACCGTTCGCATCGATGTCGAAGGTAACCTCGATCTGCGGCACGCCCCTTCTTGCTGGCGGGATCCCGTCCAGACGGAACTGGCCGAGGGACTTGTTGTCCTTCGCGAACTGACGCTCGCCCTGCACCACGTGGATATCCACTGCGGTCTGGTTGTCTGCCGCGGTCGAGAACACCTGGCTCTTCCTGGTCGGGATGGTCGTGTTGCGCTCAATGAGCTTCGTGGCAACGCCGCCGAGCGTCTCGATGGACAGGGACAGCGGAGTGACGTCCAGAAGAAGGATATCCCCTGCGCCCGCGTCGCCTGCAAGCTTGCCGCCCTGGATGGAAGCGCCGAGCGCCACACACTCATCCGGGTTCAGGCTCTTGTTCGGCTCATGGCCGGTCAGCTGTTTCACCTTATCCTGCACCGCCGGGATACGCGTGGAGCCGCCCACCAGAAGCACCTTGGAGAGCTCGCTCGCGGAGAGGCCCGCGTCCTTCAGCGCATTCTGCACCGGAACTACCGTCATCTCGACGAGCTCATGGGTCAGCTCATCAAACTTCGCCCTGGTCAGATCCATCTCGAAGTGCTTCGGGCCCGTCTCATTCGCCGTGATGAACGGAAGGTTGATGTTGGTCGTCGTGGAGGAAGAAAGCTCCTTCTTCGCCTTCTCGGCGGCTTCCTTCAGTCTCTGCAGGGCCATCTTGTCGTTGGAGAGGTCGATGCCCTCCTTGCTCTTGAAATCAGCGATCATGTAGTCCGTGATCCTCTGGTCAAAGTCGTCGCCGCCGAGGCGGTTGTTGCCGTTTGTCGCCAGAACCTCGATGACGCCCTCGCCGATCTCGATGATCGACACATCGAAGGTGCCGCCGCCGAGGTCGTAGACCATGATCTTCTGCTCTTTCTCATTATCGAGGCCGTATGCCAGCGCGGCGGCCGTCGGCTCGTTGATGATACGCTTTACATCAAGTCCCGCGATCTTGCCGGCATCCTTCGTCGCCTGGCGCTGCGCGTCATTGAAGTAAGCCGGAACCGTGATGACTGCCTCTGTCACCTTCTCGCCCAGATAGTTCTCCGCGTCCGCCTTCAGCTTCTGAAGGATCATCGCGGAAATCTCCTGCGGAGAATACTTTTTGCCGTCGATCGACACACGGTAATCGCTGCCCATATGCCTCTTGATCGAAGAGATGGTGCGGTCCGCGTTCGTCACTGCCTGGCGCTTTGCCGGCTCGCCGACAAGGCGCTCGCCCGTCTTCGTAAATGCTACGATAGACGGTGTCGTTCTTGAGCCCTCTGTGTTTGTGATGACCACGGGCTTGCCGCCCTCCATCACTGCCACACAGCTGTTTGTGGTTCCCAGGTCAATACCGATAATTTTACTCATAATCAATTCCTCCTTGAATATCTGAAAATTTGTTGTTGTCTTAATTTGCCACCTTCACCATGCTGTGCCGTACGACACTGTCCCGGTAAAGGTATCCCTTCTGGAACTCTTCCACGACGGTATTTTCTCCCGCCTCCTCATCTTCCACATGCATCACCGCATTGTGGAAGTTCGGGTCAAACGGCTTTCCGACGGACTCGATCGGTTTGACCCCGATCCCGTCCAGGGTCGTCAGCATCTGCCGGTATACCTTCTCCATGCCCTGCACGAACGGATCCTGCTTCTGCTCCTCGGTAAGCCCCGAAAGCCCGCGCTCGAAATTGTCGATCGTCGGCAGGATCTTCTCGATCACGCTCTTCGCGCCAATCTCGTACATCGCCGACTTCTCCTTCTCAGAGCGCTTGCGGAAATTGTCAAACTCGGCCATCTGGCGCTGCACGCGGTCCGTCAGCTCTTCGATCTGCTGATCCCGCCTGTCTTTTTTCTTTCTGCCGAACAGGCCCCGCCTCGGCGCGTCGTCCGAGTCCGGATCGTCCTCCTGGGCGTCGGCATCCTCTGCCGGCCGGCTGTCCTCCTCCGGCGCTTCCGCAGCGTCCTCCCGGCTGTCCGTCTCCGGATCTGCCGTCTGCTGCGGCGCCTCGTCCGCCTCCCGGCCGTCCGGCATTTCCTTCTCTATCGCCTCATCCGCCCCGGCCGTGTCTCCCGCGCCCGTCTGCGGATTCTCATCCTGAACTTCTTCCTCTCTGAACTCTTCCACTGGACATCCACCTTTCTGTCTTTCTCATCGTCTGCAGATCCCCGGTCCCGGACCGTCACTCTTTTTTGAATATCAGGTCGAGCTGGGCCATCAGCGTCCGCAGGGTGTTTACCACTTTGTCGTAATCCATCCGCTTCGGACCGATCACGCCGATCCTTCCATACATCCCTTCTCCAAGCTCGTAGGTGGCCGTGACCACGCTGCAGTCCTGCATGGACGCAAGCGGCGACTCCTGGCCGATATACACCTGGATGCCGGTCTCCCCGGACGCGTTCTCCGGGCTGATCATTCCCACCAGATCCTTTTTTTCCTCGAATGCGCTGATCAGCTCGCTCGCCTTCTCGCTGCTGCTCAGCTCAGGGTATTTGAAAATATTTGTCGCCCCGCTCGTGTAGATCTCGACCTCTTCTTCCTTCTGGATCGACTCCGCAACCGCGTCGAGCACCCGGTTGACCACCTCGCTGTGGATCCCGGCCTGTTCCTTCAGCTTCGCAATGGTGGCAAGATTGATCTCCTCGATCGTCAGGCCGTTGAGCGCACTGTTCAGCAGGATGTTGAGCTCGAGGATCGTCTTCTGGTCCAGGCCGTGCTCGATCTGGAGCATCTTGTTCCTGACGACATTTCCCTCCGCGACGATCACCGCGAGGATCTGTGTCTCGCTGACGATCGAGAGCTGGATGAACTTGAGCTTCGTCCTGTGGTACTGCGGGCCGGAGATCATCGCCGCGTAATTTGTATTCGCCGCGAGCACCCTGGCCATCTGCTTGAGCAGAAGCTCCATCTTGTCCTGTCTCTGAAGCACGAGCTCCTTCATCTCGGTGACCTCGCGCTCCTTCTCCTCCATCAGGCAGTCCACGTACAGGCGGTAGCCTGCGTCGGAGGGGATCCGGCCCGCCGAGGTATGCGGCTGAAGGATCAGCCCCATCTCTTCCAGGTCAGACATTTCATTGCGGATCGTGGCGGAGCTCAGATTCAGATCTGCATACTTGGATATCGTCCGCGACCCGACCGGTTCTCCGGTCTCCAGATATGTTTTAATGATCGCTTTCAGGATCGTCCATTTCCGGTCGTCCAGCTGCATCTGAACCTCTCTCCCTCCCTTGTTAGCACTCTCTCCAATCGAGTGCTAACATCTTACGCTCATAATATAATACCACGATCTGGTTTTGTCAATACTCTTTTTTCAATTTTCTTATATTTTTTATGACCATTTTTTATGACCGGCGCAGCGCTCTCCGGCCCGCGCTGCGGTATCCTGTCGGAAATTCGCGAACTATATTATTTGACATTCTGTATAAATATGGTATAGTATAACTCAGTACTTATTTTTGTCATTTACTGTTTATGGGGAGTCATATTATATGAAAAAAAATACACTTGCCTGTATCGGTCTTGCTGCGGCCGCCATCGTGATACTGTGTGCGCTCGCAGCCTACCTGACCTGGCAGTACGGAGATGAGGCCTTTCCGGCTCAGAACAGCAAAACGGAGTCTGAAGCAGACGCCGTGATCGGGGCGCTCAGCGAGGCCGCCTCAGGAGAGCGCGCAGAAACAGCCGCCGCGGACGGACAGGCTGACGGAACTGCTGCGGGCAGCCAGGCCGGTCAGGAGGACACCGCAGAGGGAGCCGCGCAGGAGAATTCCTCCGGGCCCTTCGCCATCTGGGTCGGAGATTCCCGGACACTCGGCATGAAGGAAGCGCTCAATAACGCGGATCTGTACATTGGCGCTGCCGGCGAGGGCTACAGCTGGTTTGCTGAGACGGGACTGGAAGAGATGAAAAAGGCAGTCCAGACATATCCAGACTGCCCGGTCGTCCTCAATTTCGGGGTGAACGACTATGACAACATGGACCGGTACATGGAGCTGTACCAGTCCCTGACAGAGGAATATCCGGATACCCATTTTTATTTCCTGTCGGTCAATCCTATCGATCCGGAGGTCTGCCACAACATCACAAACGAAGAGATCGCCGATTTTAACAATCATCTGCGCAGCCTGTTTCCGGATACCTATCTGGACAGCTATACAGAGATCAAGGCACATGAGATCATTCCCTTCGACGGCATTCACTATACGAAGGACGATTACCGCCTTATCTATGACTACGCAGCCGGCGAGATCGCAAAAAAAGAAGCCCTATAGCAGGAACTCCGCCATCACCGGGTTGCTGAGGTCGAGTCCGCGCTCTGTGAGCGCGATCCGCCCCTCCCTGCGCACGAGCAGTCCCAGAGCGCACAGCCTGCGCAGCACCGGCGCATAAACTTCATCGACAGATCTTCCAAACTGCTCCCGGAATTCTGCCTCGGACACCCCGCGTATCATCCGCAGTCCCAGAAACATGAACTCTTCTATCCGGTCTTCCACAGAGAGCGGCACGATCTCGCGCTGTGAGACGTCCCCCGCCAGATATGCCTCCATATCCTCTGTGTTCCGGATCCTTTCATATGTGCATCCGCGCTGTGTTTCCCCCACACAAACCAACCTCAGAAACGACGACGCCCCAAGCCCGAATCCGGCGTACTCCGCGCCGGTCCAGTAGCCGATGTTGTGGCGGCACTCGTACCCCGGAAGCGCATAGTTGGAGATCTCATAGCGCCGCAGCCCTGCCTCCGCGAGCAGTTCCTCCGTGAAGCGGTACATCCTGCGCTCTTCTTCCTCCGACGGCAGGAGCCTCGGCTGCTCCCCCCGGGCGCGAAGTTCATCGTCCTCCCGGTAGCGCTCATAAAAAGGCGTCCCTTCCTCAATGATCAGGCTGTAGGCCGAGATGTGCGGCGGCTTCAGCGCCAGCACGCGCCTGAGCGTCCGCTCCCAAGACTGCACTGTCTGGCCCGGCAGCGCCGACATCAGATCTGTATTTATATTCTCAAACCCGGCCTCCCGCGCCGCGTCGTACGTGCGCAGGAAATCCTCCCACGTGTGGATCCGCCCGAGCAGCTCCAGCTCCCGGCCGTCCGCAGACTGCAGCCCCAGGCTGAGACGGCTGATCCCCGCTTCCCGGTATATCCGCAGCTTCTGCGCGTCAGCTGTTCCCGGATTGCACTCCAGCGTCACCTCCGCCCCGGTTTCAAGCCGGAATTCCCTGCGGATCAGCTCCATCAGCTCTGCGATCCACCTGGCCGGAAGGACGGACGGCGTGCCTCCCCCGAAGAAAACGGTGCTGACGCGGTATTCCTCCCTGCGGGGGAACAGGCAGATCTCTCTTTTCAGCGCGCGCAGATATTCCTCCTGCCTCCGGATGTCCGCCGGCATGGAGAGAAAATCGCAGTATGCGCACTTTCTCACGCAAAACGGAATGTGAATGTACAGCTCCAGGTCCCGCACGCAGTCCTCCTACTTGTCGTCCAGCTTCAGCACGCTCATGAAGGCCTTCTGCGGGATTTCCACATTGCCAATCTGACGCATGCGCTTCTTGCCTTCCTTCTGTTTTTCGAGCAGCTTTTTCTTTCGCGTGATATCGCCGCCGTAGCACTTGGCGAGCACATCCTTGCGCATCGCCTTGACGGTCTCGCGCGCGATGATCTTGCTGCCGATCGCAGCCTGGATCGGGATCTCGAACAGCTGCCTCGGAATCTCCTGCTTCAGCTTCTCGCACATCCTGCGGCCGCGCTCATAGGCCGTCTCCCCGTGCACGATAAACGACAGCGCGTCGACCTCTTCGCGGTTCACGAGAATGTCCAGCTTCACGAGCTCCGAGCGCACATAGCCCTTCATATCGTAATCAAACGACGCATATCCGCGCGACCGCGATTTCAGCGCGTCAAAAAAGTCGTAGATGATCTCGTTGAGCGGCAGCGTATACTTCAAAAGCGCCCTCGTGGACTCGATGTATTCCATGCCCTCATACATGCCGCGCCGCTCCTGGCACAGCTCCATGATCGGGCCGATGTAATCCGTCGTCACCATGATCTCGGCCGCCACCACCGGCTCCTCCATGTATTCAATCTCGGACGGATCCGGCAGGTTCGTCGGATTGGTCAGGTCGATGACCTCCCCGTTCGTCTTGTGTACCTTGTAGATTACGCTCGGCGCCGTCGTCACGAGGTCGAGGTTGTACTCTCTCTCCAGGCGCTCCTGGATGATCTCCAGGTGCAGAAGTCCCAGAAATCCGCAGCGGAAGCCAAACCCGAGCGCAACGGACGTCTCCGGCTCAAACTGCAGGGAGGCGTCATTGAGCTGCAGCTTTTCCAGCGCGTCCCGCAGATCCGGATACTTTGCCCCGTCCGCCGGATACATGCCGCAGAACACCATCGGATTTACCTTTTTGTAGCCCGGAAGCGGCGATGCGCACGGCCGCAGCGCATTCGTCACCGTATCGCCGACGCGCGTGTCCTTCACATTTTTGAGGCTTGCGGTCAGATAGCCGACCATGCCGGCGCTCAGCTCCTCGCAGGGGATGAACTGTCCCGCACCAAAATAGCCCGCCTCAACGACCTCGGCCTCGGCCCCGGTCGCCATCATGCGGATCGGCGTGCCCTTCCGGACCGTGCCGTGCATGATGCGCACGAAGACGATGACACCCTTGTACGAATCGTAGACCGAATCGAAGATCAGCGCCTGCAGCGGCGCATCCGGATCGCCCTTCGGCGCCGGGATTTTCTCAACAATTTTGCGCAGCACCTCTTCCACGTTCTGGCCCGTCTTCGCGGAGATCTGCGGCGCGTCCTCCGCCTCGATCCCGATCACATCCTCGATCTCATGGATCACGCGCTCCGGCTCCGCGCTCGGCAGGTCGATCTTGTTGATGACCGGCATGACGTCCAGGTCATGGTCGAGCGCCAGATAGACATTCGCCAGCGTCTGCGCCTCGATGCCCTGCGCCGCGTCCACGACAAGCACCGCTCCGTCGCAGGCTGCAAGGCTTCTGGAAACCTCATAGTTGAAATCGACATGTCCCGGTGTATCGATCAGATTGAAAATGTACTCTTCCCCGTCGTCCGCCTTGTAGATCAGCCGGACCGCCTGCGATTTGATCGTGATGCCGCGCTCCCGCTCCAGCTCCATATTGTCAAGCACCTGATCCTGCATCTCGCGGCTTGTCAGCAGGCCCGTCATCTCGATGATGCGGTCCGCAAGCGTCGATTTGCCGTGGTCAATATGTGCGATAATGCAAAAGTTTCTGATTCTGTCCTGATTTACAGCCACTTATATTCCTCCTGGTATCTGTCAGCATGCGTTTCTTTCACTCTTCGTCCGCAGGGCATGGGCTCATGTCCCTGTGTGCCTGCCTTTTTCCTGCCCCTGCGGGGCCGGGCCAGCCTTTTCCTCTATATTAATTGTCTTACGGATCACATACTGGGGCGTCCTGCTGATGTTCAGGATCAGCTTGCCTATGTACTCCCCGATCACGCCGAGGATCAGGAACGCGAATCCAAACAGGAGCATGATCACGCACATCAGCGAGGACCATCCAAGCGTGACCTCGGGATCCAGAAGCTTCCGCACAAAGATCGCCACCGTCGCGATAAATCCTGTCATGGAAAGCAGCGTCCCGACGATCGTCGCCATGCGGAGCGGGACCACCGTATAATTCATGAATGTCATAAACAGCTTCAGGGACTTCATGAAATTGTAGTTTGACTTTCCCTCTTCCCGGGAGAAGTGCTCGATCTCGATGTTTGCGATATTTCCCGTCGTCCGGTAGAAAAGGATCTGCAGGTACAGGTTGTAGCCGTCGTATCTGACCAGCTCATCCCGCACATACCGTCTGCAGCACCAGAAATTGCTCGCCTCCAGGCCCTTCGGGCGCTCCACCATGTGCCACATGATAAAGGAAGCAATCTTGCTGAAAAAATTCTTGGCAAAGCTGAACTTCCGCTTCCGGTAGATCCCGAAGACCACATCATAGCCTTCCCGCATCTTCTCGATAAACGCTGGGATCTGTGAGGGATGCGTCTGCATATCGTCGTCCATCCCCATGATGTAATCCCCCGACGTCTCATGCAGGCCGGCCATGATCGCATTGTGCTGCCCGAAATTCTTCGCAAGGCTGATCCCCTTCACATTCGGGTAATCCCTGGCCAGCTGCCAGATCGCCTCGTCCGTGCCGTCCTGCGAGAAATCGTTGACCAGCACAAATTCGCAGTCCAGATCCTCGATTTTATCGATTACCTCCATGCTCGTCTCCACGACCTTGCGGATCGTCTTCGCTGACTTGTAGCACGGGATCACAATAGATAAAAGCATCTCTCTTTCCTTTCTCCTTCGAATTAAGCGATGTCCGGGGCACGGATCCGCCCTGGAGACATCCAAACTCAGCCGGCGCGGTTCTGTACGATCCGCACGCTTACAACCCATCCGGCGCGCCGCATGTACGGTCCGTCCGTTTACAGCAGAAACACGGCGATCCCCGCAAAGATCACCAGGATTCCCAGCACCTTCCGCTTCGAGAACCGCTCCTTCAGGATCAGATACCCCATAATAAATACGAAGAAATAGCCGGCTGACTCGATCACATTGGCCCATGACAGGGGCACCTTTTTCAGCGCGAGCATGGTCAGGATCGTGGAAATAAACAGCAGCCCATAGCCCGCGATCACATAGCGGTTCATATATTCTTTTATCCGGGTGGGGTAATGCCTGTTCGCGGCCGTCTTCAGCAGGATCTGCGACAGGGACGCCACAAACACAGAACACAGATAAATCCCCACATAAGCCCATACACTATTCATCCGCACTCACCACAATACAGATTCCGGCAAAAATGATCAGCGCCCCCAGGATCATGTTCCAGGTGATCGTCTCCCGGAAGATCAGCGCTCCCCAAATCATCCCCCACGCCAGGCTGACCGGCTTGTTCGCATATGCCACCGACAGCGGCAGCCGCTTCAGCACCTGCTGCCAGACGATCGCGTAGGCAAACATGATGAACAGGGACAGTCCGTAAAAGAAGGCCCACCCCGGCGACAGAAAGCCCGCGTTCGCGGCCAGCTTTGAACAGACTCCGCTCAGGGAGCTGAACATCAGGCTGACATGGAGCACCAGAAAGATCAGGAGCAGACTTCGTTTTTTATTCTTCTTCATTCCTTAACCTTTACCTGAATCCTTTCCAGCACAGTCTCCAGAAACGCCCTGCACTCCTTTAGGCTGCTTCCTTTTACGATCACCTGGCCGATACGGTCGCGGCCGTTTTCCATGAGGCGGACCGTATCTCCCTCCCCGATGTTAAACGACAGGTCGACGAGATCTCCGCCCACCGGCGTCCCCGGTATCACCGCCTCCACGACCCCGGCCTGCTTCGCCTCCAGAAGCTTCACGATGCAGGGAACGCGCTCCGCCTTCGGCCTCTGAAAATAAGGGCTTACCTTCTCCCCTGCGCAAAGACGGATCAGCATCTCATAATAATTGACCCCGAAATGAATACCGACAAGCTCCGGCAGGCAGGTCGCGCCTGCGCGCGCCGTCGCCTCGATCACATAAATTTCCCCGTCCAGAAGCATCAAATCGAAATTCATCGGACTGTTTTTGACGCCGTACGCACGGATCACGCGCTCAATCTGCTCTCTGATCTTTCTCTCGAAGGGCTGTACCTCCTCGCAGGGCGTATGATGCCCCATCAGAAAGAACGGGTTTCTGCTGTTCAGCTCGTCCCCGGACGGGAGGAAATAGGCGATCTGTCCGTCCTCCACCATCACTTCGGTGCCGAACATCATTCCCTGCAGAAATTCCTCCACAATGCAGTAATCCTCGCGGGTCGCCGCCATCGTCTTCGGGTAGGAGCTGAAAAGTTCTTCTCTCGTATCACAGCGGAAAATCCCGCGGCCCCCCATCTGGTCAACCGCCTTGATGATGACCGGAAAACGCAGCCGTCCGCAGGCGTCTTCAAGATCCTCCTGGCAGGTGATCCGAAAATACGCAGCCGTGTTTACGCCCTCGCGCTGAAACGCCTGCTTCATCTTCGCCTTGTCCGTGCAGACCTGCACCGTCTCCCACGACGGCCCCGGCAGGCCGAGCGCCGACGCCACATAGCCCTGGCTGCGAAGCCCCACATCCATGCAGCACGTGGCAATGCCGGATATCCCGCGCGCACGCGCCGCCTCCAGCACGTCCTCCGGCTTCGTGATGTCGCAGAGGCACGTTTCATCCGCCACAGAAAATCCCGGATAATCCCCGGGAATACTTGTCACTATCGTATAGTAGCCAAGCCGCTTCGCGGCCCGGATCAGGGGAACCAGCGAATAGGAGGCTCCCAAAATCATGATCTTCTTCATATGATCGTCTCACTCTCTGAGATGTTCGCTTTGCCGGCAGAGGAAGCAGCGTCCTTCCGGCCCCGAAGGCACTCCGGCTTTCCCACGCAACGGATTTTTCCGGCTTTCCTGCGCCGCAGGTTCTTCTAAATATCCGGCACCGAATAGCACGATTCACTGCTTTCGCGTACATTGTATCATCCGGGAATGGAAAACTCAATCCTTTTCTTTTTAATAAGGATAGTATATAATCAATGCGGTACAGAATCTAAAGAAAAACTGGAGGGACTCTCTTGAAGAAGGTTGCTATTTTACAGTCCAATTATATTCCATGGAAGGGATACTTCGATCTGATCGGAATGGTGGATGAATTTATCCTGTACGACGATATGCAGTACACGCGGCGCGACTGGCGGAACCGCAATAAGATCAAGACACAGTCCGGCCTGCAGTGGCTGACGATCCCGGTCGAATCCAAGGGAAAATATTATCAGAAAATAAATGAGACGCGCGTCTCGGGCCACGACTGGTGTGACTCTCACTGGCGCACGCTTTCTGTCAATTACGCGCACGCGCCTTTCTTTAAAGATTACTCTGAGCGTATCAGCGATATCTATCAGAGATGCAGGGAAGAGGATTACCTGAGCCGGGTCAACTATCTTTTCCTCACCGAGATCTGCGACATTCTCGGCATCAGGACGAAGATCTCCTGGTCTTCCGACTATACGCTGGCAGACGGCAAGACGGAGCGCCTGGCCGCCCTCGTGAAAGACAGCGGCGGAGATGAATATCTGTCCGGCCCGGCCGCCAGAGATTACATCGTGAACCAGGTATTCGAGGACGCAGGCATTAAGCTTACCTACATGAATTATGACGGCTACCCGGAGTATCCGCAGCTGTTCGGGACCTTTGAGCATACGGTGTCCATCCTCGACCTGATCTTCAATACGGGAGCGGACGCCCGGAAATACATGAAAAGCCCCCTTTAAAACAGGGTTCATGCAGCACGGCGGCTGAGAAAGCCGGCTCTGCCCCGCCGCACCGGAGCCGGACCCTTATCCTCCGCCCAGCACCTGATGCAGCAGCTCGGCGAGCGGCTTCATCGCGCTGCGCTCTTCCTGTACGGTGTTCAGCTGCGTCCCGGCCTCGATCAGCACAGAGCGCGGCCGCAGATGCAGGTTGAAGCGCTCCGCCTTCAGATAAATATTCCGCGTGAAACCCGGATATTTCTGCTGCGCCGCCAGCTGCAGCTGCAGGGAGAACGCCAGGTTCTGCTGTACGTATGGGTTCTCCAGCCACGCGAGCGGGTGATCCTGGCTGTCGCGGGAGATCCCGTTAAAAAACATGATCATCGAGGTTGGCTGCCCGTCTATCTCTGTGACAAATTTGATGTCGTCTACGCCGTCCCGGTGCAGGTCTATGATCACCTCGATGGTCGGATAATCACGCAGGATCTGCTCAATCGCTTCCCGCGCGTAGTCATAGGCGGCGCTGCGGTCGAGTACGCCGTCCACCAGATCGTAGACCCCCGTGTCATGGATCACATTGTACCCATAGACATCCCGCAGCTCCTGCGCCAGCACCTCTCCCATCCCTACGATGGAATCCTCCGTCTTCCCTTCCTCTGAGTCCAGAAACGTCTCCTGAGAATGCGTGTGGTAAATCAGGATCTGCGGTACCGACGGATCCCGCGCAAGCCGCAGGTCTTCGCCGAGCAGCGCATCCGCATCGAGCAGACCGGCGTCCGCCGTCGTCCCCTCGTCCACCGTGTAATAATTGGCCAGCAGGTAATTGTAATCCTCCAGCTGATGCAGAAGCTCCTCGGAGATGATCGTCCGTCCCGCGGCGGGCTGCGCCTCCGTGGCATCCGGAGGGGCATCCGGGTTGTCCTCCGTTTCTGCCTTTCCCGTTTCAGACGCTTCTGCTCCGGTCTCAGGCGCTTTCGTCTGTCGAATCTCATTCCCTGCCGCGGATTTCTCTGCGCCAGTCCCCTGCGTCTGTGCTCTCTCGGCCTCGTTCCCTGCCCCGGCCCACGCGGCCTGGCTGCCCGCGTCCGCTTCCTGTTTTCCTGTCTCAGATCCTTCTGCTCCGGTCTCAGACACCTTCTGCTCTCCCGTCCCGGATTTTTCTGCGCCAGTCTCCTGCGTCTGTGCTCTCTCGGTCTCGTTCCCTGCCCCGGCCCGCGCGGCCTGGCTGCCCGCGTTCGCTTCCTGCTTTCCGGTTCCAGATCCTTCTGCTCCGGTCTCAGGCGCTTCCGTCTGCACAGCCTGTCCGTCCGCCAGATAACTGCAGACCGGCGTCAGCTGGCGCATCCACTCTGCTATCCAGTCCGGCGCGTCACGTTCCTCCACCGAAGCAGCGTATCCGGGCGCCCAGGTCTGTATAGCAGCGTCCTCAAGCTTTCTCTGCAGCTGCCCGGAATCCAGAATCCGCTGCGCGGCGCTGCTTTCCAGCAGGATGAGCCCCACTTTGCAGATAATATAAAGTCCAAGCGCCGCCATAATGAGATACAGCACTTTTTGCAGTCCGCCCATTCCTCTCATATACTGCCTCCTGCTCCCCGTGCCTGAACCTGTCTGGTCACTGCACAGGCGCTACCATATATATATGAGAGTTTTGCTCACTTTATTCCTGATGAAAATAAGGGTTTTGCGCACTTTATTCCTGATGAAAACGAGAATTTAGCGATCCATAATTGGAGAGATAACTGGTTTTCCATCTCTGTCCAGCAGCGGTGCCATTCCTCCTGAATATCCGCTTGCATGAAACACATAATTCACACCTGTCTCTCTATCTACCCAAATTTCCATAACGTTTACTGTCCCCTGTGAATAAACTTTCTCAAATCTGTCTTTTTTATACATTCTATTTACCTCCGGCAATTCTTATTTATTGAACCCATTATATCTGGAAATCGTATGTTTTTCAATATAAAGGCTCAATGTCATTCCAAACATATATAGAAATGAACTTAGTCCCGCACACAAACAAGATGATTCCCGGGGCCTGCCCATGCCAAATCGGATACCTCAACTGTTGAATCAATGAAGTATGCTATACACGCACTCCAATAAAGTGAGCGCCAGAATGATATTGATGACC